>NZ_JBTVYO010000003.1:0-387787 GCF_054788345.1 Celeribacter sp. ULVN23_4 | reverse complement strand
CTCAGAACAGAGGCAACCCAATTTCGCACGCTTCGGGCCGTGCGCCGACTTCACTCAACTGCAGCGAACTGGTCTTCAGCCCAGCGGCGGATTTTTTCTTCTCGCGGCATGCCTCGATATTGGCGCGGAGTATTCCAGGCTTGGGTTGATGGGTGCCCTGTTCGGTAGGCTCTTATGTCAGGAATATGCTCTTCAAACACTTCGTGGGCGAACTGTGCCGCCTTTCCCAGGTAAACGATGATTTCGGGCTGAACGCGCTGCAAACGGGCAATGAACCTAGCTCGGTTCTCGGGTGCCAGAACGTCCTGTTTGCGTGGCTGCGTGCTCCCATCATATCCCTCGCGCTCGGGATATCTTGGCAGTGAATGTGCATTGACTAAGCTGTAGGCATCTAGTTGCGGCGATGGAAAAACCAGCGGATGCAGGACCTGCAAGCGTCGCAGCATGATTTCAAGATTTTGGCCGGACTGCCCTGCGAAAGGCCTTCCGTCCCGTTCCTCTTCACGTCCAGACAGGCCCCGACCAGCAGTACTCTTGGATGTACATGGACAAATCTGAAATCAGCGGCGTTCCTACACATCTCGAAAGCCTAGCTGACCATGATCGGGAACCCAAGGGCACCGGCGACGTGGTGCGAATACGTCCTTACAGTCCAGCCGATAGCGAAGTGAATACGGCAGAAATAAATCGCCCATGCCCACGAAATTTCACCTGAAAGCCGAACTACAGCTTAGTTCTGTCGCCCCAGAAGAATGCCAGAGCGGGAAACCCGCCCTGGCGCTAAGATCACTCGGTGACCGGATTTTCATCGCGGCGCGGGAAGGCGACCATTTCGACATCGGGAAACATGCTGTGTTTGACGTTGATCGATGTGATGTTGCCGCTGTCGTCGGTGTTGACGAAGAGGACGCCGCAGCGGTCCCAGAAGTTTTTGCCGTCCTTTTCGCCGGATTTGACGTTCAGTTTCAGAGTTTGAGTAGCCATTTTTGATCCTCACTTTGAGTGTTTCGATGAACATGGCCAAAGCTGGCAGCAAGTGGCTGTCAGCGAGAAACTTGCTTCGCGAGGAATGCGCTGGCGCAGGGGAATTTTCTTGTTGAAGCGGGGCTTACACCGCGCCTGCTACGGCTGCCCGCTTATGTTCAGCAATCAGAAACACGGCGTTGAGGGTCTGAGTTCGGCACTCCACAACCGACTGCCACGTCGTAACGCATCGTAAAGACCAAGGACCTCAAAATCCCGCTGCAGCCAAACGGCTCTCGGTCAATCCAATTCCACAACGGCCCCAGCTCACGTTAGCGCCAAATCCGCTTCCTCGTGCTCGAAGGCTGTCGCCATCTCCTTGATTTCCCTCTCCGGAGCCCCCAAAGTCCGAGCAACGTCACGCCAAGCCATAGTTGCTTCGGCTACCTCTGCAATGATGCGGTCTGCCTCGCCGCGTTCGAGAAGATAGGATTCATGTTGCGCGCGGTGCAGGGCAATGCTGGCGTCCGGATTGTTGTCATCAACGTAGCTTTTGAGCACACGCGGTTGGTTCGGCACAGGGTTGATGTCGTAGGCCGGTGAGAGGTGCCATCCGCCACGCCCCCGCAGAAAACCGTGATTGCGCATATGGTCATCGAGGTTCGTGACGAGAATGGAAAAGGCAACCCGCCGGTAGAGCTCTTCTCTATCTTGGTCAGGCGTGACGCTTTCCGAGGTAATAATATCTGCCAGGTCCAAATAGCTGTAGCTTTCGCCGTCTTTGCCGCCCAGCATCGCCATGGCTGAGATGAACGGGATCCTGCCGTCACCGTTCCGGTCAAACCGATGGGACAAGAAAACCGGCTTGTCGCCTGCCATCTCAAGCGTGTGATCACAAACCGTGATTCCGGCGCGTCTTGCCAATTCTAGTGCAATGGTTTCCCAGCGTTCCACGCAATAGGTGTCGGTCTCTTTCGGGAACTTGGCGACAGACAGGCGGCCGTGTTGGTCGAGAATGCTGGCCTTCGGCCGAGCGCCGCCCAGAGAACTTCCCGGTGCAAACAGCATCTTGAGGTCCTCAGCAGTCTCTTCACCGCGCAGAACGCGCTGAGACGCATGAAGCAAATCCCCGAGGCTTACGAGCGCAGGCACGCCGATGCCTTCGCGCGCTTGAAACTCGCTATCAACCTTGAAGCGCAGCGCACCCAACCGGGTCTCGTCATTCACCCCAAGCAGGTAGTCGGTTTCTTGCAGCGTCCTCGGACGTCGCCCCTCGGCCTCTGCCATGCGCCCCTCATAGCGCCGCATCACCGTTCGTCCCCAGGTGTCGGGGGCAGAATCCCCAAGCGGTGCAAGCATGTCCTGCCCTGCCTCAGGCACGAATTGCCCTCTGACGAGAGGCATGTCCGGCGAAAGCCCGAAGGCATTTTCGTCGGCAAGCCAATCGTCATGATACGTAAAGGACACCCGCTCTCTGCCACGCCCCGCTGTGCGGTGGAGCGTGCCAACCCGTTTCAGCCCTTTCCAGTCGATCCAGACCTCAACCATTTTTCAGTCTCGCACGCTGCGGGAGGTCATCCAGGGCCATCTGCTCGCCAACCGGGTCATCGAGATCCCCCCAGCCTTTCAGAAGGCCGAGCGCCTGCAGTACTGCCACGTAAGTGCCGATCTTAACTGCAGGGTTCCCGCTTTCGATCTTGGCGATGGTCTGCCGCGTTGTGCCAGCACGCTGCGCAACAATCTCAGCGGTCAACTTGCGGCGCAGTCGCGCAACACGAATGTTTTCCCCAAGTGTCACGAGCTCCTTACGCGCCGCCCTGGGCATTTTGATTGAAACAGCCATAATGAAACCTCCAAGCAACACTAAGCGTCAATATGTTACGTTGAAATAACATTATTGTCAATTTTCACTGCTTAACCTTACGATCCAACGCCACTGCTTGCACCACTGCTTA
The DNA here is from genome assembly GCF_054788345.1 of Celeribacter sp. ULVN23_4. Lineage (NCBI taxonomy): Bacteria > Pseudomonadati > Pseudomonadota > Alphaproteobacteria > Rhodobacterales > Roseobacteraceae > Celeribacter > Celeribacter sp. ULVN23_4. The sequence continues at coordinate 384,869 of NZ_JBTVYO010000003.1, read as the reverse complement.
TGTTATCTAAATATAACATTGAGAGCATTAAGGTCACCCTTACGAAACATGGCTTATTACCTAACCGCACTCATCCAACGCGTCGTCTCGAACGAAACAATTGCGTTCCCTTCCCTCGAAAGTCACACCTGCAGCCCCGCAGCGCGCACCTGCTCGGGCGTCACCAGTTTTGACGCGACCAAATCCTCAATCTGCCGGTTGGTGATGTGGCGGCACAGGGGATGGCGCTCGTGGATCCACTCGGCGAGGCTGGCGCGCCCCTTGGCTTCGGCCTCTCGCGCTTTCTCTCGGTCGGCCTGGATCTGGGCCAGCCCCTTTTCCCAACGCCGCATCTTGAACCAGTTGTCCGAGAAACAAACCTTGCTGCGCGTGTAACCTTCGCTTTCCTTGGCATAGGCTTTGACCGCCTGCTTCAGATCATCGGGCTTCAGCCCTGCCTTCAGGGCCGCAGCGATCAAGCGCAGACTGGTCCGCCGGTCTCGGATCCTGTCTTCGGGATAGGCCGCCAAGATCCTCTCAACTTCAAGATCTTCAAGCTCCGCCGCCGCCTCGCGCCTGCGCGTAGGTGGTTTATGGATGGTTCTAGGATGGTTTGGGGTCCACCGTGAACCCCGTACCCCGTTCACCGTGGACCCCGTACCGGGTTCAGGCTGGACGGGGTTCACAGTGAACCCCGTCTCAATTTCGGGCTCTGCAGTGGGTTCTAGCGCGGCCACGCGCTCCAGAACGATGCGGTAAATAACGGTGTAGCCGTTCTTGCATTGCCGCCGCCCTGTCTCGATCAGAATGCCTTCACGCAGGAAGTCGATGATGGTGCGTTTGACGGTGCTTTCGCTGAGCTCAGTGTGGCGCTGGATCGTCCCCTTGGAACACCAGATGCCCGAGCCATCATCGCTCGCCTTATCGGCCAGGAACATGATGATCTGCTTGCGTGCGGCGCTGCCAAAGCGGCGCTCGGCGCATTCATTTGCGATGCGCCAGCTCATGATCTCACCGCCAATTGGGTTGAGGTCAGACCGGAAATGCCGTAGGTATTGGGGAGGAAATATTCTTCTATGCCGTTGAGGTGGGTGGCCGCCCCCTCAGCGGTTTTTCTTTGCCCTTTCGCCAGAGCGGGAGACTGTGAAAAACCGTTTACTTGGGCCTCGTAACCTACTGAAAAGTGACCCTGAACGAAACAAGTCCGTTTACAATTTTCCCCTTTGAAATCAACGAAATTTTCCGGATTGCAAATCCGTGTACACCGGTTCGATTCCGGTACTCGCCTCCACAAACTTCTCGAAGTTTCGACAGTGGTCCCACACACATTTCCCGACCGTTCTTCGCCGTCGTGAAGCCAATTCTACGCCAGTCGTCGTCAGCACCATTCCGTCAGGCTAGCCTCCCCCGCAGACAACGAGCGCAGCAAGACAATTGGGAACAAGAAGCCTCTCAGTTCTTCCGTGACCCTCGACATTTCGGGTATCGCGAACATCCCCGAAAAGTTTCTCCCGTTTTCCTATTGGTGCGCTCAACCATTTTTGCACCGCACAGCGGACATTTGCTTTTATCAATGGCCTTGCCTGCAACATGCGTTTTCACAGACCTCACATGCTCTCGTCGTGTTCGCCGGGTCGCCTCTAACGCGCGCGACTTGAGCCGCTCTTCAAATCGATGAAGATCACTTTCCGAAAATACAGGGTTTCGACGCATTTTGATGTAATCCGACAATCCCGAAGCCCCCCACAGAACATTTGGAGGCATAGGACTTTTCGGCTTAGCGTCACCGACAAAGACCACAACATTGTAGACATGCTCAGAAGGAATTTCGAGCAGCGCTTGCACAACCTTCACATGGCCATAGTTTTGTCGAAGCGGATTTTGAAACTGCTTTTTGAATTTCGGCAGCACTTGTGTCCAACGCGCTTGCCCTGCAGCGCCGAAAATCCAACCCGACATATTCTTGGTTTCGACGACAAAAACACCGGAACGCAAAAGAACGATGTGATCAATCTGCGTCGTTCCTCGCGACGTGGGCAGGGTCACATCTTTAAGCATTCGATACTGAACGTCACCAAGATGACTTTGGAGCGATGCGTTCACCCGCGCCTCACCCAGCGCGCCACGAACAGAGGGCGATTTCAGATAGGCGACAATCGTGACAAAAATTACAGAAACAATGACAACAACTGCCACTTCCATGGCTCACCTCCCCAACACGCCGAGAGGCTAGCAAGATTGTTCTGCAAAATCATGCAAAATGAAATATCACCGCCAAGCCTCACCCCGCTCCAATTCCCAACAGATTAGCCCTCCCTACCCGCTCAAGCATTGACACGCCCCCTCACGCCATACAGTCTTTGCACCATCTCGTGTTGTCGCTCGGAAAATTGTTTTGAAACAGGCCCCTCAGACCCTTGTTGTCGATCTCGACGGCACGCTTCTTCGCTCTGATATGATCTATGAAACCTTCTGGTCCGGCTTTGCGCGGGATTGGAAGCTGCCGTTTCGCGCCCTCAAAGCGCTCTCGAACGGCAAGGCGGCGCTCAAGCGGCTCTTGGCGGAACGCTCCGATGTCGATGTGACCACCCTGCCCTATGATGCGGCGGTGATCGAACGGGTGCGCGCATGGCGCGAGAGCGGCGGGCAGACTGCGCTTGTCACCGCGACGGACCAAGCCATCGCCGATAAGATTGCCGCGCATCTCGGGCTGTTCGATGTGGTGATTGGCTCCGACGGTCAGTCCAATCTCAAAGGCCCCGCAAAGGCAGAGCGCCTTGTCGCGGAGTTTGGCGAGGGCGGGTTTTGCTATGCCGGCGATCACGAGGCCGATCTGGCGATTTGGAAGGTCGCCGATGCCGCGATCACCGTGAATGCCAAGCCGGACCTGCGCGCTCAGGTCGCGTGCGAAGGCCCGATTGAGCATCTGACAACGAAAACCCGCGATCTGCGCCCCTATGCCAAGGCGATCCGCCCGCATCAGTGGCTCAAGAACATCCTGATTTTTGTCCCGATGCTGGCCGCGCATGAGTTGAACCTCGGCGTCTTTTTCCGCGCCTTCGTCGCCTTCGTCGCCTTTAGCCTCATCGCCTCCTCGGTCTATGTGCTCAACGACCTGCTCGATCTGAAAGGCGACCGGGCGCACCCGCGCAAACGCCTGCGCCCCTTCGCCGCCGGAACGATTCCGATTGCGCGCGGCACGGTCATGGCGATCTCGCTGCTGTTGGCCGGGTTGATCCCGGCGATCCTGCTGGGCCTGCCGTTTCTCAAGGTCATGCTGATCTATTACGTCCTGACCACGGCCTATTCGCTCTATCTCAAGCGTCAGCTCGTTGTGGACGTCTTCGCCTTGGCCGGGCTCTACACGATCCGCATTCTCGCGGGCGGCACAAGCTCCGGCATCCCCATGTCGGTCTGGCTCTTGGCCTTCTCGATCTTTTTCTTCTTCTCGCTGGCCGCCGTCAAACGTCAGGCCGAACTGGTCGACAGCCGCAAGTCCGGCAAGCTCCAAGCCCATGGCCGCGGCTATCATGTCGATGACGTGCCCGTCGTGACCATGATGGCGCTCGCCTCGGGCTATGTCTCCGTGCTGGTCTTGGCACTCTACATCAGCGCGCCGAAAGTGGCGGAACTTTACGCCCAGCCCGTCTACCTCTGGGGCGCCTGTCTGGTGCTGTTCTACTGGATCAACCGCATGGTAATGATCACCCATCGCGGCCAGATGAATGACGACCCGGTGCTCTTCGCCGCGAAAGACAGGGTCAGCCTGCTGTCCTTTATGCTCATTCTCGCTCTGGGCGTCGCGGGGGCGGTTCTGTGAAAGCCACACCGCTCTCGCTGCCCGCTCTGGTTCTGCGCTACGGCCTTTTCGCTGCCGTGGCGACGCTGGCCAATCTCGGTGCCCAGCGCATCGTGATCGCCCTCTGGACCCTCCCCGGCGCCCTCCTCGCGGCGCTGATCACCGGCACGGGCATCGGGCTTGTGGTCAAATACCTGCTCGATAAGCGCTGGATTTTTTACGACATGGAAACCGGGGCCAAAGCGCATGGCCGCAAATTCGGGCTCTATACCGCGATGGGGCTGATCACCACCGCGATTTTCTGGGGCATGGAAGCGGGCGCGTGGTGGATCTGGCACAGCACACCCGCGCGCGAAGCAGGCGCAATCCTCGGCCTCGGCATCGGCTATGTGGTGAAATTCCAACTCGACCGCCGCTATGTCTTTCGCCCGAACGTGACCGAGACAGTCGCTTGAAACTGACCGGCCTACTTTGCACCTTTTGCCGGATATATCCAGCGACGTCCTACTTCCGAGCGCCAAACATATCGCTTTAGGGCTCATATATTTTCGAGAGCGCGATATGTCCGAGCGCTGCCCCCCACCCCCATATTTCGGCGGGGAAGTGGCGAAACGCCTAGTACACAGATTAAATGATATAAAATTGGCGATCCCTTGAGGACTCGAACCCCAAACCTGCTGATTAGAAGTCAGCTGCTCTATCCAGTTGAGCTAAGGGACCGCTCTTTGGCCGCGAGGGCCGGGTTAGAAAAAGCGCCGGGACGAACCGGCGCTCATCTGTCGTCACAAATTGGCCGGATCAGTGCGTCCAGGGCGCGCGTCTGTCGGTGGCGAAATTCTCGCCGTACCCACCGGCGCGTACGTTATGTTTGCGCTTATGCGGCTCTTGCACGACGTAGTCGAGCCCATGCGTCTCGGCATAGGCGATGGCATGTTCCTTGGTGTCGAATTTCATCCGCACCTGAGTTTGTGTGTCGGTCGAAGAGGTCCAGCCCATCAGCGGATCAATGTCGCGCGAGGAGGCGGGCGCATAATCGAGATGCCACTGCTTGGTCTTGCCTTGCCCGGACTGCATGGCATTGCGGCTGGGCTGATAGATACGAGCGCGCATCGGGTGACTCCTTTTTGCCTTGCGCCGGTTATCCCCGTTTCCGCAAGCCGTTTCAAGCCCTTCGCAGGGCGAAGCCTCTGACGCACAAAAAAAACCCGCCGAAGCGGGGTAAATTTCAAGATCAAACTTATCTGGAGGGAATTGGCAAACAGACGAAGCGACTGCCCGACCGGGTATGAGGGAGCGAGGGGGTGTGTGGGTGTATCACGCCCGATCGAGACAGTCTTTTCTGCTACTTGCACAATCAGGTTAGGCACTGTGCCCCTTCTGATGCAAGAGAAAAATACCGCATAGGTTGTAAAAATTTTAAATGTTATATCCCTTAGGTGGTAATGCTATCTTTACCTTTCCGTGCTTCCGCACGCGTATCCCCCATAAGACTTGCCCATGAGATTTACCCAAGCACCTCCCCCAGGAGGCTTGATGAGACCCGATGAGACTTGAAAGGCGAACAAAAAGGGATCATCTGTTAACCACGCCTCAGAAAACGACCCTTAAAAGACGAAAAGAGTGCCCATGGACCCGCGCCTGATGACCGATCCGCCGAAGGAGCTGAAACATCGCCCCAAACTCGAAGGCGGCAAGAAATTCGTCATGCACAGCGCGTTTGAGCCCTCCGGCGACCAACCCACCGCCATTGCCGAGATTTCCGCCGCCATCGAAGACGGCGAGCAAAACCAAGTGCTTCTGGGCGCCACCGGGACGGGGAAAACCTTCACCATGGCCAAGGTCATCGAGGCGACCCAACGCCCGGCGATCATTCTTGCCCCGAACAAAACCCTCGCCGCCCAGCTTTATGGCGAGTTCAAAGGCTTCTTCCCGGAGAACTCCGTCGAGTATTTCGTCTCCTACTACGACTATTACCAACCCGAAGCCTACGTCCCGCGCTCCGACACGTTCATCGAGAAGGAAAGCCAGATCAACGAACAGATCGACCGGATGCGCCACGCCGCCACGCGGGCGCTTCTGGAACGCGATGACGTGATCATCGTCGCGTCTGTCTCCTGTATCTACGGCCTCGGCTCGCCCGAGCTCTACATGGCGATGACCATCGATCTGGAGATGGGCAAGGACTATGACCAGCGGGAGCTGATGGGCGAGCTGGTCGAGCTGCAATACCGCCGCAACGACACCGCCTTTGACCGCGGCTCCTTCCGGGTGCGCGGCGACAGTCTTGAGATCTGGCCCGCCCACATGGAGGACCGCGCGTGGAAGTTTTCCTTCTTCGGCGAGGAGCTTGAGAGCATCACCGAATTCGACCCGCTGACCGGCAAGAAAACCGACACGCTCGAACATGTCCGAATCTACGCCAACAGCCACTATGTGACGCCGAAACCGACGATCCGTCAGGCCATCGCCGGGATCAAAAAGGAGCTGAAACAACAGCTCGTCAAATTCACCGATGAGGGAAAACTCCTTGAGGCGCAGCGCCTTGAGCAGCGCACCAATTTCGATCTTGAAATGCTGGAAGCCTCGGGCTTTTGCAACGGGATCGAGAACTATTCGCGCTACCTCACCGGCCGCGCCCCCGGCGAGCCGCCTCCCACCCTGTTCGAATTCATTCCCGACAATGCCATCGTCTTTGCCGATGAAAGCCACGTTTCCGTCCCGCAGATCGGTGGCATGTATCGGGGCGACTACCGGCGCAAATCGACCCTGTCGGAGCACGGTTTCCGCCTGCCCTCCTGCATGGACAACCGCCCGCTCAAGTTCGAGGAATGGGACGCCATGCGGCCGCAATCGGTGTTTGTCTCCGCCACCCCCGCGAAATGGGAGATGGCGCAGACCGGCGGCGTCTTCACCGAACAGATCATCCGCCCGACCGGCCTTCTCGATCCCGTGGTCGAAATCCGCCCGGTCGAGACGCAGGTGGACGACCTTCTCGATGAGGTCAAGAAAATGGCCGAGCTGGGCCGGCGGGTGCTTGTCACCACGCTGACCAAGCGCATGGCCGAAGACCTCACCGAATATCTCCACGAGCAAGGCGTTCGTGTGCGCTACATGCACTCCGACATCGACACGATCGAGCGGATCGAGATCCTGCGCGATCTGCGTCTCGGCGCGTTCGATGTGCTGATCGGGATCAACCTTCTGCGCGAGGGGCTCGACATCCCGGAATGTGGTCTCGTCGCCATTCTCGACGCCGATAAGGAGGGCTTCCTGCGCTCGGAAACCTCCCTCATCCAGACCATCGGCCGCGCCGCACGGAACGCCGAGGGGCGGGTCATTTTGTACGCCGACAAGATCACCGGCTCGATGCAGCGCGCCATGGACGAAACCGACCGCCGCCGCGCGCGGCAGATGGCCTATAACGAGGAACACGGCATCACGCCGCAGACGGTGAAGAAAAACGTCGAAGACATCCTCGCCGGCCTCTACCAAGGCGACGTCGACATGAACCGCGTCACCGCCACGGTCGACAAACCGGCGGCGGGACAGAACCTTCAGGCCGTGTTGGAAGGCCTCAAAACCGACATGCGCGTGGCCGCCGAGAACCTGGAGTTCGAAGAAGCCGCCCGGCTCCGCGACGAGATCAAACGTCTGGAAACCGTCGATCTGGTGCTCCACGACGACCCGCTGGCGCGGCAATCGGCGGTGGACGATGCCGTGGCGGATGCGAAGGCGAAGAGCGGGCGGTCTACGGCTGGGAGACCGGGGATGCGGGGTGGTAAGGCTGGACGGGGGAGGAAGAAGTAACAAGACTAAGTTGCATAGCTTAAGCGTTTAACGCAAATATGTTCGCATTTGATGTAACGGGGGGCTTTATGCGCTATCTTTCTATTCTCGCTCTAACAATTCTCACCGCCTGTAGCGGCACAATGACTGGCCAAGTGCGTGGCACTGGCGAAAAAGTTCAAATCAACTTCGAAGAAGATATGGGGTTCACAACCTACACCACCCAAATCGGATCCGAAAATTTCTCCGGAAAAGCCGTTCCAGATGGAGCTACAACATATACCGCTTGGGGTCCGGACATGACCCCAATTTACGGCAGCGGTGGCACCAACAAAGTCGTAGCAGTTCTACTTGGTGATCAAGGCAACTCATTGAATTGCCAGATGCGCTATGCAGATTCTATGCTCATTACAGCATCAGGTGGCGTCGGCGTGTGCAAGCACTCTAACGGACAAACCATAGATATCGTCTGGTAAGCCAAAGCGCCCGGCCCGAGGGCTGGTGCGTGAAACGCGCCCGCCCATGGGGACGGGTCGGGCGCGTTCGGACATGCGAGCATGTCCGATTGGCCGAGCGCGACGATGCGTTCTACTACTCCGCCGCCAGCCCCTTGCCCAAAGGCCCATCCCCGCTTGGCGTCTCGCCCTTGATCTCGAAACTCGCCCGTGTGCGCGGCAGTGCATGCGGATGCGCGCCTTGCAGCCACGTCAGCAATTTCTCCCGCACCTCACAGCGCAACTCCCACAGTCGAGGCGAGGTTCGCGCCGACATCAGCCCCCGCAGTTCCACAACATCCGACGCGCTATCCACGACCTGAAGGTTCACCACCTGCCCGTCCCAATACTCGCTCTGCTGCACGAATTCCTTCACCTTCGCCCGGATCGCATCAATCGGCGCGGTATAGTCCACCCGCCACATCACGGCCCCGATCACGTTGGTGCTGTCACGGGTCCAGTTCTCGAACGGGTTCTCGATGAAATAGGTCAGCGGCACGACCAGACGCCGCCAGTCCCAGATGCGGATCACCACATAGGTCGCGGTGATCTCCTCGATCCAGCCCCATTCCCCCTCGACGATCACCACATCATTGATCCGAATGGGCTGGGTCAATGCAATCTGAATGCCTGCAAACACATTCGACAGCACGGGCCGCGCCGCGATCCCGAGGACAAGACCGGCGACACCAGCGGAGGCAAACAGCCCCGTGCCGATCTCTCGCACACCGGGGAAGGTCAACAGGATGCCGCCAGCGGTGAACATGAAGATCACAAAGAACAACACCTGCCGCAGCACTCTGAGCTGCGTGAGCGTCTTGCGCGCGGTGAGGTTTTCCTCGTCATCCGTGTGATAGCGCCCCATCGCCCGCGTGGTGAAATGGTTCGCCACGATATAGGCCGCCCAGCCGAGCGCGAGAATAAAGATGATCCCCATCGCATGCCGGATATTCGCCACCCAGACCGAGGGCAGTGACACCAGAGGCAGCACCACCATGAGCGAGAGAAACACCGTCATGAGCCGCATCGGGATCACCGCTTGGCGCATGGTGACCCGCGCGACATGCGAGCGATCGGAGAACAGCCGGCGAATGATCGCCCTGAGCCCCCAGTTGACGGCAAGCCCCAAGAGGATGGCGCCCACGACGATGGCGACATCGACAAAGAAGTAATCGAGACGGAATAAAAAGCTGCGAAGTTCGGAGAGAAGCTCTTCGAAGGTCAAAAGGGAGGCCCCTGATTTTTTTGGCGTGATACCTTTTACCTAGGTCCCTCAGCCCAAGATCAAGCCCCCCTTCTGAAAAGAGCGCAATTCGCCTCCTTCCCCTAGCCGCCCGTCACCGTCAGCCCCAGCATGCGCCAAACCTGCATGCCGCCGCGGTAATAATGGATTTTCTCCGCCGGGAAGCCCGCCTCGATCATCCGCCGCGCCGCCGTCGGCGACTGGCCACACCACGGCCCGTTGCAATAGAGCGCCACGGTCTTCACCTGATCGCCCTCGCAGATGAAGCCTTCGAAATCCGGCTCACAGCCCAGCTCGCCCAGCCGGTCCGCCGCCTCCGTGTACGGCATATGCACCGCGCCGGGGATCGCCCCGCCGTCAAAGTCCGGCTTCACCCGGCTGTCGAGCACCATCGCATCCGGGTCCTGCAACATCGCAATGAGTTCCAACTCGCCAATCGTCGTGACGCCCACGGCGGGCGTCATCGGCTGGATGCAGAAATTCGGGCAAGGCCGTGAGGTCTGCGCCCAGTCCCCGCTCAGCCTATTCCCATTGTCCTGAATGCGAGAGATTTCCACCGCCCCCGAAGGCGTCTCCACCGTCGCCGACATCATATCCGCCGTGATCCCCACCGGATCGGCGCAGGCCGCCCCGGCAAGCACCGAGAGCATCAAAGCCAAGCGCATCAATAGACCCCCTCCACGTCATACATCACCGGTTCGAACGACTTGCACATGCCGTTGATCACCCGATTGCGCTCCCGCATTTCATCGGTGCGCAGCATCGCCTGAAAATCCTCCCGCTTCTGCCATTGCGAGTAATTGGCGACCCGCGTTTGCGCATCATTGATGTGCAGCGCCGCCGAAATGAAACCGGGCTGTTTGGAGATCACCTCCGCATAGGCCGCTTGCAACGCCTCCATGAGATCATGCGCCAAACCCGGCGTGGTTTCGAATGTCGTCAGAACCGTCTGACAGGTTTTGTCCTTGGAAATAACCGGCATCGTCTCCTCCCTGAAATGAGCCAAGGAAAGCTTAGCACGGATATCTCGCATTTTAGCCAGTCCGGTTTTGAAGAATCGCTCTTCCCCCGGTTACGGTGCCGCATCCCGCGAAACGTCCCGGCGTTTCCGCGACGGATTTACCAAAGTTTTCCGGCTATTCTCCCCACTCACTCCGCGCTTTTGCCCAAGCCTCGCCGCATTTGCGACGACCGCGCCGTGAATTTCCATTTTCCTCACGATTCCTGACGGTTAACCATAACAAATCCTTGCCAAAGCCCCGGTCGATTTCGCTAAAATTCAAACGATCTCTCATCAAGGCCCGCAAAAGCGTCGCCCGGACATGTCCAGAACGGACCCACTCTCCCCGCCCCAGACCGCTGCGTCACCACGGGCTCGGGATGTGCTCTGAAAGGACATTTCAAATGCGTGTGCTGCTTGCTGAAACCAACTGGAACGCCATGATCGCCGCCGTCGGCCTCGCCGAGGCTGGCATGCTCGTCACCCGTGTCAACGACGGGCGCGAATTGATGGATTTTGCCGATTTCGGAGAACAGAACGCCATCGTGCTCGATCTCGACATGCCCGACATTAACCCGTTCAATCTCATTGCGCAGCTGCGGCGCAAAGACCCGGTGATGCCGATCTATGCCCTGACCGAGCGCACCGATTGGGAGAGCCGCAAACGCGCCTATGATCATGGCGCCGACGACGTGCTCTCGGGCCCTGTCGAAGCCGACCTGCTCGCCGCCCGGATCAAGGCCGCAGTGCGCCGCAGCGGCGGCTATGCCAGCAAGGCCTTGCAGGTCGGCGAGCTGATGATCAATACGGAGACCCTCACCGCAACCCATTCCGGCACGCCCCTGCAACTGACGCGCAAGGAATATGAAATCCTCGAACTGCTCATGCTCAACCGCGAACGTCTTGTGACCCGCGAAATGCTGATGACGCATCTCTATGCTTGGGACGATGAACCGGACGCGCGGATCATCAATGTCTATCTGAGCCGCATCCGCCAACAGATCGCGGCCTGCGGCGGCGCACCCGAAATTGTCGAGACGGTCTGGGGGCTTGGCTACCGGATCACGGCGGGGGCACGTCTGGAAAACGCCGCCTGAGCGCGCGTTAAGACCCTGTCAAACCTTATGGCCTACCCTGCGGGCGAGTCACATTCCCGCCCGCAAAGGCGTCGCCATAAAAGGTTTCATCATGCCCCGCATCTCGTCGCGCCTACCCCTGCGCGCCTTTGCAAGCTTTCTGCTGACCGCTCTGCTCATGATCCTTGAGCCGACGGGCGCTTTTGCGGATGCGGAGCTACAGACAAAAATCGACGTCGCCGGGCGGCAGCGCATGCTCAGTCAACGCATGATGCGGACCATGTGCAATGTCGAGATCGGCGTCGATACGATGGCCAACAAGAAGACGCTTCTGACTTCTGAATTTCTATTTCGAACCTCTCTTCAGGCGTTGAAGGAGGGCGGCGGTCCGTCAAAATTCACGCCGGAAACCGATCCGCACTCACTGACCCTCATCACCCGGATCGAAGAGGTGTGGGAGGAATTTCGCAGCGGCATTGACGCCTTCAATGCCGGACGCCTCAAAGGCTACGAGGATTTCGCCGCCATGTCGGAGCTTTCTCTGGACTTGCTCAAAGTCTCCAACGCCTTGGTTCAGCGCCTTGAAACCCGCTACCAAGCGCAAGCCACGCAATCGGACCCGGCGCTAGGCAAGATGATCAACATTTCCGGGCGCCAGAGGATGTTGATCCAAAAGGCGGGCAAAGAGGTCTGCCTGCTGCATATGGCCGACGGCACGCCCGAAGCAGAGCGTCAGATTGAGCACATGCAACAAACCCTGACGCTCTTTGAAGACTCCGCCTTCGGCCTCACGTTTTCCTCGCCAACCCTCGGATTGCCGCCCCCTCCGACAGAAGACATCGCCGTGGACAATTTCCAGCATTGGCAGGAATGGAGCAATCTCGTCACGCTTTTCGAGGCTTCGCAATCCTCGCGCCTCGACCCGCACGAGCTGCATGAAATCTCTATAAGCGTTGAGTTTTTTCTCAAAGCCCTGAACGAAACAGTCGGTCGCTACGCGGCTCTTTAGCCAAACAAAGACCGCCCCCCCCAAAGGGGCACATGAGGACCGCGCCCGACCAAACCAACAAAAAAGATCAAGTATTCACGCATCCCCTCTGGTCAGACGGTCTTGCCCTATTTAAAAAAGGGGGATGACCAAGGATACGCACTCTCCAATCCGCCCCACCGACGACGGGGCCCGCACCATGGCGCGAGACTTGATCGCCGGGGCGCGCATCGCCGCGCTGGCCGTGATCGATCCGGACAGTGGTGCGCCCTATGTCTCCCGCATCGCCTTCGGGCTTGGTGCGAAAGGGGCATGGTTGACGCTGGTCTCCGATCTCTCGGCCCACACCAAAGCGCTGCGCAGCTCGCCCCGCGCTGGTCTGCTTTTGGGCGAAGCCCCTGACAAGGGCGATCCCCTCGCCTTCCCCCGCCTCTCCGTGCGCGCCGATGCTCGTTTCGTACCGCATGGCACCGAAGAGCATCTGAGCCACCGCGAGGCCTGGCTCAAGCATCACCCGAAATCGCAGCTTTACGTTGATTTCGCGGATTTCTCCTTCGTGAGCTTCGTCCCCTTCGGCGCGGATCTCAATGGCGGGTTCGGAAAAGCCTATCAGCTCACGCCGGACGATTTGCATCGCCCCATGTAAAAAAACCGGACGGTCAAACCGCCCGGTTTCCCCTGTTTTGAACGCTGACACGTCTCAGATCGGCCGGTCCATCCGCGCGATCATATTGACCGTGCCTTTCACGGCCTGCGGAAAACTGAGCCGGATCTGGTCGCTGTTACTGCCGTAATTCACCGTCACATAGGGCGTCGCGAAAACCGTGTTGCCCGAACCGTCGGTCAGCTCATTGCGGAACACGAGGCTCTCCACCACCCGCGCCCAGCCGCCGAAAGGCAGATAGCCGGACGGGTCCAGAACCCAATCGCTCGACGCCGTGTTCTGGGTAAATTCCGCCGACACCGGGTTGATCGTGAGCTGGCTCACCCCGTTGAACGTATTGCCCTCGAAAATCACATTGCGCGTCGAATTGTATTCGAGATCGGCAAAGGTCGTGTCGATCCTATCCACCCGGTCGATGAACCCGTTCAGCGTTTTGAACGTGTTGTTCTGCACCGCCAGCCCGTGAAGGAAATGGCCCGCCCCGTAAGGCTTGATCACGATCCAGCAGAAGCTGCTCGCCACATCATTCGCGGTGAAAATATTTCCGGTGATGGTCAGCCCGCCAAAGGAATATTCCGAGGAAAACTCCGGTGCGGCGTCGTGTTCGTTGGTCATCTCGATATAGGAATTGTCGATATAATTGCCCGTCACCACAGATTTCACATTGGGATAGGTAAAGACCAACCCCGCCATGCGCGGGCTGTCACTGTCCTCATCGCCTTGGAACCAGTGATTGCCGATGAACATATGCCCGTTGCCATAAACGATCCCGGTATGGCCAAAGCGCTGGAACCGGTTGTCGCGGATTTTGCAGTCATTCGCATTGATGTTGAACGCCACCGACTGACGCGCCACGGCGCTCAAAGTCTGCTCGTTGGAGACAAAGGAGCAGCGGTCGATATGCAGATCCTGACAGCCGCCCCCGATCGAGGTCACGCCCCGGTTGAGCGGTGATTTGATGTGGCAGTCGCGCAGCTGGAAATTGTTGCCGCCGGGCGCAAGCATCACGCCGGAGGCGCGCCCGTTGCACAGAAGCTCGACATCCGAGAGATGAAACTGCGACAGTTTTGAGAGACCCGAGAAATCGAACACATATTTGAACCGCGTGAACGTGTAGCTCTGGCTCGCGCTCGGCGCATAAAGCGGCTGGCTCAGCGTCAACGACTGATCTCCGACATTGACCGCCCGGACATAGACCTCCCGCCCGACGCCCGTGCCGGTGACGAGGCTGCCGACCGGGATATTGGCAATATTCGTGACATTGGTCAGGGTCTTGGGCGAGGCCGCGCTGTAGCTCGCGGTCGAGGCCACCTCCTCATTGTCCCAATGACTCGACGTGTCGGTGGTGATCTGACCGTTGCGGATCACCCGACGGACCTCAAGCGTATCGGCACCGGTGATCGCCGCGATGTCCAAGGGCTCGTCCAGCTCGATGCGCCGCCCGCGCATGTCGAGACTGTCGTGATCGGTGTAATAGAACATCGCCTGAATGGCGCGTTTCAGCCCTTCGACCTCATCCCCGAAGGCATCAATATAGGCGTTGAGATGGAAATTTTGGCGCAAAACCAAACGGCTGCCAGAAGGCATCGTGACGGTGCCGTCGAACACCACCTCTTCGGTGAAGGCCACGGTATCGGAGAGGTAATATGTCCCTGCGGGCACCAACACTTTGCGCCCGGCGGCGGCGTCATTGGCGGCGTTGAAGGCCGCGTGATCGTCGGTGACGCCATCGCCCACCGCGCCGTAATCGCGCACGTCGATCATGCCGGAACTCTCGGCAAGGAACCACTCGGAAACGTCTGCAATCTCGATATCGTCGATCCGCACGGTGCCGCCGTTGGCCCCGGTCAGGTCCAACCCGAAATGGCCATAGACCGGCGCAATGCCCCAAGCCATATCGACCCCGCCGCGCTGGCCCGTGCCGACAATGGCCGTGATTTCGACCACCTCACCATAGGCGGTCAGGAGCGTTTCACTGCCGATCTCGGTCAGGCCGGAGACATGCGCCAAGGACGCGTCGCCCGCCCAGCCCGCGATGCGCACCGACGGGAGATTGCCGGAGATGGCTTTCACACGGGCCTTGATCTGAAGATACATCCCCGGCTGAAGCGGCGTCTCGCCCATGTAGCGCAAGGAGGTTTCCGTGTCGTTTTTGACGATCTCAAGACAGGCGCCGAAATCGGTATCCGCCACCACCAGAGATGCGTTGGCCACGCCGTCATAGGTCGCGGAACCGGGCGTGCCGTCCTCGCTCGACCACACGTCCAAACCGTCCTCGAACGCCGGCGGCATCAGCACCAGCTCCTCTGTAATCGCCTTGTTCATCCGAACCCCTTTCAATCCATCACTCGATGCGTCTTGAGATGTGAAAAGGTCTACCGCAGCAGGGTTAACGACGCCGTTAAGACCCCGTGCGCTGCGGGCTCTCGTGGCGCAACAGGGCCGCGAAAGGAGGCATGAGGGGGTTGCGGCATCTCTGTCATTGGCGGGTCACAGATCCCGTCCTATCATCGCGTTATGAGCTATCGCATCCGCCCCAAAGATTCCGACACAGGCGCGGCCCTCCGGCGCCTCGCAGAGGACCGATTGAGCCGTGCAATCGAGGCGACACGCGCCGCCACGCCCGAAAAGCGAATGGTCGCGGTGCATGATATTCGCAAACGTCTCAAGGAGATGCGCAGCCTCCTGCGCCTCGTGCAGCCGGATTTCGACGGGTTCAAACCCGCCGACCGCACCGTGCGCGACATCGGGCGCGGCCTGTCGGAACTTCGGGATATCAAGGTGCGCTGCGACACGCTGGGGCATCTGGCGGACTATGTCGATCTGCCGGACACGCATCTCGCGCCCTATCTCGCGGATTTGGCGGCGCGGCGCGATACGGCCTATGGCGCGCCCTCCGTCGCGCTTTTGGATGAGGCCCGCGCAGCGCTCACCGCTCTGCACAAGGACAGCCGCGACTGGACGTTGCGCCACTCGGGTCGCAAAGCGCTCTTTCCGGGTCTGTCGAAAACCTATGGCGCGGCCCGCGACGCGATGGAGCGCGCCCGCGAGACCCGCGCCGCCGAGGATTTCCACGACTGGCGCAAACATGTGAAATATCATTTCTACCACGCCCAAATCCTCGCCCCGATCTGGCCGGAGGCAATGAAAGCGCATATCGCCGCCGCCGAAAGCTTGGGCGAGCTGTTGGGACGGCATCACGATCTGGTGGTCTTGGGGGAGGAGGCGGCTGCGGCGGGTCTGTCCCCGCAGACGATTGCCGCGCTGGAAGACGGTCTCAAGGATCGCATCGCCGCGCATGAGAAACAGGCATTTTTAGACGGCGCACGGCTTTTGGCGGACACGCCCGAAGCGCTCTCGCGCCGCTGGTCGGTCTGGTATCGGCTCTGGCGTCACGCCAAATAAAAAGGGCCACCCCAGAGAGCAGCCCTTTGAAAAGATGCGTCTTTCCAGACCTTACGACAGTTCGCCGCTCAGGCCTTTCTCGATCAGGCCGATGGTCTCCTCGACACCGTAAAGCGCCGCGAAAGACCCGAAACGCGGACCTTGGGATTGCCCCAAAAGCACCTCGTAGAGCGCCTTGAACCAGTCGCGCAGGTTCTCGAACCCGTGGTTCTTGCCAACCGCGAAAACCACCGATTGCAGGAAATCACCGTCAGCGAAATCCGCCTCCGGCAGTGCCTCGTCGGAGCCCATATCGGCGTTTTTCTTGGCAATCGCGGCCAGCGCCAGATCGGCAGAGCCAAAGGCCGCCTTGAGGTCTTCCATCGCCGCACGCTCTGCCTCGGTCGGGGCGCGGAAGGTTTTTTCCGGCTTCACGAAGTCATTGTAATAGCGCACCGCATAGCCCGCTGCCGCATCAAGCTGCGGGTTGGCTTCCGGGGAGGCCTCCGGCGCGTACCGCTGGATGAAGCCCCAAAGCTGCTCTTTCTCCTCGGCACCCGCCACGGAGGCGAGGTTGAGAAGCATCGAGAAGGGCACGACCATATCGGAGACCGGCACATCCGCGCCGTGGATGTGGAACACCGGGTTCGCCGCCTGTTTGGCCGCATCCTGCGTCGGATAGGCGCGCAGCTGTTGGTGATATTCGTCCATCGCCCGCGGGATCACGTCGAAATGCATGCGCTTCGCCGTCTTCGGTTTCTGGTACATGAAATAGGCCAGAGACTCGGTGGAGGCGTAGGTCAGCCATTCGTCGATCGACAGGCCGTTGCCCGAAGATTTGGAGATTTTCTGACCGTTGGCATCGAGGAACAGCTCATAGGTGAAGTGTTCCGGTTTCTTGCCGCCAAGGATTTCGCAAATCCGGTCGTAGATCGGCGTGTTGGTCGAGTGGTCCTTGCCGTACATCTCGAAATCGACGCCGAGCGCAGCCCAGCGTGCGCCGAAATCCGGTTTCCACTGCAGCTTGACCGCCCCACCGGTGACCGGCAGGGTCCATTCCTTGCCGTCCTCGTCATCGAACGTGATCGTGTAGTTTTCCTTGTTCACCTCTTTCATCGGCACATAGAGAACGCGGCCGGTTTCCGGGTGGATCGGCAGGAAGATGGAATAGGTCGCAGCACGTTCTTCGCGCAGAGACTTGAGCATGACTTTCATCACGTCATCGTATTTCTCGACGGCGCGTTTGAGGATGTCGTCGAACTGACCGGATTTGTAGAAATCGGTCGCCGAGTAGAATTCATATTCGAACCCGAAGGTGTCGAGGAAGCGGCGCAGCATGGCGTTGTTGTGGTTGCCAAAGCTGTCGAACTCTTCAAACGGGTCCGGCACCGAGGTCAGCGGGCGGTGCAGGTTCTCTTTCAGAAGATCCTGATTGGGCACGTTCGAGGGGACTTTGCGCATCCCGTCCATGTCGTCCGAGAAACAGATCAGACGCGTCGGCACATCCGAGATCACCTCGAAGGCGCGGCGGATCATCGTCGTGCGCAGCACTTCGCCAAAGGTGCCGATATGCGGCAGACCCGACGGACCATAGCCGGTCTCAAAGAGCACGTAGCCCTTCTTGTCCTTGGATTGCTCATAGCGTTTGAGTACCTTCCGAGCCTCATCGAAAGGCCAGGCTTTAGAGCTCATACCAGCGTCACGCAGGTCCGTCATTGTAAGCAATCCTTTTGTCGCGCGGGTCCGTCCCGCAAGCTCCGCTTCCTATTGCCCCTCCCCGCTTCCGTCAATATTGTTTGAGCGCACATGCCCCATGAGGAGCCAAGAAAATGAACGATATTCCCCATTCCCTGACCCCGCAGGACTGTCTCGTCGCCGTGATGATCGCCCAGTCGATGTCCGACGAGAAAATCCGCACCGCCGAACTCGTCACAATCGAGAATATCGTGAACCACCTGCCGGTCTTCGGCGAATACGATCCGGACCGGATCAAAGTGGTCTCCTCGACGGTGTTCGATCTGTTTTCCGAAGAGGATGGTCTCGACGCGCTATTCGGCCTGATCCGGGACAACCTGCCGGAGTATCTCTATGAGACCGCCTATGCGCTGGCCTGCGATGTTGCCGCCGCTGACGGCCACACCTATGAGGCAGAGCTGCGCCTTTTGGAAGAAATCCGTTACGAGCTGACCATCGACCGTCTGCATGCCGCCGCCATCGAACGCGGGGCGCGGGCGCGGTATATGCTTGTGCATGATGACGTGGTGCTCTGAGGCAGTTTTCCACAAAGAAACGCCTCTAAAGCGTCAGATGAAGACGCGGCGCGATGAAGGCGGGCGCGTGCAATGTTTATACCTTGCACCGCAGCCCGCCAAAATCTGTGTTCCTGGCTTTAGCGGACCGCGTCAACATTCAATTATAAAATCGTTTTATACCCGTGAGAAAGACAGGTTTCGCTCCTGTTCCTCCGTGGGTATTTTGTGCAGATCGGAGCGATTTCCCCCCTCTCCCCTGCGCCACGCGGTCGACACGCCTTTCATGTAAACAGTTTTTTAACTTTTTTCATGTGAAGTGAGAAAAACCAAAATTTGACGCAACGAAGTTTAAGGTCTAAGCCTAGCCGCAGTTTATTCTTATGTAGAACCTGTATCATTATGAAATTTTCTTCTTTTCCAATGTTTCTCCCCGCCGTCCTACTGCTTGTCATAATCGTGGCCGCCACCCTCAAGTTCAACGCCGCGTCAACCGCCAACGCGTCCGAGAGCGGATATGTCAGCGTCACAATCGATGGCACGCCCGACGGTAAGGAGATTGATCTATTATGCCACCCGAGAGAACAAGAAACTCAAGCCGAGTTTGCCCAGCGGATCAAACAGGCCAGTGTCGACCTTTTCTCTGATATCCAAACCGTTCCCGACGATGCCTCCTACGCACGTCTCAATGCGGATTTGACGACGGAAAGCGACACTTCCGAAGACCCGATCACAAAAGCCAATTCGACTTCGGCGGCTCAAATGGACATGCTCCTCAAGCGTTTGGCGGTAAAAAAATACGACTGCAAACTGGCACCGGGGCAATCTTAAATCGGCCTACGAAGCGCGAAGCTTCCTCAACGATTGAGCGCGTTGCACAGCAGAGGACCAGAGCCCCCTCACCCCGCATAAACGCCTCCCCAGCGCTGGATCAGCGCCTGTTGCAGCCGTTTGGCGCGGGTGTTGAAGGTGCGCGCACCTTGTGGGCGTTCTCCGGCCCCCGCCGCTTTCGCAGCCTCCCGTTTTGGCAGATCGGCGGCAAAGATCGCAAAAGCCATGCGCTGACCGCCCGGCGCGTCGATATAGCCCGCAAGACTGGACACGAAGTCCAGCGTGCCGGTCTTGGCATGGACGCTGATCGCGCTGTTTTGGATCGGATTGCCCTTCTGATCGAGCATCTTGATCGGCTTCATCAAGGGCGCAAGTGTCGCCTCGACGCCCGGCGCGGTCAGCATGTTCACCATGTCCGCAGTGGTGACGCGGGACGCCCCGCCAAGGCCCGAATGATCCACCAACGCCAGATGCCGCATACCAAGCGCGTTGCGCGCCCAGTCGCTCATTGCGCCGGCGGACGCCTCCAGCGTCCCGGCGCGCACACCCCGCGCCCGGCTTGCCGTCAGCCCGATCACCTCCGCCGTCAGGTTGGTCGAATATTTCAACATGTCGCGGACCACGATGCTCAAGGGCGCGCTCTCGATCCGGGCGACTTCCGTGCCGCTCAGAGCTTTGCGCGTCCCTTGCGGAAGCTTGAGCCCCTGCGCCCCGGCCACCGCCTGAAACACCTCGGCCGCATAGAGCCCCGGCAAGCGCACCGGCAACCACCGCGCCCCGCCATTGCCCAGCGCCGCCTTGGCCACCGTCCAATCGTCATGCCCCTGCCCGGCCACATGATCGAAGACCGGCAGATCGCGCGCCGCCACGCTGATCCGGGCGATGCGCACATCCGGCGCATAGCGTTCGGCGCGGGCGTCCATCTTGAGACTGTAGCTCTCGCCCTGCCGTTTCCATTCGAAATGCACCCGGTTGTAATTCAGGTTCAGCCCGGAAATCGTCGGGTTATAGCCCGCATATTCCACCTGCCCCGCGTCGATCTCCTCGACCCGCGGCAGCGCCGTGTCATCGACATAGAACCGCCCTTTGACGTCCGTGATCCCGGCACCGCGCACCAGCCCCGCCAGCGCGCCAAGCCCGTCGGTGTCCAGCGTCGGATCGCCGCCGCCGACCAGCACCAGATCGCCCTGCACCACGCCGTTCACCACCGGACCGGTCGCCAGCACGCGCGTCACAAAACGATAGTCCGCCCCGAGATGATGAAGCGCATAAAGCGCCGTCACGGTTTTCGCCACGGAGGCAGGTGGCAAGCGCAACAAGGGCTCGCGCACCTCCTGCGTCTCGCCCGTCCCCGTCTGCGCCACGGCATAGCTGATCTTGCCGCTCAGCCCCGAGGCGGCCACAAGCTCATCGCCCGTTGGAAGCGCCTGTTTCGCAAGCTCCGCCGGGCGCGGTTTCGGGATCGGAGAAGCGCCAAGCCCTTCGGCCCAAGCGCCCTGCGTCAAGGCCTGCGCTGCGCCGCCGAGCAGGAGGCCAAGGGCTGTTCTTCGAGGAATGCGGGGGGATGCGTGCCGTGTCATACCCGCGAGTTAAGCGCGACTTTGCGACATCAGCAAGACGGGAAATCAAGCCTTTCGCTCCCCGTGTTCCTTCGTGACGGGCACAGAGGCCGGAACGAACACATTTCCCGGCCAACTCTTCCAGCGTTAACCTTAATCAGATTAACCTTAACAACCCGAGACAAACCCCAAGAGACACATGCCAGAGACGGCCACTCAGTCCCGCGCCCAACCGCCCTGCGCCCGGATTTCCGTCGAGGAGGCATCCGACATTGGCACATTGATGAAACACCAGCGCGGGACCGGCCCCCGCCCCAAAAGCCGCGAAGCCTTGGGCGACAGCTTGGCATGGGCAAAGCTCTGCGCCGCGACCGAATTGCGCGCGGCACCCCGTGTGCCGGGCCGGGCAATCACACCGACGGGCGTCGTCTCCATGATGCCCTTCCAGTCCTGCCAGAGATGGAATTGCGCCATATTGTCCCCGCCCATCAGCCACACGAAAGTCACCCCCGGATAAAGCCCCCGGATCGCCTTGAGCGTCGCCGCCGTGTAGCGCGTGCCGGTATAGGCCTCCAGTGCCGTGACCTTCACGCGCGGATGCTGCATCACCGCACGGGCGCGGGCGAGACGTTTGTCCATCGACGCCGGCCCCTCGGCCTTGAGCGGGTTGCCGGGGCTGACCAGCCACCAGACCCGATCCAGCCCGAACCGTTTCAACGCCATTTTCGTGATATGCACATGGCCTTCATGCGCGGGGTCAAAAGACCCCCCGAGAAGCCCGATCACCTGACCGGGGCGGGCATATGGCAGCTCGTAACGCATAGCGCCCTCCATGGCGTCATGGGCGGGGGCTGTCAATCTTTCTGACTTGGGCCAAGTGTTTAGGGGCTGTCGGGGCGCCATGTATCCCCAGATCTGGAGCAGAAAACAGCCGTGTAAATTCTATGCCCACGCCCGTTCCAAGAAGTCGGCCAGTCGCCTTTGGGCAGGTTCACTCCGAGCAGATTTCCGCCAGCCATTTTTTGCGCGCCCGCAGAGATGAGCTGCGTTCTTTGAACCATTTCGGAGAGAGAAAGGGAGAAAACCGACGTTGGCGCGCCCATTCTGTGGTGAGCAAAGCCTTTGCAATCTTCTTCGTGAGCTCCGCGTCAGTCACCAGAATTTCCTCAATTTTTAGCTTTGCGCCATACAGATCACGGCTTGCCTGTTCCCGTTCCGGGTCCAAAAGGCGCGCATAATCATAATTGGGAAACTCAAGGCCATATTCGTCCCTCAGCCACAGGAGATCCGTATTTTGATAGTCCAATGCTTCCGCAATGTGAGGGTATATCTGCGGCCGAGAAGCCCCTGTGGATTTGTCCAGTTTTTGGAGTGTACGCACCAAATATCGTGTGTCTGGCGTAAAGATATTTTCTCGATTGGAATGAAATTTTTCCCGATAGTCGCGCACCAAACACGTGGATTCCGCAGACATGGTCTCATTTGTTTTGCTTGGCTCAGATAACCGGTCTCTTTCTATTCCCATATCAGGAAGAAACTCTGTGACAAAGTCAGAGACAATGTCGCCATCGTGCAGGCAGGAGCGATCAAAGACACGGGGGCGGATATTCTCGCGCTGGAAAGCTTGCGCATAATCTTCAAATATTCTTCGAACAGGTCGGGGCGTCAGTGCCGCAAATCTGGATGCAGCCTTGATGCGTTGCTGTATCCGGGAGGGGTAATCAGAAGAGGGTTTTCGGACATATGCCGCCACTGTAATTTTTGACGGCGAAAGCGCCTCTATATAGGCCTGAAACTCGGAAAAAACGTCCCATTGAATTGGAAAGAAGAGCGTTTCATCCGACAAAATCAGTCGCTGGATGTTTTCCTCTTTGATCTGTTTCGCAAGCGATGCAAACCAGTCCCTCTGAAGCTTGCGGAGGCGGAGGGGATCAAACATGACTGGTTTGTTGTTGCGTGGCACTTTCCCTGAGAAAAGCCCAACGATGCGTTGTTTGTTTCGGTGAAACGGACAACGCGGATAGAGAACACCCTTGCTTTTCAAGTAGTTTTCGGAATTGCGAAGTGTTTGCTGTAGCGACGTGGACCCTGTTTTGGGAGATCCGATATGCAGTATCAATTCCATGGTTTTCTTTTACCCTTAAAAGAAGTTGATCGCGGAGTACCACACCTTCTGACAGTCGCGATATTATTCACCGCAGAAACCGCATAATTTTGCGCAGCGGGGATCGTTTTCGCGTCCCCCAGTTAGACACAATTTCCTCTATTTTGGCGAGGGTTTCGTCTGGAATGTCACCAAGAGTTTCGGCCTCTTTACGGCTTTTCAAACTCTCGCGCCAATTCGACGTGTTCAATCCGAATTCGTTTTCCATGATCTCGATATTCGCGCCCAACGCCTCAAACAACGCGGTCTGTTGCCCTTTGCCCTCCCAAAACTGCTTACCCTTGTTCGCTTGCGCATAGTCTTCAATGATGAGCTGCAGCTTGTCATCTCCAAGCAAGTCTTTCATGTCAGACCGTTCGACAGTGTGCGAGGCGAAGCGTTTCGCGGCGTTCAGAATATGCGCATGCGCGGGCGTCGGGCTTTTTCTGACGACTTTCGGCTCCGTGAAGCCTCCGTCCGAGATTGAATGCCCCAGCTCTTCAAAGAAGGAAGGGATGAGGCCATTCTCGCAGAGGTTTTCATAATTCAGACATTGAACCGGCGCGATGAGATCGCGGAAGAGCTGCGTATTCTCACCGTATCTCAACAGAGTTTTCTGAGCGCGATCAAGATACTCCGCAAACCCTTCGTCCATACCGTGAGATCGGGTATTAATGTTCTCAATATAAAGTGACTGGATAAAATCTATTGGATTTCGAAAGACCAAAACAACGGTCGTATCAAACCGCTTCAAAACATCTGCCAGCTTGAGCAGATACGCGCGGCGCTCAGCCAACCATTGATCTTCCTGATCTACGCTGCCCTCCTGAGACGGGCCACTGGCACCAAATTGGCGCCATAATGGTTCAGCACTGAGCAGAAGTGTGGTGTCCGTGCCTTGAAGCTCCTGCGCCCAATCCTCCACGAGCTTAGCTGCCGTCTTTATCGTGAGCCGTTGAGATTTTTCAGCAAGCGCATGCGCAATATCATGATGTTGCTGGGCGGCTTTTTTCCCGTGAAGCGGAAGTGTCGGGTAAAGGAGACCTTGCTGTGCGAGCATATCCCGATTGGCCGCACAAAACGCCTGAATCGCGGTTGTTCCGGTTTTATGCGTCCCGGCGTGCAAGATGAGCTTAGGTTTCATATCGATATCCTCGTCGCAACTTCGCCGGAAAACCAATGGACGCTCGTGACCGAGACGGGTCACGCAGCCGCTCCAATCCTTGCGGGCATTTACGCAACCTTGTCGCCGAATGCCAAGGGGCGTTTCCGACCCGAGGTGAGCTCACCCCCCATTGATTTGAAAATTGAAGACATTACAGTCAGTTATCAATTTCGTCGCATTTGGAGCCTTGAGCGGCTTCTCGCAACACGCCCTTGCCGGATGAGCAGCGCCATGCCTCGTCCGAAAGCGCCGCCCCTCGCATCGCCGCATGTCCCGGCTTGACCCCGCCCATTAGCTGACTAAAGTCTGACAAAACAACAGACCAAAGTCAGGTATCCTCCATGTCCCTCTCCCCAATCGACCGCATCCGCCGTTTCAACCGCTCCGTCACCACGGAAACCGGCGTGCTGGACCAGAGCTTTCTCGGCCGGGGTCGCCCGCTCGGCGCGGCGCGGGTGTTGAACGCCATCGGCCCGGACGGGCGCGCCGTCTCGGACATTCGTGACTTTCTCGACCTCGACACCGGCCTCCTGTCGCGCCTCTTGCGCGGTCTCGAAGACGAAGCCCTCGTCACCGTCTCGGAAGACCCCGCCGACAAACGCCGCCGCATCGCGAGGCTGACGCCTGAGGGGCAAAACGAATACGCGGCCTATGAGGCGCTCTCCAACGACCGTGCGCAGGCGCTTCTGGACCGTCACCCGCACCCGGAGCAACTTCTCGCCGCGATGGACCTGATCGCCTCCGCGCTGGGCCGCGACCGGATCGAGATCGAGGCAATGGACCCCGACAGCCCCACCGCCTTTCACTGTCTGGAAAGCTACTACGCCGAGTTGGCCACCCGCCTCTCCATGGGCTACGACCCCGCCAAAGCCGCCCGCGCCGGTTCTGACGACATGCGCCCCCCGCGCGGGACATTCCTTGTCGCCTTGTCCGACGGGTTGCCCTCAGGCTGCGTCGGCCTCAAGGGCACGGATAAAGACTATGCCGAAATCAAACGCCTCTGGGTCGCCCCATCTGCGCGCGGTCTGGGATTGGCCAAACGCCTGATGGCCGAGGCGGAGGCCCAGGCGCGGGCGATGGGCATCACGACGTTAAGGCTGGACACCAACTCAGCCCTGCCGGAAGCGGCGGGCTTGTATCAGCGGCTGGGGTGGAGCGAGATCGAACGGTTCAATGATGATCCCTACCCGGATTTGTTTTTTGAGAAACGGGTGTGAAGGGCTACGGCTTACTAAATTGCTTGGCTAAAATTGCCGCCGCCGAAACATCCAATCCGCTTTCATCATCTTTAATAATGCCGTCCTGAGTTGGTCGGAACAGCGCAGCAAGGACGACTGCCTCACTATCCTTGCTGACTTCCTGATCTCTGCGCAGAGAGCGATATGATTGCGCGAATGCTTTTTTCTCAGCAGCATCCAACATCAAATGCCGTTCGCTCAAAAAGACTTTATATTGCAAGCGAATAATCCAGAGCAAAATGGACATCGTGGTCAAGATTCCACCAATCAGCAAAGGCCCCTTTGCCGAAAACTCGCTCTCCGCATTGAAGAAACTCTGTGCAATTTCATCCCCGAAAAACACCGGAACGGTGATCGCCACCAAAACAGCAAGAACCGCCAATCCCATAAAAAATCGAAAGGCATTTTGCGATGCTTTTTTATGCTGCTTCTCTCGCAAACCCCACAACCGAACAGGGGCTTGAAATTTCATATCTTCGGTGAAAAGCTTTTTAATTGCCTCATATTCTCTCTTATTGTGTTCATTTTGCTGTTTCCCACTCAGAGTGGTTTGACGCATGTCAGCAAAGGCCGCTGCGCGATCTGTTTTGAATTGCTCCTCAATCTCAGAAAAAAGCTCGTGCTCAACACTACGCATATCTTCAGCCTCGGAGTTCCGGGCTTTGATTTCTGCACTAAACTCTTGTGTTTTTTTCGCCTTTAATTGCTCAAACTCTTCTGCCAGCTGATCTCGCAAACTCTGAAGCTTTTCGACTTCTTCTTTCACCGCAGCGAGCTGGACGTCTAATGCGCGTTTTGCGGCACCAACTTTAGCCCCAGAGACCTTGCCAAAAGGCATCGCCTCAACGGCATAAGCCGCTTCGAAATAGCGCTGCCCGCGAGCTATAGCAGAACTTAAATTACGAAAATTTTGCCCTCTTCCGGGAAGTGAAAGATAATAAACGTAAACGTCGACAGATTGCGGCATATATCCCGATGAGAACAGGCCAATGATCAATCTGCCAAGCAAGCTATCTGACGGAGGCGGCCCCATGGTATCCGCCTGCCAGTTTCGACCTGTTTCAGAACTTTTTAAAAGGTCGTCACGCATTCGTTTAAAAGGCTCCAAGAGCAAGACAAAGTTCACGCTCTGATGCCTATGCGTGAACGCTTGATGATGCCTCTGGATTAAAGAACCCTCTTTCAAAACCTCATCGAGAAACGGTTGCCAAACTTCCTGTTCTGTATCCAAGAATTTCCGGACAGATGTCGCGTTTGGAAACTCCTTTTTCTGTTGATCCGCATAAGTGATTTGGAAAATTGGCTTCGGCATATCAATCTCGGTTTCAATGGTTTCGAAGAGCTTAGCGGCATGAAACATGCGGGCATAGCGAAATCCCATACAGAGATACCCCTTCCCATCCCCCCCGCTCTCACGCTAAACCACCGCCCAAACCATTCCCCCCAAAGGAGCCCGTACAATGGCAGCCTATCAATACGTCTACCACATGGACGGCGTGTCCAAGACCTACCCCGGCGGCAAGAAGGTGTTCGAGAACATCCGCCTGTCCTTCCTCCCCGGCGTCAAAATCGGTGTGGTCGGTGTCAACGGCACCGGTAAATCCACCCTCATGCGCATCATGGCGGGCATGGACAAAGACTACCAAGGCGAGGCCTGGGCCGCAGAGGGCGCGAAGGTCGGCTATCTGCCGCAGGAGCCGGAGCTTGACCCGTCGCTCGACGTGCGCGGTAACGTGATGCTGGGCGTGGCCGCCAAAAAAGCGATCCTCGACCGCTATAACGAGCTCGCCATGAACTATTCTGATGAGACCGCCGAGGAGATGGCCAAGCTGCAAGACGAGATCGACGCCCAGAACCTCTGGGATCTCGACAGCCAGATCGACGTCTCCATGGAGGCGCTGCGCTGCCCCCCCGATGACGCCGATGTCACCACGCTGTCTGGCGGTGAGAAACGTCGTGTCGCGCTGTGCAAGCTCCTGCTCGAAGCCCCCGACATGCTGCTCCTCGACGAGCCGACCAACCACCTCGACGCCGAGACCATCGCGTGGCTGCAACAGCACCTCATCGAGTACAAGGGCACGATCCTGATCGTCACCCACGACCGTTACTTCCTTGATGACATCACCGGCTGGATTCTTGAGTTGGACCGTGGCGCCGGCATTCCTTACGAGGGCAACTATTCCGCGTGGCTGGAACAGAAAGCCAAGCGTCTGGAACAGGAAGCCAAGGAAGACAAATCCCGCCAGAAGACCCTTGAGCGCGAACTTGAGTGGATGCGGCAGGGCCAGAAAGCCCGCCAGTCCAAGCAAAAGGCGCGTATCGATCGCTATAACGAGCTTGCCGGTCAGTCCGAGCGCGACAAGATCACCCGCGCCCAGATCGTCATCCCGAACGGCCCGCGCCTCGGCTCCAAGGTCATCGAGGTCAATGGGTTGTCGAAACACATGGGCGACAAGCAGCTGATCGAGGGGCTGGACTTCTCCCTGCCGCCGGGCGGCATCGTCGGCGTCATCGGCCCGAACGGCGCCGGCAAATCGACGCTCTTCCGCATGCTCACCGGCCAACTCGAACCGGACAATGGCACGGTCGAATACGGCGACACGGTCAAGCTGTCCTATGTCGATCAGTCCCGCGACGATCTCGACCCGAACGAGACCGTGTTCGAGGCCATTTCTGATGGCCAACAGGTCATCGCCCTCGGCGACGCGGAGATGAACGGCCGGGCGTACTGTTCCGCCTTCAACTTCAAAGGCGGCGATCAGCAGAAGAAAGTCGGCGTCCTCTCCGGCGGTGAACGCAACCGCGTCCACATGGCGCGCCTGCTGAAATCCGGCGGCAACGTGCTGCTGCTTGACGAACCGACCAACGACTTGGACGTGGAAACCCTGCGCGCTTTGGAAGACGCCCTGACCGACTTCGCCGGCTGCGCCGTGGTCATCTCCCACGACCGCTTCTTCCTCGACCGCATCTGTACCCACATTCTGGCGTTCGAAGGCGACGCCCATGTGGAATGGTTCGAAGGCAACTTCGAGGATTATGAGGAAGATAAGAAGCGCCGGTTGGGACCGGATGCGCTTGAGCCCAAGCGACTGAAATACAAGAAATTCTCGCGCTAAAAGCGCGGGGAGTTCTTGTAGTTCCGCTTGGGCTTCGAGGCGCGCGAGGCAGTGTATTTTCAAAGAAAATACGCGTTCGCGCCCGGTGGAGCAGGGGCGGAAGGTTTCAGATCAGGAAGATTGACAAAGGCGCCCTCGGGCGCCTTTCATGTGTATTCACCATAAAACGAATTATTTTCATGGGCCCCAAATGGAACAAAGCAGTCTTTCTGAATATATACATTTCGGAACATCAGTCAGGTACATACAAGACGCCCGAGCAGGTTGGTACTTTCACGGAGAGGGGATGCTCAAAGAAAATATAGATCAGATATTTGAATTTATTACAAAAAATCAAATGAAAGTCTCGATCAACGCTTCTTGGAAAATGAGGGAGTATGTTGAACAACTCACAGAGATTTTTTCATCTGATGACAATCAAATATCAGCCGATCAAGCAAATGATCTGTGCAGACTTATGAATGATCTTCGTTTTGTTATTGATAGCGAAGCACAGGAGGTAACCGCCTTCTTTCCTAAAGAAAAAAGATACAATGCCGACTATCTATTCAACAACATTGGAGCCGTAGTCGGTGAGACTATTTTTGCTTCGCTACCTCCAAATGCTCAAATGGACGTCGAGTGCGCAGGAAAATCAATTCTACTAGAGCAACCCACTGCAGCTGCTTTTCATATCATGCGTGCCTGTGAATGCACATTAAAACAATTGTATTTATCGGTGGTTAAAAAAGGCCGCAAAGATCCTGCAATGTGGAACAACATGGTCCAGCATCTCGTCGAAAGGAAAGCCCTTGATGACGCTCAAAAAGGTACTTTGGACATTTTCCGCAAAGGTTTTCGCAATCCAACGGCTCATCCAGACACCTTTTACACCTCCGATCAGGCACAAGACCTGCTTGCGACGACTGCGCAGCTATTAAACCAGTTGGTTACACACCCTAGATACGATCGCGAAGCATCCTAACCCCGCGCCTGACCCTTAGGGGAAGGTGCGTGAAATGCGCCTTCCCGTCGCACCAAAGGTGCGCCGATCATAGTCGGCACGCCTCCGGCGTGGCGGGGGAAGGGTAAGGCGCGTCAAAGATGCTGCGCATCTTTGATTGGTCTCCATTTAAAAGCGACTTCTCCATCCCCCCCGGCGCTCCGCTTCACTCCGCGCGTTCGACCCTGAAAACAGTCCCCCGGACTGTTTTCTTTACGGGCCTCACTCCGCCTCCCGCCAAGCCGCCAACTGCTCCTCCACACTCAACCCTGCCTTCCGCGCGCGGTCCATCGCCTTCATCTTCCGCTCCGTCACCGCCACCTCCGCGATCTTCATCTGCGCGTAAGTCCCCAGCACATGGTTGATCCGCGCCTGATAGCCCGGCCCCTGCGCCCGGAAAAACTTCGCGACACTCTCATCGAGCCGCAAAGTCACTTTCATCTTCTTCTCGGTGACGTCGAAGTCTTGTTCCAGCGTGGCCCAGGCTTCGGGGACGATCTGCGCCACGTCCCAGTCAAAGGCATCGAACCGGCCCAGCGCATCGGCGTGGCGTTGCAGGCGCTCTTGGGCGAGGCGCTTTGTCTTGGTGAGGCGGGATCTCGGGGGCATGGCAGGTCTCCAACGGCGGCGACATACACCCTAACAGGCACGGGTTAACCCCGTCTGATCAAAGCGTTCGCGGGGTCCGACAGAAGTCCGACGCAAAGCCGACACTTTGCCGACCCCGCAAAATTCCCCTATCCAGCGGCGCGCAAACATGTCATAAGTCGCGCGCTAAGTTACCTCTTTCGACCCTTCTGTTCTCCTTCACCGGCCACAGTTATCGAACGATTACGACAACGCCGGGTCGCTGCACTCTCGCGAGCGACGCATACATTAGGAGTACTAAAAATGGCCAATGGCACCGTGAAATGGTTCAATTCCACCAAAGGTTTCGGCTTCATCCAACCGGAAGGCGGCAGCAAAGACGTGTTCGTGCACATCTCTGCCGTTGAGCGTTCCGGCCTCACCGGCCTGGCCGATGGCGCGAAGGTTACCTTCGACATCGAAGCTGGCCGTGACGGTCGCGAATCTGCGGTGAACCTCGTTCTCGCCTAATTTCAGGCAAACGCAGGAATATAAGAGGCCCGGGCGTGTCGCGTCCGGGCCTTTTGCTATCTCATACGAGCGCCATCAGATCGCCATCGCCCTCACGCGCGACCTGCGGCACCAGCCCGCTGGCCACGACCGCAAGCCCGTCAATCGGCGTGCCGCGATCCTCGCGCAGGATGCAGGGCGTCAACTGCACGGAGGCAAATCCGGCCTCGGACAAAAGCGCCTCGACATAGCTCTGCGCATGGGCAAACCGCCGACTGTCGCGCAGCTCCACCGGCCGCTCGCCCAGCTCCACGGTAAAGGCCAAGACGCCGCCCGCTGCCAGAGACCCGGCGCACCAGCCGATCACCCGCTCCAACGCACCAAGGTAGATGAACACATCCGCCGCGACGATCAGATCGAACCTCTGCTCCGTCACCTCAAGCCGGGCAATGTCGCGTTTGTCGAGCACATCGTAAATGCCCTTGCGATCCGCCTCGACCAGCATGCCGTCGGAAATGTCATAGCCGACAAGATGCCCCGAGACAGGCCGCAACACGGCCCCCATCAGCCCGGTGCCGCAGCCGAGATCGAGCACCGCGCCGAACTGTGTCCGCCCGGCCAGATGCAAGGCCTCCATCACGATCTCAGGCCCGCGATAACAGAGTTTGTTGATCAGAGAGGCCTCAAACCGCGGCGCATATTGGTCAAAAAGCAGCTCGACGAAAGCCGGAGGCATGGCCTCCACCACAGACACTTTGCGCAACAGATCGCGTTTCAGCCCCGCCCCCAAAGGGTCACTCGGGTCGGCCAGAACCGCCTTGTCCCAAGCCTCACAGGCTGCCTCAGTCTCGCCCGCCAGTTCAAGAAATTCACCCATTCGGAACCACCCGGCGGCCCAACTCGGCGCAAGCGCGAGCGCACCGGACAGGGTTTCGATCGCACCGGCCAGATCGCCCAGATGCGCCAAGGTTTCGGCAAAAGACGCCCGACGGTCCGCCGTCAGATCGCCCGAGGAAAACAACGTCCCCGCCATCGCTTAAACTTTCAAAGGGGTTCGCTCATTTGCCGGTTTCAGGCCACGCGACGAACGACACGCTGCACGTCCGTGCGTGCATCGGTGCCGCAGTACTGCGACACCGTATTTGCTGTCAAGACAATCGTTTTTAACGCTTTTTCACGAACTCGGTGAGGATCACGATGCGCTGACCTTCAACGCGACCCTCGATGTGGTTTGCGTTGTCCGGAACGAGGGAAATCCCCCGCACAGCCGTGCCGCGTTTGGCGGTGAAGCCCGCGCCCTTGACCGGCAAATCCTTGATCAGGACGACCGTATCTCCCGCCGAGAGTACCGCACCGAGACTGTCGCGATGGATCACTTCGGGACCGGCGGCCTTGGCCCAGTCTTCGATCTCGGGTTCCAGATACAGCATATCGAGCGCATCTGCGGCCCAGCCTTCCTCCTTGAAGCGGTTGAGCAGACGCCAGGACACGACCTTGACGGCGTCGCGCTCGGACCACATCGAAGTGGTCAGGGCCTGCCAATGGCCTTCGGGGACGGTGTCGCCCTTCAGACCGTTTGCACATGTTTCACAAAGGCTTACGACATCCAAGCGCGGCTGAACCGTCACATCTGTCAACGGGCCTGCGGCACCGCAAATCTCACATTCGGCCATCACGCCCTCCTTTATTGCGCGCGCAACCTAAAACCCACGCCGCGACAGAACAAGCGACAAACTGCCGCTCATTGCCCCGCCCCTGTTAAAGGGGGAGAAAAATACACGCAGAACCCCTTTCATCTCGACGGCGAACCCCGCATAGTTGGGGTGACGGGGGGGCTGTCCGAGGGAAAACGACCGTGCGAAACGCGCTCAAATCACCTGCATTCAAAACAGTTGCATTCTCGGGCGTTCTGCTGCTCAGCGCCGCGAGTGCACAGGCCTTTGACGCGAAGCTCACCACCACGGCCGATGACGATCTCAAGAAACAGCTCGAAAGCGCTTCCGCGACCCTGACGGCAGCCGAAAATGACGTCACCACGCCGGAAGAAATCATCGCCGCCGTGCAAAGCGATTATCGCAATCTGATCGGCGCGCTCTACCGCGAAGGCTATTACGGGCCGACGCTTTCCATTCAGGTGGACGGGCAGGAAGGCGCGTCCATGTCCCTGATTTCGCTACCGAACGCCATCGACAAGGTGGTCATCAAGGTCAAACCCGGCCCGCAGTTCGTCTTCGGCACCACCAAGATCGGCCCGCTGGCACCGGACACGGTCTTGCCGGAGGGATTTGCCAGCGGAGAGATCGCACGGTCGAACCTCATTGGCGACGCGGCAGATGTGGCGATTGAAAGCTGGCGTCAGGCGTCTCACGCAAAGGCGGATCTCGTCGATCAGACCGTGACTGCGGATCACCGGGATCAGACGCTGGACGCCGAATTGACGGTAGATCCGGGGCCGGCGGTCAGACTTGGAGAGCTGCATTTCTCCGGCAAAACCACGGTCCGCAAAGACCGCCTGAGACGGATCGCCAATCTGCCGACGGGAAGTGCCTATGATCCAGACAAGCTCAAACTTGTGACCAAACGGCTGCAAGCCACCGGCACCTTCCGCTCCATCACCTTGCGCGAGGCGGAAACCCTGAATGCGGACAACAGCCTCGACATCACCGCCACGCTGATCGACGACAAACCGCGCCGTTTGGGCTTTGGGGCGGAACTCTCCTCGCTCGAAGGCGCGACGCTCAGCGCCTATTGGATGCACCGCAACCTGACCGACAATGCCGACCGTCTGCGCTTTGACGGAGAGCTGTCGGGGATCGGCAGTTCCACGGGGCTCGATGCCACGCTTGAGGCCAGCTATCGCCGCCCGGCCACGGTAACGCGCAAGACCACGCTGATGCTCAACGCCACCATCGAACATCTCGATGAGCCGGAATACCTCTCGGATAGTGGCGAGTTCACGGTTGGCTTCGATGTCGAAACCTCACCCAATACGACCTTCTCGGCGGGGATCGGGTATCGCTATTCCGAGGTCGAGGACGATCTCGGATCGCGGAGCTTCTCGCATATCATCCTGCCGATCGAGGGCAGTCGCGACACCCGCGACAATTCCCTGAATCCTGCCTCCGGCACCTATGTCGAGGCGGAAATTGAGCCCTTTATCGGGGTGAACGGATCGGCCACCGGTACACGCATTTTCACCGACGCACGCGCCTATCGCGCTTTCGGGGCGGATGATCGCTTCACGCTGGCCGGACGGGTGCAGCTCGGTTCCATCCTCTGGGCCGACTACACCGAAGTGCCGCCCGATTTTCTGTTCTTCTCCGGTGGCGGCGGGACCGTGCGTGGTCAACCGTACCAATCGCTTGGCGTCGATATCGGCGGCGGGGATGAGACCGGCGGATCAAGCTTCTTCGGTTTCTCCGGCGAATTGCGCACCAAAATCAAAGGCGCGATCTCTGTCGTCGGCTTTTACGATCTGGGCGGGATCGGCACCACTGCGCTGCCCGGCGAGGATGCCGAATGGCACGCGGGGGCAGGTCTTGGGCTGCGCTATGACACGGGCTTCGGCCCGATCCGCTTCGACCTTGCTGGCCCGGTCTCGGGCGACACGGGCGACGGGATGCAAATCTATATCGGGATCGGACAGGCGTTTTGAAAAAGCTTCTCCCCATCACTGTGGCCGCCACCTTGCCGCTCGCGCTCGTCGCGCAAGACAATGCTCAGGACACAGCCACGCAGGACGACACCAATCGCGATCGGTCGATGATCGTCGGCTTTCTCGAAGACAACCTCTCCGGCGGCGGGCGTGACATTCGGATTGAGGGTTTCAAGGGCCTTCTGTCCTCCACCGCCACGATGGAGGAGATGACAATCTCCGACGCGGAAGGCACATGGTTCACGCTGCGCGACGCGGAGTTGGAATGGAGCCGCAAGGCGCTTTTGTCGGGCCGTGTCGAAGTCACCAAGATCACCGCAGGCGAGATCATCCTCGACCGCCTGCCGGAAACGACGGAAGACGACAGCGTCGATCTTCCCGATCCGGAAGCCACGCCATTCTCCCTGCCCGAGCTGCCCGTCTCCATCGACATTGGCCAGATCGAAGCGGAACGCGTGCGCCTCGGCGCGCCGGTGCTCAAACTTGGCGAACCCGTGGAGCTTTCGCTGTCCGGTTCGGCCAAGCTGGCCGATGGCTCCGGCTCGACCGCACTGGAAATTCAGCGGATCGACGGCACGGAGGGCAACTTCTCCGTCGATGTGTCCTACACGAATGAAACCGAAGTGCTCGATCTCGACATTTCGCTGAAAGAAGGTCCGGGCGGGATCGTCTCCACGCTCGGCAACCTGCCCGGTTCTCCGTCTTTGGCGCTGGTCGCAAAAGGGGCCGGGCCGCTTGACGATTTTGCCGCCGATCTGTCGCTCGCCACCAACGACACCCCGCGCCTGACCGGTAAGGTGTCGCTCACGGCAGAACCCGATCCAGAAGCGCCGGACGCCCCTGCCCCGCGCCGATTTGCGGCCAACCTGTCGGGCGATCTCACCCCATTGTTCAGCGCCGAATACGCCCGCTTCTTTGGCCCCTCCTCGACACTGGACGCGCAGGGCCTGTCCTATCCCGAAGGCGGTTTTGATCTCGACCGGTTCACCCTATCGACCCAGACCCTGTCTCTTGTCGGCGCGACACGGATTGCCGCAGACGGCCTGCCGAGTTCCTTCTCGGTCTCCGGCACGCTCGACAGCATCGACGACCGCCCCGTGCTCCTGCCGTTTGGCGATGCGCGCAGCCAAGTGGATCACGCCAAAATCCTCGCCGAATATGATGCCGAGAAAGCCGAAAGCTGGACCGCGCAGATCGACATGGACGGCTATACGCAGGATGGGCTGAGCATCGGCAAGGCCAGCGTTGAGGCGGATGGTACGATCAGCCGCAAAACCGTTCAGGATACCGAGACAGGGAGCAACTCTGTCCTTGGCGCCGTCACCGCGAAATTCGCCTTGGCGCTGCAAGAGTTCGCCTCCGAGGATACTGCGTTGCAAGACGCGGTCGGGTCCACCCCCGCGCTCACCGGCTCGGTGGCCTGGGAAGAAGGTCAGCCGTTCCAGATCGAAAGCCTGATCGCCAAAACGGATGCGACCAAAGCCACCGTGACCGGGGACATCAACGGGTTCGACGCGGGCTTTGAATTCACCGGCGATCTATCCATCGACACGCCCCGGCTGGCGCGGTTCTCCGGGCTTGCAGGGCGGGATCTGTCCGGCACGCTTTCGGCCAAGGCGAGCGGCAGCATCTCGCCGCTCAACGGCACGTTCGATCTGACAGCGGAGGCGACGGGCAGCGATCTGCGCTCCGGCATCGCGCAGCTTGATGCGCTGACCGACGGCAAAAGCACCGTGTCCATTGCAGCGCGGCGCGATGGCACCGGGCTGACGCTCCGCAAAGCGGACATCACCACGCCTGCTCTAAGCGTGCGTGCGAGCGGCGCTTTGAAATCCGACAGTGGCGCGCTGTCTCTGGATGCGAAACTTGATGACGTGGCACGGCTGGAGCCGAACGCCACCGGGCCACTGAGCCTGACACTCAACATGAGCCATACGGGGGCGGAGACGCCTTGGAGCACCGCCGCACAAGTCACCGGCCCCGGCAATTCGACCGTGGCGCTGTCCGGTTTGCTCTCCACCGGGCAAGAGGCTCAGGCGAGCGAGGACACGACAAGCGAGGCCACAACCACTGATGAAACCGCCGCGCAAGGCGAACTGGCCTTCACCGGCGATCTGGACATCGATGTTGCAGAGCTTGCCACCTTTGCGGGACTGGTTGGTCAAGACCTGTCCGGTGCGCTGAAAGCCAAGATCAACGGCAGCGTCACCCCCCTCGCGGGCTATTTTGACGCCACCGTGGACGCCACCGGCACCGATCTGCGCTCCGGCATTGCGCAAGTCGATGCGCTGACGCGCGGCGAGAGCACCGTCTCGCTGATCGCCAAACGCGACGAGACCGGCATCACCGTGCAAAAGGCCGAGGTCGCGACCCCGGCGCTTGAGGCCAGTGCAAAAGGCACGTTGTTGAACGACAGCGGCGATTTCACCTTTGATGCGAAACTCGACGATGTGGCGCGCCTTGGCATGGGGCTCAGCGGCCCCCTGACCGTGGCGGCGGACATCACCCGCGCCAATGCGCAAAGCCCTTGGGAGACCGACGCCACGGTTGATGGCCCCGGCGGCTCTGCGGCGACGCTCTCTGGCAGCCTGACGCAAGACCTCAGCACCGCAGACCTGACCCTCAAAGGCACCGCGCCGCTCGGCCTCGCGAACAGCTTTACCACAGCCGTGGTGACCCAAGGGACATCCGCTTTCGATCTCTCGGTCAAAGGCCCCCTCGCGCTGTCCTCCGTCAGCGGTCAGGTCCAGCTCCAATCCGGGGCGCGGATCATCGTCTCCGCTGCCAATCTCGCGCTCGCTGTGGATCGCGCAACCGTGTCCTTGAACGGTGAGCAGGCGCAGGTCGATTTTCTCGCCAGCGCTGACAGCGGCGGGTCCATTTCGACCAGCGGCAGCGTCGGGCTGAGCGGATCGCTTCCGGCCAATCTGGCCATCGGCCTCAACGATCTCGGCCTCACGGACTCGCAGCTTTACAGCACCTCGATTGACGGTGATTTGACCGTCATCGGCGGGCTGACCGGCGGGGCGAATATTGCGGGGGCGCTGACGCTTGGCGAGACCGAGGTCAACATCGCCACCAATTCCTTCGGCAGCGGCGGCGATGTCCCCGACATCATCCATCGCGGCGCGAGCGCGGCCGTAACCGAGACCCGCGACAAAGCCGGGCTGATCGCCCAAGCCGCCGCAAGCGGCAGCAGCAGCGTGGCCTATGGCCTCGACATCAGCATCAACGCACCCGGCAAGATCTATATCCGTGGACGCGGCCTCGACACCGAATTGGGCGGGCGTCTCCGGGTGCGCGGCACCACGGCGGATATCGTTCCCGTCGGGCAATTCTCCCTCCTGCGCGGACGCATGTCCCTGATGGGCAAACGCATCGTGATGGAAGAAGGCTATGTCACCTTGCAGGGCGAACTTGACCCGGTCATTCGCTTGGTTGCCGAGACGGAAACCGATGATCTGACGGTCCAGTTGATCACCGAAGGCACGGTCAGCTCCCCGGAACTCACCCTGTCCTCTTCACCGGAAATGCCCGAAGACGAGATCCTCGCCCAGCTTCTGTTCGGCAAAAGCATCAGCGAAATCTCCGCTTTCCAAGCCGCGCAAATGGCCTCTGCCGTGGCGACGCTCACCGGCAATGGCGGCGGGCTTGTGGGATCGATCCGTGACAGTTTCGGGCTGGATGATCTCGACGTTCAGACCTCTGAAGAAGGCGACACTTCACTCAAGGTCGGCAAGTATCTGACCGAAAATATCTACACAGATGTGACGGTAGACAGCGCCGGGACATCGGAGATCAATCTGAATTACGATGTGACCAAAAACATCACGCTGAAAGGGACCACCTCGTCCGATGGCGATTCCAGCATCGGTGCCTTTTTCGAGAAGGATTACTGAGCACAGCGTAACGCGTCGGGTTTGACCGCGCTCAAGGCGGGGCATGAGAAATGCCCTAAACTGGGCACCGGATTTGGGAGGTGCGCTGTGGCGGAGACGGTATTTCATACCGATAAACTGGTCAAAACCTATCACACCGGCGGCACGGAAGTGCGGGCGCTGGATGGGGTGGATTTGGACCTGTTTGCCTCAGAGCTGACCGTGCTTTTGGGGCCGTCCGGGTCGGGCAAGTCGACGCTTCTGAACATTCTGGGCGGGCTTGATCATGCCACCTCCGGATTGGTCGAATTTCGCGGACGCGATCTGACCGTTTTGTCGGACCGCGCGCTGACGCGCTACCGCCGCGATCATGTCGGCTTCGTGTTTCAGTTCTACAACCTCGTGCCCTCGCTCACCGCGCGCGAGAATGTGCAGATGGTCACCGACATCGCCCCCAATCCGATGAGCGCCGCAGAAGCGTTGGAACGCGTCGGAATGGGGGACCGGATCGACCACTTCCCCGCCGAACTGTCGGGCGGGCAGCAACAGCGCGTCGCCATCGCCCGCGCCATCGCGAAACGGCCCGAGGTGCTGCTGTGCGACGAACCCACCGGCGCTTTGGACAGTTCCACCGGGGTTCAGGTTCTGGAAGCGATCCGCGAGATCAACGAAGATTTGGGAACCACCGCCATCGTCATCACCCATAACGCCGCCATTCAGGCCATGGCGCATCGGGTGGTGCGGTTTCAAGACGGCAATATCTCCTCTGTCGCCACCAATGACACCCGCGTCAAACCCTCCGAGATCGTGTGGTGAGCCATGCATGCGCTCGACAAGAAACTCCTGCGTGATTTCCAGCGGCTTTGGGGGCAGTCGCTCGCCATCGCTCTGGTTCTGGCTTGCGGGGTGATGATCCTTCTCACGGCCTTCGGCATGTACCGGGCTTTGGACGACACGCTTGAAGCTTTCTACGAGCGCAATGAATTCGCCGATGTCTGGGCCGCTGCCGAGAAAGCCCCGCGCCCGCTCCTGACCGAGATTGCCTCAATTGAGGGCGTGCAAACCGCAGAAGCGCGGGTGCAGGAATATCTCATGCTCGACATTCCGGGCCGGGTGAAATCGGCGACGGGGCTGGCGCTCAGCCTGCCGGAGAATGGCGCGCTTCCCGTGCTCAACCTGCCGATCCTGCGTTCCGGTCGCCTGCCCGATCCGCAAGCGAGCGGCGAGGTGCTGGTCACGGAACCTTTCGCAGAGGTCAATGGCTTTGCCTTGGGCGACACGTTCGATGCGTTGATGTCGGGGCAGAAACGCACGCTGACGATCACCGGCACCGCGCTTTCGCCCGAATTCGTCTACGCCATCGGCCCCGGCTCTCTCATGCCGGACGACGAAAGTTTCGGCGTGATGTGGATGCCGCAGCACATGCTGGCCTCCGCCTTCGACATGTCGGGCGCGTTTAACACCGTCACGCTCTCCCTGTCGCGGGACGCCAATGAAGACAGGGTGATCGACGCGCTGGACGATCTTTTGTCGCCTTACGGCGGCACCGGGGCCTATGGCCGTGTGGATCAGGCCTCAAACGCCTTTGTCGCGACCGAGATCAAACAGCTCAAGAACATGGCCACCATCCTGCCACCTGTATTCTTTGGCATCTCCGCCTTTCTGGTGAATATGGTGATCGGACGGATCATCGCATTGGAACGCGCCGAAATCGGCCTCCTGAAAGCGCTTGGCTACACCGACCTGCACATCGCCGCGCATTATGTGTTGATGGCGGGGCTCACCGCGGTTCTCGGCATTGTCATCGGCTGGATCACCGGCGGCATGTCGGCGCGTTGGATGGCCGGGGAATATGCGCAGTATTTCAAATTTCCCTACCTGATCTTCAACGTCTCCTATGACGCCTATGCGATCTCCGGGTTCCTCGCCCTTCTGACCGCCGGAGCCGGGGCGCTGCGCTCCGCGATGGGGGCGGCCCGGCTGCCGCCCGCCGTCGCCATGTCGCCCCCCGCCCCGCCGCGCTACAAGCGCACGCTGTTCGACCGGATGCTGGCCTCGGCGCAGCTCAGCCAGCCCTCGATGATGATCTGGCGCTCGATTTTCCGTTGGCCCCTGCGTGCGGCGCTTTCGGCCCTTGGCCTGTCGCTGGCGGTGGCGATCATGATCGCGGTCGGGTTCTTTTCCTATTCGATGGAGGAAATTTCCGACGTCGCCTTCAACCAGTCGAACCGCGAAGACACGGCGCTTTTGTTCTCCAAAGACCGCGCGCTGTCCGCCCTTGAGGACGTGCGCGAACTGCCGGGTGTGATCGAGGCCGAGGGCGAACTTTATACCGCCGTCAAACTGCGCCACGGCCATTTGGAAAAACAACTGTCGATCATCACGCGTGGCAAGGGCGCGACGCTTGCGCGCTCCATCGACGAGGACGGCCATGTGGTCGAGGCGGCGGGCACCGGCCTTTTGATCACCACCCGCGTCGCCGAGGTGCTCGATCTCGCGCCCGGCGATCTGGTCGAGGTCGAATTCATGACCGGG
This sequence comes from Celeribacter sp. ULVN23_4, assembly GCF_054788345.1. Taxonomy (NCBI): domain Bacteria; kingdom Pseudomonadati; phylum Pseudomonadota; class Alphaproteobacteria; order Rhodobacterales; family Roseobacteraceae; genus Celeribacter; species Celeribacter sp. ULVN23_4. The sequence goes on along the minus strand of NZ_JBTVYO010000003.1, from coordinate 344,028 downwards.
CGGCGGGAGACCTACACGCTTCCGGTGGCGGGGATCACCGAGCAGTTCTTCGGTCTCGGCGCCTATATGACCCGCGATGAAATGGCCCGCCTGACCCGCAGCATCCCGCAAATCTCCGTCGCCAATGTCACGCTTGATCCCGCCGAGGATGCGGCGTTCAACAAGGCGATCAAGGACACGCCGATGATTTCCGGCGCGGTGCGAGTGACGGATATGAAAGCCTCGTTTCAGGCCACGGTGGATGAGAATATCTCGATCATGAACGGGCTGTTTGTGATCGTTGCCGTGCTGATCACCGTCGGGCTGACCTATAACAGCGCCCGCATTCAACTGTCCGAGCGCGCCCGCGAACTGGCGTCCCTGCGCATTCTGGGCTTTTCGAATTGGGAAGTCTCCTATGTGCTGGTCGGAGAGATCATGCTGATTGCGGCGCTGGCGCAGCCGATGGGCTGGCTGATCGGCTACGGGCTGGGCGAGCTGATGGCCGCGAGCTTTACCTCCGATCTCTACAATATTCCGATGGTCCTGCCGCCTGCTGCCTATGCGACGGCCTCGCTCGTGGTCTTGGCGACTGCGCTCGTCTCCGTCATGGTGGTGCGGCAACGCGTGGACCGACTTGACCTTGTCTCCGTGATGAAAACCCGGGAGTGACACGATGACTTCGAAATCCCGCAAATCGCTTTTGACCCTGATCGTGGCGGCCTTCGTCGCTGCGCTTCTGTTCATCGCGTTTCGCCAGCATCCTGTGGCCGTGGACCTTGCCGAGGTCACACGCGGCCATATGGAAGTGACGATCAACGCGGACGGCAAAACCCGTATTCGCAACCTCTACGAGATTTCCTCTCCCATCGCCGGCACCGCCCTACGCTCCCCGGTCGAAGAAGGCGACGCGGTCGTGGCAGGAGACACCGTCGTCGCACAGGTGGAACCCGTCGCACCGTCCCTCATAGATGCCCGCAGCCGGGTGCAGCTTGAAGCCGCCGTGCGTGAGGCCGAAGCCGCCGCCGATCTGGCCCAAGCGCAACTGCGTCAATCCGAAGAAGAACTCTCCTACGCGCAAAGCCAGTTCGAACGCACCAAGGCGCTTGTGACCAAAGGCGTCTCCTCGGTCACCGCCTTGGAAGACGCGCAACAGGTGCTATCCGTCCAGAACGCAGCCCGCGACGCCGCCGTGTCGAATGTGCAGATGGCGCAGTCCTCGCTCGCCCGCGCCCAAGCTGCGCTGATTGAACCCGGCGCAGAAGACGTCACAGGGAACAGTTGCTGCGTCTCCCTGACCGCGCCGACTTCAGGCAAGGTGCTGTCGATCACACAGGTGTCCGAACATGCGGTGTCGGTCGGCTCGTCGCTCCTGTCGATCGGCGATGTCACCGATCTGGAGATCGAGGCGGATCTGTTGTCCTCGGACGCGGTGGGCTTGAAAATCGGCGCGCGCGCCAATGTCGAACGCTGGGGCGGCACGCCCGCGTTGGAAGCCCGCCTCAAAAGCCTCGCCCCCGAAGCCGAAACCCACACTTCTTCGCTCGGCATCGAAGAACAGCGCGTTTCTGCCGTGTTCGATCTGATCACCCCCGCGGAGGAGCGCCCCGGCCTCGGCCATCAATACTCGGTGTTCCTCGAAGTCGTGGAATGGGAGGCCGATGATGTGCTGATGATGCCGGTCTCCGCGATGTTCCGGGAAGGCGCTGGCTGGGCGGTTTTCGTCAATGACGGCGGCAAAGCCCGTCTGCGGACCATCGAGATCGGCCACCAATCGGACCGCATGGTCGAGGTGCGCTTCGGTCTGAGCGAAGGCGATCAGGTGATCCCCCACCCCGCCGATACGATTTCGGACGGGGTGAGCATCGTGGATCGGGACAGTCTTTGAGGCTAGTTCGCTTCAGCCGAGGGCATGGTCACGCTCCGCATCACCGCTGACACATCCTGCACCCCTTCTAAAATCACCACAGTCGCGCCCAGTCGGAGATGAATATCATCGGCCACAGAGCGTAGATCGGGCTCACCCGGCCAGTCCGACAGATCAATCGTCACACCCGAATGCCAATCCGTAATCCGGGTCAGCCCGCCATAGGCGATGACATAGGTTGTCTTGCCCGGCCCGCCCGTCAGGGTGTTTTCCCCCGTACCGACACGGATCGTGTCATCGCCCTCATCCGAGATCACCCGGTTGCGTCCCGGCCCCGTGTCGATCTCGGAGGCGCCTTCGCCGTCATAGATCACATCGTTGCCATGCCCGCCGATGATCGTGTTGTTCCCGGCGTTGCCGTGAATTTCGTCGTCGCCCGTGCCGCCATCGAGATGGTCATGCCCGCCGCCGCCCCAAAGGTAATCGTTGCCCGCGCCGCCGAAGAACCGGTTGCGATCCTTGCGCCGTTTCGAGCGCGCGATCAGCCGGTCGTTGCCCGCGCCGCCATGGAATTCCGCCCCCGCGTATTTCGGCCCGATCATCACGTCATCGCCGAGAGAGCCCTGCACCTCGATGGTTACACGCTCGGAGGTTTCAAACTCGATCGGGCTGTCGGGATGGGCGACGATGCGCAGGCGCTTGCCATCGCGCGAGCCGTCCTCATTGGCGGTTTCATTGCGCGACACCACCGTGGCAATACGGATTTTCTCGATATTGGCGGGCGCGTGCAGCACGTAATCATCCGGCCCCGCCATGTACCAAAGCGTGTCGGTGCCGCCATCTTTCTCTTCGACGATCTTCTCTGCGTCCGAACCGTAAGCCCAGTAATCGTTGTCGCCCCGCCCCCCGGCCATCACGACCGTGCCGTCCACCGCCATCATGGCGTTCACGCCGTCAGCGGGGTTCTCGAAACCGCGCAGGTCGAGTCCTAAGTCGAGCGCACCTTTGACAAGCTCCTCGCGCAGCCGCTCCAAAGGTGCTGTCTCCACGATGTTCGTGGTCTCCCCGGGGTCCGCGACCAGATCATAAACATTCTCTTCGCCGTTCGGGTAACGGAAGTAGCGATACTGGCTCAGCCCTTCGACCGAAGGCCGCACGGAGAGCGTGCCGAACACGCAGGTGATCGGTGATTTCGTGGTGTCGAAATCCCCAAAGCTCGCGTCGATCAGCGGCAAAAGACTCTGCCCCGACACCCAGTCGGGCCGGTAGGGCAGCCCCGCCAGATCCATGATGGTTTTCGGCACATTGTGGAGCGAGACCGGCAGGGCCACGTCTGTGCCCTGCTCCATCCGAGGCGACCAGACGCAAAGCGGCACATGGGCGGCGCTGTCCCATTGGCTCATCTTGTGAAAACTGTCATGATTGCCGAGGTTGAAGCCGTTGTCAGACAGCAAAAGCACCGTGGTCTTGTCGCCGATCTCGGATGCTTCCAGCGCATCCAAGAACCGCCCGATCTCGTGATCCACATGCGAACAGGCCGCGAAATAGGCCCGCACGACTTGCCGCCAGCCCTCGTCCCCCGCTTTCTCCGGCGTCCATTGACCGTTGACGATATAGGCCAGCTCATAGACCGCCATGCCGGGCTGCGGGCCGTGGTAATCTTCTTCTGCTGCGATCTCCGGCCAGGTGATCTTCTCGACATCATACATCTGATAGAACCGGTCCGGCGTCACCAGATTGTAATGCGGATGCTTGAACCCAAGCTGGATCAGGTGCCGCCGCGCCGGGTCGATCTTCGCCAGATGGTCGATGGCGTTCTGCGCCACCCAGAAGTCATAAAACTTATTGTCCTGCGCGCCGTCGTCATTCGGGTGATTGACCCCCGCCACCCCCGGCCCTTTGCCGTTGAGGTAATCCTTAACGCCCTTGCGCCCGCCTTTGTCGCTGGCTTCGACATCGTGATGGAACAACAGGCGTTTGTAGTCTTCGGGCATCGGCTTGTAATTGCCGTCGGTCTTACCCGTTGTGAAGGTCTCGAACCCCGCCCGGCGCAGGTCGTATTGCCACGCCGCCGTCGGGGGCAGCACATCGCGCCAGAGCCGATTGAGATCCACAAGCCCGGTGCGAAATGGCGACAGACCCGTGGCAAGTTCCGCGCGGCAAGGCGCACAGAGTGGCACGGTCGCATAGGCATTCGCGAAGCGCGCCCCCCGCGCCATCAGCCGGTCGATATTGGGCGTCTTGATCTCGATCCCGAAAGCATTGCGCCATGTGAAAATGTCGATCATGTCATCGATCCAGATGACACAGAGATTGTCGCCCCGGACGCTATCGCGATCAAAGCCCATAGGTCGCCTCCTTTTGCCATTGGGCAATCAGCTTGCCATAGGCCTCACCCGCGAAAATATCCTCACCCGGCCAAATCCAGACCCGCGCGATCTGTGCCTCGCCCAGAGTTTTGACGATCCCGGCGCGATCGCTGCGACAGCCGATGAATAAATCATGAAACCCGGTCTCAAGCCCTGACGGCACGGCCAGCCCGCCGGGGGCCTCGCCATTCACCGCCAGTTTCATTTTGCCACCATCCACGGAGGCGCAGACCAGCGTCATAGCGCCCTCAGACATCGGGCAAGGGCGAGACAGGCCCGCAACCCCATCGCGGAATTTCAACTCCACGGCCCCGTCGGCCTCCGACAAGAACAGATAATCACGCCCTTCGCGCGGGTTCAGCGTCATCAGCGTGCTGGCGCGCCCCACGGGCGAGGCAAACATCACCGCCACGCTAAATCGGGGCTGTGCGAGCGCCAGCTCTTCCAGCGCAAAGCCACAGTTCACGCCGTCGCGAAGCCGCAGGACAGGACGCTCTCCAAGCACGTCTCGGCGCGCATTCCCCTCATTCGGGATCGAGGGGCGCGCCAAACGCGTCCCTGTCTGATCCCGCCATCCAGTTACGACCTCACCCTCGCACAGCAAATCCACCGCATCGAAAACGATGCCGCCGGGATTTTCAGCCGCGTCGAGATCGGGCAGCAACGCGCCTTGCGGCAGGTCCATATCGACGTAAAGCATCAGCCATGCACCTCCAGCTCGGTCGGCAGAGCCCATCGCTTCACCTCGCCGCCATAAGGCGCAGTCCATCTGTCGCGCAGCGCTCCGGGCGTCTCCCATGCATAGCGCAGCATCACCCCTTTGCGCGGAGCGTCGTCTTTCAACGCGATCAGAAGATCGCGCGGCTCACCCGCATCCACAGTGACCGAGGCAATCGCCAAAGCCCCCTCCGGCCCGTCGATCACCAGCCCATGATCCGGCCCAGCTCCGAACGGATCATCCCCGTCGATCACCAGCGGCGCATCAGCGTTCGAGCGCAGCCGGATCACGCGCGTATCCTCCCATTCCGCCAATAGGAACACCGGGCAGTTCCAGCCGCGCCCGGCCTCCATCTCCGACAGGGCAACTGCTTCGGTCCGCGCCCTTTGGCGCATTCCCGCCTCTGTCGGGCGTAGGGTGTCGTCCATCTCGACCGCATAGCTCGGCAGGGTGAAAATTGGTCCCATCTCGCCGCCATAAACGGCAAGCTGCCATTGCGCCTTGCGCCGATCCCGCCCGGTCTCGCGGGCCGTGGTGTCGAACAACATCAAAGCGGGCACCGGGCGCAGGTCCTGCTCCCAGAAAGCCTTGGCGAGTTTTTCAAGCAATGCGCGCATCGCAGAGGCGAAGTCCTCTTCGGGCGTCAGCACGTCTTCGAGCGCGAAATCAATGCTGAGCGCGGCGAGCTTTGCGGGTTTGTTCAGGGCCACAGCCAGCGCTTTGAGATTGGCGGCGGCCCGCATCAGATTGTCGAAGGCCTTGCCCGAGGCCAGCGCCGCAAGAGAGGCCGCGCGGTCGGTCTCACACCGCGCCACAATGAGCGGCAAACCTCGGCCCGCCTTTTGCCGAAGCCGCAGCAGCTCTTCCGCCATCAGCGCATCGAGCGTCTGCTCGCGCAGCCCTTCGGCACGGACTGTCTCAGAGGCGTCTTCGATCCCGGCCATGCCGACCGCACCGATGTCATCCTCGGGCGCCACAACATGATAGGGATACGCCCCCTGCCCGGAGATGGCGCGCGTCCGGCGCGCCCCGCCAAGGCTCAAGACGCCCAAAACAGGCCCCGGCGTTTCCGCCAAAATGGCCCCGCCCTCTACGGCACGGCGATAGCCTCGCGGGCCATCCGCGCCCGGCAGGTTTGCATCAAAGAAAATCCAATCGCCCATCTGGCGCAGGTTCCATGCATCCAGATCGCCCAGCACCTCGGCATCCATCGGCACAAAAAGACGCCTGCGCAAGTCATCGACGACCTGATCGGACAGTTTCAAGATCAACCCGGTCTCATCGAACCGGATCACATCCCCATTGCGCGCGCGCAAAAGCACGTTTCCGGCGCCGCTTTGTTTCATATGCCTAAATTCGTCAGAAGACATTGGCTGCCCTTATTGAAATTTGCTTGCAGACTAATCCGGAAACTTGCCCCCTGTCACGCGGGATAGATTTAAGAAACGCTTTGACGATCAAACACCAACATGCCGCGATCCAGCCACTCCTCGTTCTGGCGATAGCCGATCTTTTCAAGCGCTGCGCGATAGGCCTCTTCCGGGGCGTCCTCGCAGAACAATTCCATCGGCAGGATGATCCGGCGCAGGCGTTTCAGGTCAAGCGCAGACAGCACGCCCGGCGTGATATCGCGGTCGCACACCCGCAGCACGGTCGGTCTGAAATTTCCGACATAGGCCATGAAACCGCGCGCTTCATCCGGACCGTCCGCCTCGAAGACCAAAGGCCCGTCGGTCACCTTGAGCCGCGAGCTGTCCATCAACCCGTTGCGCGCGGCGAGACCTTCGGTCACGCGAGCGATGTCGGGGCGGCTGTGCTGCGCCATGGCGATCAGGTCGGGGATGTTCTGAAGCGCCTGCAACGGCACGACTCCGGCTTCTCCTCCGACGTTCAAAAAACGATCCCCCGCCTGCAATTGCCCGGCAATAAACCGCATGTGCCGGCGGGCATATTTTCCCGCCGCGATCTGATCGAGTGCATCAGGGCCAAAGACCGCAGCGTCAGCGGGGATCATGAGGTCGTGGTTTTGCACCACGTCGATATAGGGATTGTCCTGAAGCTTCACTTTCGGCGGCAGGAAATCATCATGCCAGCCATCCGCAACCGGATTGCGGCGCTCTTCTTTCGGCTTGTCGGAAGCGGTCTTTTCGACCTCGCTCATCAGCGCCGCGATCTTGGCCGGATCGCGCGCTTGTGGCGGTTTCGCGACCACCTTGTTGATCGGCACCTTGCCCGCCTCGATCAGGCCACGCTTCATCTCGGCATAGGCTTCGGTTTGCTTATACTCGTTCAACCGCGCCTCAACGCGTTCGAGCGCCGCAAAATGCAGCTTGTTCAGGACCGGGTCTTTGAGCAGTTCTTCCATGATCTCCGCCCGGCGCTTGGCGTGGCGCAGCATCGAGTCGTCTTTGACCTCGTTACGGTCTTGAAGCGCCCAGTAATCCGCGTTGTACTTATCTTTCTTGTTGTTCACGTTGCCGCGGAACTTGCGGATCGCATAGGCGTCGATGCCCTTGACCGCGTAGTGGTTCATCTGCGCCCAGTCATAGCCCAGCGTGCGGCGGATCGAGCGCCAGCCGCGGAACTTGAAATAATCTTCCATCGGCTCGCCCGAACCGTTGAGCCAATGCACCGTGTCGGGGAACCCGTCTTTGAGGTGTTTGTTCTTGATCTTCGGGCGGTGAATGCCGAGCTTCCAATATTCCGGGTCGAATTTGAACAGGGTCTTCACCCCCCAGCCCTTGTTCCACAAGGGCGGCGCGGCATAGAGATATTGCTCGGTCACCGGATCGCGCGACCAGTCCTCGACATAGCCCGACCCGAAAATCCGCCATGTGATGACGATACCGTTCGCGCCTTTTTCTTCGGCCTCCGTCAGCATTCCGTCCAGCGTGCCATCGCCATGTTTGATGCAGAGGAATTCATCGGCATCAAACACCAGCACCCAATCCGCCGCCCCCACCAGCGGCTCATCCTGCGCATAGTTGAGCGCGGAAGGCTGCGGCTTGATACCTTCGGGGATGTCGTTGCGGCGATGATAACCCAGCCCCAGCTCTTCAAGCCGGATCAGCATGTCATCGGTGCCGTCGCTACAATCGTTGGTGTAAACGAGAATATCCGTGAACCCGACCGCCATGTGATGGGCGAACCACTCCAAAAGATAGGGCGCTTCGTCCTTCATCATCGACACGGCCATCACCGTGCCGTGGGGGCTTTTGTGCTTCAAATGCTGCACGTCTGTTCGTCCTATCTTTCGGGGCTGCTCGGTCCCGGATGTTATGTCTCGTAGCCGAAACGCGCAAAATCCGGTGCGTAGAAGTCGCGGATCCAGTCCTCCACCTCCGGCGTCAATACGGGATCGATCTTCTTTGGCGCGGCGTTGATCTTTTCGATCTCAGAGTTCTCGAGACCATACATCTCCGCCAGTTTCGCCATGAACCCGTCCTCGAATGCCACGATCCGGGTGTCCGGGGTGACAAAATCTACCTGCCGCCGGAAATGCACATTGATCGCAGAGGGTTTCTTATCATGACGACGGCTGATCTTGTCGATCTGGGCGTCGCGGAACTCTGCCAAAGTCTTATGCCGCTTGTGCAGGCTGTATTGGTATTTCATCGCAGACTCGAACCGTTTCACCGGATTTCGCACCACGGCGAAACTGTCGGAAAACGGCCCCCATGCCTGCCAGACATCGGCCGTGGCATGCTGGATCGAGTCCGGGAAATTCCCGCGCTCGCCTTCCATCGGGATATCCGTGATACCGAACTCCTTGTGCAGCCGATGCCCGATCCGGCGCGGCCCCAAACCGGTCTCCACATTCGACAGAGACCAGCCGTTTCGCAGGAACAGCACGTAGATCGCACTGCCTGCGGTTTTGGGGATATGAGCGAAATAAATCCGCTCATCGCCACGGGTGAAAATTGGCATCCTGCTGTCTCGTCCTTCGATTACTCCAATGCCAGAGACGGGTCGATCCCCACCTCCTTGCACATGCGGTCGGCATAGGAGTTTTCCAGCGGCACGTTCTTGCGCCACCACGGTTTGGTGCCGTTGGTGTAGAGATGCACGCTGATCGTGTTCTCGGTGAACCAGCCTTCGACGCGCCCGTAGGGATCGTAGAAAATATCGTTGAGCTGGAACGGCACCGGGTAAAGCACATCGTTGGTCATCGCATGTTTGATGTCGCCGGTCTGCTGCGCGAAATAGGTGAAGGCCTGCGGACCAAACGCCGTGCGCTCGGTCTTGTAGATCCGCACCGGCAGCGGGATCGACGGGTCGAGACGGTCCATCTTCTTGCGCTGGTTCTTGTTCCACCACGCCGGGTAGTCGGGCAGGTTTTCGTAATAGTCGAGCAGCTGATCCATCAGCTCGCCTTTCTGCGGGATGCCGACCACACCACAGTTCAGCGCCCCGCGCATGCCGTGGCCTGCGTAGATATGCTCCCATTCGTCCGGGAAGGGTTTGTGACAAAACGCGTCGCAGTCGATCCAGATCGCGCCGGTCTTCTGGATCATCTTGTAGCGGAACACGTTCGACAGAAAGGAGGCGGAGGTCTTCTCAACCACGCTCATGTCGATATCCATGATCTCAGAGGCAGGACGAATTTCCACGCCTTCCGGCGCGTTCGTCACCTCATCGGTGCAATAAAGCGTCGTGGGATGGCCATGCCGCAAGTGCGACTTGAGACACAGCTGATTGAGATATTGCAGCTTCTCGCCGATCCAAAGGGAGGCGACGGGACGACGGTTCAGTTCCATATTGATGATAATCTCTGCCCTGGTTGACCATGTGAACAGGGTCTGCGCCCTTTTCCCGGAAAGCTTACCGCAAGGCCCGGAGCCTGTCTATCGCCCTGCACGGTCTCGCAAGGGTGAAACCCCAAAGAAATCATGAGAAACCCGCAGTTTGCCGGTTCTCACGCGCCCGCCCAACGCGATTGCACGCCACGCGATATCTGCTAGTCTCTGCGAGACATTCATGAGTTGTGAGCCCCTTCCGTGTTCGATCCCCAGACCTCCCTGACCGGCGACATTATCACCCTTGAAAATGCGCTCATCGTGCCTTGGGGAGAAGGACGCAAGCGCGGCATTTCCCGCCCCGCTGGCGTTTATGACGCAAACGGCGTTTACCAACCCATCAGCCAGTGCTTTCGCAACACCTCTGCGGCCACAACCACCGAGCCCAAGGGCCCACCGCCCGAAGCAGAGGAAGAGCTCAAGGGATCATGGCTCTTTGGCGGACTTTTGTATCAGCACTTCGGCCATGCGCTCCTAGAGTCTACATCAAGGCTCTGGGCGCGAAGCGTTATGCCGGAGGTCGAGAATGTCGCCTTCCTGATGAAGAAAAATCCGACTTGGCCGAACCGTTTCCTCCGCCCCATGCAACCGATGATCGATATGTTTTCGGGCGGTATCGGAGAGATGGCAGGTATAAAAGTTCCGACCCGCGTCGAGCGTCTCGTACTGGCGCCACAGGCTTTTGGCACAGGCGACATGATCACCGGAAGCCCGGAGTTTCGCGACCACATCCACAAGGTTCTGGCCGACCGCGCGCAGCCCGAGGGGCCGGAGAAAATCTATATCTCGCGCACCGAGCTGTATTCCAAACGTGGACGGTATTTGGCAGAGGACCGCATAGAGGCCCTCCTGAAGGCGGAAGGCTATCACATCTATCACCCTCAGACCCATGACCTTGAGGCTCAGGCCGCCCAGTACGCCGCCGCCCACACGATCATTTCCAGCGACAACTCCGCCCTGCATCTGGCGGCGTTTTTCGCGCGTCCGCAGACCCGGCTCGCAATCATTCAACGCCGCCCGGCCGATGTGCTCGATGATTACCTGTCGCAATACAAATGGTTCGCGGAAGTTCAGGTCAATGTCATCGATGCCCTGAATGGCCGATACTATCAGGTTGAAGGCAGCAAGACGCAATCCAGCGAGCTTTATTCCGAGCTGGACTTTACGAAGCTTGGCGCAGCTCTGGCGGAGGCGGGCTATATTGGCACAGCCACAGATTGGACCAATCCAAGCACCGGTGATCTCGCCGCAGAACGCGAGCTTCTGGCCGAAAAACTCGGCGCAAATCTTCAGGCGTCCGACCTCTCGGATTAAGCCCCCCGCCGATCGAGATCCCGTTCAAGCTGCGCCAACGCAGCATCATAGAATTCCGAATTTTTCTTCCAGCGGATTTTGTGAACGGGCGCTGATGTCAAAAACGCGCTCAACGCATCTTCCGCAAGCTGCCCTTCGCTTTTCGCAATCACCGACTGCAGTTTCAACGGCCCGGCTGCCGGAATATCCGGGACGCGCGCCCAAGCCTCCGCCAAATCTGGCCGGGTCTCGACAAGCCATGCGAAGTGATAGTGCATGATGAAATAGGGATAGTATTTCGTAACATCGGCGATTTCCGGCCTGCAAAAAGAGGCCGGATCACGCCGGATGCGGCGACGATTTTTGAAACGGACCCAATAGGGTGCCTCACGCGACACGAGGCGCGGCGTGCGGAAGTAATCAACACAGGAATCTCGCCATGCACTGATCAGAGGATGCCCTGCCTTCGCCGCCAAAAACCATGTTGAGACAATACGATCCGCGCCGGGATTGCGGAACGCAAAGAAACCTTCGGGATCGAGACATTGCGGCAGCCATTGATCTATCGGCTCAGAAGGAATGAGCGAAACATCATGCCAGACGCCGCCTCGCTCCGCCAAAAGCACAGCTCTCACGATATCGGCCCGGATTTGCATGCTGAGCTTTTGCGGATCAATGCCTTCTGCCGAGATCATGTCATCGGCTTCCTCGCCGGTCACGACATGGGTTTCCTCCTCCGGGTTCATTCGGAGCCAGATATCGTGAATGCGCCGCACGAAATCCGGGGCCTGTTCAAGCCCCTGATACCACATGGAATAAATCGTCATGCCCTATCCTTTTTCCCGTCGCCGCCCGCGCCCGCACCTCTGCCATGCAAGCGTTGCTCCAGCTCCTGACACAGATGATAGAGCGCATATTCATCGGTCAGCCGTGCCGCGAGGATGTCTCGTCCCTTCGCACTAAGCGGGGTTCGAAAGTTTGCCGAGGAATGGCTGCGAGCTTTCGGCGCCTTGCGGAACGGCGGCAGGCGATACGCCCGCGCGACCTCATCAAGGTTCGAAGACAGCTGCGCCGTGTCCAGACACATAATGACCCGCGAAGAGGCAGAATTCAAACGATCGGTACTGCCAAAATAATGCGTGAGGCCGCGATAGAAGTGACGGACGTTCTTGAGCGCCAGTTCCGCCTCACTCGCCCGCGCGGCATCCCTCCCGTCAAAAGCACAGGCCAGCTCGTCAAAGGTCTCAAAGGTGGAAAAGCACCGCGTTTCCGCCTCGCGCCAAGGAATATAGCGCGTCGGCTGGCTCAAATTCTTGCGGCTGTCGAAAGCGGAATGGAGACGCGACACCGGGTCACGGAACACAAACCCGAAACGCGCGTCGGCCCCGAATTGCGCGTCGATATCATCCAGCGTGAAGTCATGCCCCAACCGTTTGATCCTGAGCTTGCGCCGGATCGGGTTTTGCGTGCGGATCATGTCATTGAGCCATGTCCCGCCAGTCTTGGGGATGTGCAGCAAAAGCGGCCGCTGCAACACTGGAAAAGAGAGAGGCATGGGCTTGACCTTGTCTGTCAGGAGGACACACCTGCGAACGCAGGCGGACAATAGCCGCGCGCGGCCTGCTCATCCAGCCAGTACCGACGCCGATGAGACGCAGCATCCAACCCTGCGACCAGACGAGATTCCAGACGGGCATTCCTGATCCATGAACTTCGGCCCAATCGTTCAGCGAGCTTCCGATACATATCCTCGTGGATCGTGATCAGTTCACGCAGATCGAGCGGAGCTTTCACCTCATCTGAGCGTTTCGTCTCCAACCGCTCATACGCCAACGCAGGAAATTGAAAAGACAGGGTATCGCGCAGCCACAAAAGCGGCGCGGCATCCGCATCAATCTGTTGTGCTACGGTCTCGTGGAGACGTATTTTGGTTGTCGCAAATTCCTTTTCCAGACGGGACAAAACGGCGCCAAGGCTACGGCTATCTGCCGTAAATCGGTCCTCTTGAGAACGCAGAAAGGCGAAACGGTAAGATTGCATCAGCGCAATGGATTCTGCGCTGAGGCTTTGGTTCAGTTGGCTCTTGGCTACGGCCTGCGCCTGCAAGCCGTCCATAGACAGAACCTCCCGGCAGAAATCCCGAATGATGTCGTCTCCCTCCGGCCACACTTCAGGATACAGCCGCAATTGCAGGGCTTGATCGCCAAAGACCTGCAGGTATGGCGCGAAAATTCTCTCATAGGGCGGTGGCGTCATCAGCGGCGGCACATAAGACGCTTTGAGCGTCTGCTGGAGCCAAGACCTGTAAAAAGCCGAAGGTTGGCGCAAGTAAGCCACGAAATGGAAAGACTGAATGCCAATCGCGGTCAGTTCCGCTTTCAAATGCGCAAGCCCCTCCTCCGCCATTGGGGTGAAGAATTCTTCCGACGAGAGCAGGATCGTATCGTGCTTGCCAGCCGCAACAATTTTGCGAAGTGCGGCCAGAGCACGTTTCTTTCGAAATTTCCTTCGCTGCTCGGTTCCAGAGAAACGCGCGATCCTCGGCAGATCAGCCTCAGGCACAAGTCCAGACAGCAAGGCATAATGCATCGGAATATCAGCTTTCGGCCTGGGATAAGCAACACCTGCCGCTGAGAGCGTCGGAGAGACAGAGCTTAAGAAGTCCTGTAAAGACGTCGTACCTGTTTTGTGGCTACCTATATGAAAAATGAGCTTCATGGAGTCCTACTAAAACTTGCGGACTTACTCCCCCTTGCCGCAGCATCAATTGCTTTAATCGGAAATTTCCAATTTGCAAAGATTTGAAGAGTATGGAAAACAGGGAAACCGCACGGAAAAGGCAGAAAAATCCGGCGATCCCTTCAATAAACAGGATGCTGTTTATGCGATCTGAAATCATCATCGCCACGTACAACAAACCGTCCTATCTGCGGCTCTGCCTTCAGACCTGTCTTGAGCAGACCTCCCCGGCGACAAGCATCTGTCTGGCCGATGATGGCTCCGGCCCGGAAACCGCCGAGCTGGTGGAGACAGTCCGTCAAAGCTCGGGCGACGTTGAGATCAGACATTCCTGGCATGAGGACAACGGATTCCGCAAATGCGCCGCGCTCAACAAGGCCATCGAGACGAGCCAAGCGGATTACCTGATCTTTATCGACGATGATTGCCTGCTTCACCCGACGTTCGTGGCCCGGCATCTCGCTCTCGCCAATCCGAAACGTTTTCTGACCGGCAGCCTCATTCGCCTGAGCCCGGAAGATACCGCGACCTATCTCAAGGCGGGACATGTGCAGTGGGATGCAGAGGGCAAGCTCGAAGGCTGGCATCCGGTCAAACGCTCGGACATGCCCAAATCGATGCCCTACGGCCCGATGCTCAACCGCATCAGAGAAGTGATGTCCCCCGTGAAACGCAACTGGCAAGGGGCCTGCGCCTCGACCTTCCGAGACAATGTGATCGCGGTGAACGGTTTTGACGAGAGTATGACTTACGGCGGTCTGGACAAGGAATTCGGCGCGCGGCTGATCAATGCCGGCATTCGGGGCCGCCACCTGCGTTACTCCGCGCCGGTCTATCACCTCGATCACTCACGCGGCTATGAGAGCGCTGAACTGCGCGCGTCCAACCGCAAAAAAATCGAGACCACCCGCAAAAAGCATCTGACTTGGACCGAAGACGGCATCGTCAAACGCTGACGCACCTCACCTAAAAATCGTCTGCATCAAGTCATTCAGCCACATAATGCTGGAATCGCTCCGGAAATTTGAGTGAAAATGCGTGCAGATATCCACAGCGGGGAACATGGCGGGCAATTCCAAAGCCCTGAACTCGCCGCTGGCAACGAGCCGCGAGGACACTGAGGCCGGGTAAAGCGCAACGAGATCGGTCGAGCGCACGACTTCCGGGACAACCGTGAAGTGTTCGATCTGGGCGCGAATATTCTGCTCAATGCCACTTTGATGCAGCAGGGTTCGCACCATCTGATAACCGGTCGCCCGCACCGCCACCTCGACGAATTCCAACTCGGCGATGCGCTCTGGCGTGAGCCGTTCATCGCGGCACGGATGTTCCTGCCGCACGATACAAAGGAACCTGTCCTCAAGCAGGAACGTGCTTTCAAACTCCGGCGCAGCGAGGTTTGGCAGATAGCCGAAGGCCATATCGACCTGCCCGGAGCGCAGTTTGCTTTCGATCTCCTCCGCATTCAGCTGCACCGAGCGAATGTGCACCCCCGGCGCGCGCGGCAACAGCGCCGCGAGCATGCGCGGGAGAACATAGCTCTCGGAAATATCCGACATGGCGATGGTGAACACCCGGCTTGATTGGGCCGGATTGAAGTCACCATGACTCGTCATGGTTTCCCGCAGCATCTCCAGACAACTTTTGAACGGGACATAAAGCCGCCGCGCGGCGGGCGTTGGCTCCATCGCCTTCCCCACCCGCGTGAACAAAGGATCGGAGAAATGATCCCGCAACCGTTTCAGCGCATGGCTGACCGCAGGTTGGGTCAGATTCAACCGATCCGCCGCCGCCGTCACGGAGCGCTGTTCCCACAGCGCCAGAAAGACACGGACGAGGTTCAGGTCGAAAGTGTTAAAATTGATCTGGCTCATGATCTCAATTTAGATAATTCATTTTTGTAATCCAAGCTTCACGCATAGCCTGACGAAAACACCAGAAAAGACCGCACAGCCTCATGCCCCCCAAAACCTTCCGCGAATTCGACCTGTCCGCGCTTGCCAGCACGGACGCCTATAAAATTCTGAGCGGCACCGTCCTGCCCCGCCCTATCGCACTGATCACCACGCGCTCGCCGGAGGGCATCGCCAATGCCGCGCCGTTCAGCTTTTTCGGCATCCTGAGCCATGACCCGGCCACTGTGGCGGTGGGGATCGAGCCGCGCCCGGACGGCACGCGCAAGGACACCGCCCGAAATATCCTCGAGACTGGCGCCTTCACCCTGCACATCCCCGACGCGGATATGGCGCGACAGGTGCAGGCCCTCGCCAGCCCCGACGCGCCCGACGTCGATGAGATCGCGCTCAACGGCCTCAAAACCGTTCCGGGCGTACATGTCGATTGCCCGAGACTGATCGACGCCCCGGTCGCCTTGGAATGCCGGTTTGAGCAAAGGCTGGACCTTGGTCCCGCCCGCGACATTCTGATCGGCACCGTCAAAGCCGTGTTTGTCCGTGATGACGCCGTCAACGACCGCCATCACGTCGATCCGGAAAAGATCGACGCTCTGGGACGGTTGGGCGGCGCGACATTTGCCACGACGCGCGACCGCTTCACGCTGTGAGCAACGCCGCGACGGCACAGACCAGCGCGTCGCGTTGCTTCGGCCCAACGATCTGCAAAGACACGGGAGCCGCACTAAGCGCGCCAAGCGGGACAGCGAGAGCCGGATGGCCGCTGAGATTGAACGCCCGCACATTGCGGGTGACCGCGACGGCGGTCGGATCGGTGCGGGCGCGCTCCAGCGTAGGCGGGGCTTCCGACAGGGTCGGCAGGGCGATTACATCATAGGTCTCGAACAGAGCGTCTATCTCAGTAGTGATGCGCGTGCGGACCTCTTCCGAGGCGGCCACATCGTCAGGCGTCACAAGGCGGGCGGCATAGATGCGGTCGCCGACATCCGGGTTCACCTTGCCGGTGGCCTGAATGGGCCCGAGCGCGGCCCAGTTTTCGGCGTTGATGATGGCGACACCGGCCTCAAACGCGTCCATGAAGGACGGCAGATCAATCTCTTCGACCGTGACGCCGTCATGGGCCAGTGCCGCGCGCACCATGGCGTCGATCTCCGGCGTGGCCTGACCGGGCAGATAGCCGATGCGAGCGGCTTCAATTCGTTCCGCTTCAAAGCTCGGATCGATGGCGCTCATCGCCCATTCGATATCCGCGATAGAATTGGCGAACGGGCCGACACAATCGAGGCTGGTGGCGTCGGGCATCACACCTTTGCGGCTGACGCGGCCATAGGTGGGTTTCAGACCGTAGACGCCGCAGCAGGCCGCCGGAATACGCACAGAGCCACCAGTGTCGGTGCCAAGCGCGACGCGCGCGCTGCCCTCGGCCACCGCCGCCGCACTGCCGCTTGAGGAGCCGCCGGGGATCAGATCGGGGAATTTGGCGTTCACCGCCGTGCCCGCATAGTCGTTGATCCCGGAAACGCCAAAGGCCAGCTCATGCAACGTGGTCTTGCCGACAATCCGCGCACCCGCGTTCAACAGCCCCGCGACAACCTCGGCATGGGCCGTCGCAGGCGCGGCATCGTCCAAGGCTTTCGACCCGGCGCGAGTCGGGAGACCTTCGATATCGATGGTGTCCTTGATGGCGACCGTCACACCCTCTTCGGGGCCGAGATCAAGCGGGCAGACATAGGTGGTCATTAGCGCGCGCCCTCGACAAGCTCGTCGCCATTGTCCCGCAGAAAACTCGCTTCCGCGAGGAACTCCGCCTCGGACATGCCGACGGCCAGAACCTCCCCGTCGCGCTCCAAGCCGAAACGCAGCATGGGCACGCCGAACGGGTCCACCCATTGCTGGATCACGGTCACCTCGACCTCTTGGTAGAGATAGACCTGCCACATATCGGTTTTATGCGTCATTGC
Organism: Celeribacter sp. ULVN23_4; assembly: GCF_054788345.1. Classification (NCBI taxonomy): domain Bacteria; kingdom Pseudomonadati; phylum Pseudomonadota; class Alphaproteobacteria; order Rhodobacterales; family Roseobacteraceae; genus Celeribacter; species Celeribacter sp. ULVN23_4. Next base: position 326,393 of record NZ_JBTVYO010000003.1, on the reverse strand, counting down.
TGCGTTCCTTTTCTGCTTATTTGACTTGGCGTTTCAGACGATAGTCGCCTGCGCTTACGGCTTCATCAGCACGGATTTCGACGGGTAGTCCGAAGCCCAAGTCGCCGGAAGCGGTGCCACGAAGACGTTCTCCGTGCGGTTGCGGGTGTAGCGCCATTTGCCGTCGTCGCACTTCTTATAAGAGTTGAAGAGACGCGAAGAGCGCAGCAGCGCCTTGCCGTCGGAGAAGAGCCACGGTTGCATATGCACCCATTGGCCAGTTGCGGTCAGGCCATCCTCCGCCACATGGATTTGCTCGGAGGTCACATAGTGGCAATTGAGGATCAGCGCCGGATCGGTCTTGCCGCCCCAGAAGCCCTCAAAGTGTTTGCGGACGGCGGCTTTCCCCTCGGCGCGACCGAACTGACCGTCGTAATATTCGCCAACGCCTTCCCAGACGGCTTCCTCGGAGAACAGCTCCATGATCAGGTCGATGCGTTCGGCGTCGTCCTTGACGCCGTATTCCGGCAGAGGGGTATCGCAGAGGAACATGTAGCGCATCTGAACATTGCGCACCTCGTTGGCGGCTTCGAGGTTTTCGATCCGGCGGGTGAGGGTTTCGATGGTGTGCGTGTCGGTCATGTTTGATCCTTTTTATGAGTGCGAAGACACCGAGCCGAGCCGGTGAAAATTGCGGTCGAAATACACGAGGCTCTGGCTGTTCTCGTGGATGTTGAGAGCGATCACCTCGCCCATGATGACGCTGTGTGTGCCGACGGTCTCGACATTGCTCACGCGGCAGTCAAAGCTGACCATCGCGCTTTTGAGCGCCGGGGCGCCTGTCTCCAGCGTGATCCATTCCTCGCCTTCAAAGCGCTCTTCGGGTGTGAAGCCGGGACGACCGAATTGCATCGCCAGATCGGCATGGTCATGGCCCAGAACATTGACGCAGAACACGCCATTCTCGACGAACATGTCATGCGCGCTGGAGCTGCGGTTCACACAGACCAGAAGCGTTGGCGGCGTGTCGGTCACCGAACAGACGGCGGAGGCGGTGATGCCGTGACGCCCGGCGGCGCCATCGGTGGTGACGATATTCACAGCCGCGCCCAGACGGGACATGGCTTGGCGGAAGAGGCTTTGATCGGGAGTCATCATCTCACAAGTCCAATACGAGTTTCGGGGATTTGGCGCGCGAACAGCAGAGCATGATCTGATCGCCATCGGCTTTTTCCTCGTCCGTCAGGAAGCTATCGCGATGATCCGGTTCGCCCTCAAGCACATCGCAAAGGCAGGTGCCACAGATACCCTGTTCGCAGGACACTTCGACCTTCACGCCGATCTCGGCGAGCGCCGCGACGATGCTCTGGCCTTCGTGAACCGTGATGGTCTTACCGGTCTGCGCAAGCTCCACCTCAAAACTGTCGCCCGTGTTGTCCACCTCGGCGGAGAAGAATTCCTGATGCAGGGTCTCGGGCGCATAACCGCGCGCTTCGGCGAGACCGTGCATGTAGCTCATGAAGCCTTCCGGGCCGCAGGTGTAAACATGCGCGCCCTTGGAGGGATCGGGCAGATCGGAAGCAGCGTCGAAACAGGCGGTGCCTTCGCCGCTGTCGAAATGCAGATGCACCTTGTCGGCGAAGGGGGCACTGGCCAGCTCACTCAGGAAAGCCGCCGTCGCTTGTTCACGGGCGCAGTAATGGAGCGTGAAGGGCTTGCCCTCCGCATGGAGGCGATAGGCCATCGCGATCATCGGGGTGATGCCGATACCGCCGCCAATCAGGATGCTCTCGGGGGCGCTTTCATCAAGCGGAAAAAGGTTGCGCGGCGCGCCGATCTGGATGGTCTTGCCCTCGTCGAACAGCTCATGGAGCTTGACGGAACCGCCGCGGGATTTCGGGTCTTTGAGGACGCCGATCCGGTACTGGCCGAGATCGGAAGGGTCGCTGCAAAGAGAATATTGTCGGGTCAGCCCCGGCTCGATTTCCACATCGATATGCGCACCGGCCTCGAAAGCGGGCAGCGGCGCACCGTTTGAGGCGACGAGATCGAGGACGATGATGTCACGCGCCTGGGTTTCGCGTTTCAGGATTTTGGCTTCGATCATGACTTGAACCTTTGTCTCAGGGCCTTGGTGTTGAAGTGTTGGGGGGGCCCGGTTCACAGAAAATTTCTGGTGGGGAGAGAGAACCGGGCCCGAACGCGCAGGAAGAGGAGCGCGTCAGAGAATGTAGGAAATGCCCGACAGCGTGTGATCGGCATTGATCAACCGCACGACTTTCTTGGCGAGCTTGAACCCGCTGCCTTCGCGCACAAGCGTGAACTCGACATCGGCAACATGGGTCTTGAGGCGCTCACGGCGGTACTCGGTCAGCGTCTGCATGCAGCGCAGCTCGACGGTCTTGCCATCGTCCGACAAAAGCCGGAAGCGCGACAGGGAGCGTACGGTTTTCGCCAGCGGCGAGGCGGAAACGGAGTCGCCGCCCATCATCCGCTCCACACGTTTGGCGCGCATTTCGGCGTCGTCATAGGCGTAGTTCAGATGCGCTTCGAAATCCGTCACACCCGGCTCCACGGGAACGATGTATTTCGCATCCTCGGTCCACATGGTGAGCCAGTCGTCGAACTCGCGCATATCGAGCCGGTCGGCCTCCAGCCAGACAAAGGCCATTGCATCGAGCAGAGCGGTGTCTTTCACAGGTGTCATCATGTCCATGGGTCAGACCTCCATCAGCTTTTTCCATTGGCGATAAGCGGCGCGCATCCCGATCTCGGAACTCACATCACCTTTCACCGTGCCCTCTTCCGTGGGCTCTTCCAGTTCGGTCGAGCGGTTCAAGAGAAGCCAAAGCTCCTTGCCGCCCTGCGCGCCTTGCTGCACGCGGTCCCAGACCTCGGCGTCATCCGGCGAACCGAACCCCATCGGGCCTTGGAAGAATTCGTGGATGCGCAGTCGTTCGCGGTTGGCGATCTCCGGGCCTCCGTCCATGCCGAGCGCGATGTGGCGCACTTCGGTTTCATTGACCGACAGCGGTTGCAGCACGCGAAAGAACGCAGCGGAGCAGCCGAGGTTCGGGAACAGGTTCACGTTGAACCCGGAACCGCCCACAGCGCGGATGATGCGGCGCACTTCCAGGTCTTCGTGACCTTCGTCGCGCAGCGCCTGTGCCAGATCGGCAAATTTGTCCGGGATCGGGGCGTCGAGGTTTTCCTCGAGGTCCACAAGCTCCGGCATCATGACCATCACGGAGTGACCATTGCCGAGATCTTCGACCCAGCCGCCCTTGTTCATGATGTCGAACTGTTCCTCGGTCTCAACGTCGGTGAGTTTCAGGAACGGTTTGTGCACCAGCGGGAAGTGATAGGCGTCGGTGGTGTTCTCCAGCTGGATTTTCCAGTTGCCCGGGAAGGTGAACTTGTGTTCGCCATTGGCTTTGACCGGGTAACCTGCGCCCTGTTTCATGAACAGGTCGATCCATTTCTTGGCGCCCGCAAGGAAATCGTCGAGCGGTTCGATCTCGTCGTTGAAAGTCGCGAAGATCAGACCGTTGTAAATCTCGGTGCGCAGCGTTTTGAGGCCAAGTTTGCCGCGTTCGAGTTTGCCGGCATAGCTTTCCTCGTAAGGCACACCGCGCAAGCTCCCGTCGAGACCATACGCCCAGCCGTGGTAAGGACAAACAAAGCTGTTGGTCTTGCCTTTATGGGCTTCACACACGGTGGCGGCGCGGTGACGGCAGCGGTTGATCAAAACATGCACGTTCTTTTTCCGGTCGCGCGTGACGATCACCGGCTCAAGACCGACCTTGGCCATCTTGTAGGAGCCCGCATCGGGAATCTCGCTCTCATGTGCGACCCAGACCCAAGTGTTCTTGAAGACCTTCTCCATCTCCGCATCGAACAGGTCGGCGTCTGTGTAGAGCGTGGTCAGGGCCTTGTCGCCCTGTACGAGCTCGGTGAAAGCTGTGTCCAAATCTTTCATGTGTTTGTCCTCTTGTTTGGCGAACGCTGGGCAAAGGGCCCCGAGCGATGGCGCGCAAGACGCCATCACGGACACGTTCCGTTTGGGGAAAATTCAGTTCAGAACAGGAAGCGTTTGAACCATTTCTGGGAGGCCAGCCGGAAAGCCCGGTCGAACAGGTAGCCGAGGATGCCAAGGGAGATGATCCCCACGAACACCCAGTCGGTGCGGCCAAAGTTCCGAGCGGTCCAGATCATCGCACCAAGACCGGTCTGGGCGGAAACGATCTCTGCCGACACAACGGTCAGGAAGGAGTTCCCCATAGCGATCCGAGCGCCGGTGATCATGAAGGGCACGGCAGACGGGAAGATGACGGTGGTCATTTCCGTGAGCTTGGAGGCCCCCATCGACCGCGCCGCCTGAAGGCGCAGCGGGTTCACCGCACTGACACCGGCGATGGTGTTGATCGTCACGATGAAGATCGTGGTGTAGAAGATCAGCACGATCTTGGTGAATTCACCCGGCCCGAACCAGATCACGGCAAGCGTCACGAAGGCGATCGGCGGGATGAAGCGGAAGAACTCGATATAGGGATCGACGATCAGACGCACGACATTGAAGCGGCCCATCAAAAGACCAAGCGGCACGCCGAGCACCACGCCCATCACCCACCCGGCGGCGATCCGCCAGGCCGAAGCGCCGATGGCGACGAAGAGCGAGCCATCCGCGATCATTTCTGCCGAGGTTTTCGCGACCGTCAGCGGCGAAGGCAGGAACAGTGGCGAGGTGCGCATCGAGATCAGATGCCAGATGAACACACCACAGATCACGGAGAGCACCCCGATCAAAGCCTTTTTGGATTTGGGGCCCATCGCAAATTTCGCAAAACCGTTTTTCATCGGCGTCTCCTGAGTAGCGTCGCTCATGTCACCGGCTCCTCTTTCTTCAGCCCTTGTTGTTCAAGAGCGCGTTGGACCTCTTCGCCGATGTCTTCCCGCAGACGGCGGTACAGCTCGAGAGCTTCGGCTGTGCCCGGATCACGCGGGTGCGGCAGGTCGATCTTTTCAATGGTTTTGATCCCGGCTTTCGGCCCTGCGGTCATCACCACGACACGGTCGGCAAGCAGAAGTGCTTCCCAGATATCATGGGTCACGAACACGATGGTACAGCCGGTCTCACGCCAGATGCGGTCCAGCTCATGCTGAAGCACCTCACGGGTCTGCGCATCGAGCGCGCCGAACGGTTCGTCCATCAGAACCACAGAAGGTTCGTTGATCAGAACCCGAGCGATCTGCGCACGTTGGCGCATGCCGCCCGAAAGCTGTTTGGGGAATTTGTCGGCCGCGTGTGTGAGGCCGACAAGAGACACGAACTGATCTGCTTTCTTCACACGTTCCTCTTTCGGAACGCCTGCAAGTTTGAGACCGTATTCGACGTTTTCACGGATGGTCAGCCAAGGGAACAGCACCTCAGCCGACTGGAACACCACGCCGCGGTCGAGCCCCGGTTTGGTGACAGTCTTATCGCCGACACGGATCTGTCCTGCGACCGGCAAGAAACCCGCAATCGCGTTGAGCAGCGTGGATTTCCCGCAGCCACTCGGACCGAGAAGACAGATGAATTCACCCGGGCGGATGTCGAGGTTCACGTTGGAGACGATATGCGCGTCCCCGAACGAAATCCCGACATGATCGAGCTGGATAGAAGCTCCCTTGGTCATAACTTATCCTTTGTAGAAGCCGCGTTGCATGTCGTCGCGGTAGGGCACGAGACCGTCCGTCACCTTGTTATCGGCAAGGAATTTCGCAATGCCGTCGAAGCTTTCGTAATCGGCGTCGGTGAAGTCGCGAACCGTCAGGAACATGTCTTTCGACACTTTCAGCGTGGTTTCGACCGGGATACGGGTGATGGCCTTCACGCCTTCCGCACCGCGTTCCGGGTCGTTTTGCATGATGTCGCTGGCGCGTTTCACAGCGCGCAGCACGGCTTGCAGGCCTTCCGGGTTGCTGTCGAACATGGCTTTGCTGGACGTCGCCCAGATCGTGTCGGTGTAACCAACATCGCGGGAGGTGAGCGCCACTTTCGCGCCTTGGCCAACAGCCGTCGACGGCCACGGTTCCCACGCAAAGAAGGCATCGATATCGCCGCGCATCAACAGAGCCGGAAGCTCAGGCGGACCCGACGGCACCATTTTAAGCGAGGTGGCATCAAGGCCGTAATGCTCGATGGTCAGACCGGTGCAATATTCGGAAATCGACCCCGGCACGATGCCGAAGGATTTGATGTCTTTCGGATCTTCCAGACCCGGACGCAGCACGAGTTTCACATAGAGGCCGGAGTAGTAAACAACGGCCAGCGGGCACATCTCGGCACGGTTCATGCGCACCATGATGGTGGATTCAGACGCGGAGGCCAGATCGACCTGATCGGCGACCAGCGCGTTCATCGCTTCACCGCCACCGGAATAGGTTTGCAGATGCACGTCCACGCCTTCTTCTTCGAAGAAACCTTCATGCTGGGCGATGAAATAGCCGGCGAACACCGGGTCGGAACCAACGCCGATGCGGATCTTGGAAGATGCCGCGCGCGCGATCGACGGCGCGCCAAGCACGAGGCTGGAGGCTGCGAGACCTGCGGTAGAAGCCATGAAACCACGGCGGGAGATGTACGTTTTTTTCATGTCACGTCCTGTTGGGCTGTGTGTTTGTGATGACGAGGTGGTTTTTGTCTTTATTGGCCGCGGGCGCGTTGTGCGCCTTAGGCAAGGATTTCACGAAATGGACCGTTTCAAAGTAAAGCGGCAGGGCCCTTTTCCGGTTTGCGCGTGACAGGATATCTCGACCGCTTCGACTGCATCGCAGTTCAGAAGAAGCGGCCCGATCGCGGTGAGCATACCTTTGATCGGGGCACAAACCGGCTTGTCTGAATGGCCGATCCCGTCGGCGAACGGACTGTTGGTAACAGTAATATCGATCCGCTCGGGGCTGACGGTCTCGAAAGACCAGACGCCCCAGCCCAGTTCGCCCGAGGTATCCGCGATGGTTTTCATCATCGCGGCCGGGTCCACGGCGCCGCTGTCACGATAGGCCTTCACCGATTTGCCACCGTTCTCGGCCACGGAAGCCGTGAGGGCGGTCAAAGCTTCGGCGCGCGCCGCGTCTGGCAAGCGCGCGAACATTCCCATGAGAACATCCGGGCGCATCATCAGATAGCGGATGCCCCCGTCGCGCATTTCGCCTTTTTCCGGGGTGATGTTCAGTCGCTGGTGAAAACTCTGGCTAAGGTCCATCTTATCCGTTCCTTATGGGTAACCCGCTGGGGCCGGAAGACCGGAGAGAACAGCGCCCGCGTTTTCCATCGTCGCATCGTTCAGAGCGGCGTGCTGGGTCACCACGAGACAGTCACGCAGGATGCGCTGCATCTGGTGGGTTTCCTGAATGGCCGCCATGCCGACGATGCGGAAGCAGGTCTGGATCGCTTCTTCCGAGGCGCGCGCCGCGTGGCTTGCGGACAGGCGCATCAGGTTGTTGGTTTCCAGAGCGACCTCGTCATTGTCTTGGAGCTCGTCCCAGGCTTTCTCGGCCATCTCGTAGTAGAAGGCCCGTGCCGCGCGCAGTTTGCCCTCGGCTTCGGCAAGACCCATGCGGAAATATCCGCGATCAGCCAGGCGACGTGCGCCGGGCATCAACTTGGCGCCGCCGGACATTTCCTTGGCAAGTTCCACAGCAGAGCGCGCCAGACCGAGGTTACAGGCGGCGTGCACCTGAGCCTGATAGGCGAGCGGCGGGTAGCGGTAGAGCGGTTCGTCGAAAATCCCCATCGCACCGCGCTTGCAGGTCCACATATCGGCGTAGAACTTGTCTTTGACGACGGTATCGTTGCTGCCGGTGCCCTGCATCCCCATCACGTTCCAGGTCTCGATGATCTCGACCTCGGAGGCGGGAGAAACGGCCATGATCACGTCCGGCGACACGCCTTCAGCCGCTTTGGTCACAGCGTCCGACCCGATCAGGCCGACTCCAATCCAGTCAGCGCCCATGCAGCCCGAGGCGAATTTCCAGCGACCAGAGGCTTTCCAGCCCCCCTCGACGCGCTCGGCCTGTTGCAGCGGGTAAAGACCGCCAGCGTAGACCTGATCCGGGCCGTCTGCGTAGATGACCGCTTGCGCCTCTTCCGGCAGGGCCGCGATATAGGTGTTGGCCGAACCGAACGCGGCAACCCATGCCGCAGACCCGTCAACTTCGCCGATTTTCTCCACCATTTTGAGGAAATGATGCGGCGCCATGGCGTCCCCGCCGAATTTCGTCGGCGTGGCGGACCGGAAAATCCGGGCCTTTTTCATCTTGGCGACGATGTCGCGCGGCACGTGGCGTTTGGTATGAATTTCATCACGCCGCGTGCGAATTTCTTCAAGCATGTCAAGAAAAGCAGGCTGTCCCGTGAGCGTCGCGAAATCGACCGCTTCTTCGCCTTGGCTACCCGGTGCTTCCTGCACCAAATTGATCTGGTTCATATCCAACCTCGTCGTTCCGATTGATTTGGATCAAACCGAGCGCCGAGAAATAAATGAAATAGATTGTTGTAATTTTATCCATAAATTTTGTGCATATTTATGGATGTTTCTGTTCACAAAACGCCTGCATCGGCGACATCAACGAGAGACGAAGTCTGCGGGAACACCGAAATATTTACATATAATAACAGAATGTTAGAAATTTTACGAAGATGCGAAGCACTGCCGCCCTGAAAACCACCTCACATGCGGTCACCCGGCCCGGCTTCTTCACTCCGAAACACGCCTTGCACAGCAAAGACCGAACGCTGGCGTCAAAAAATGAGCAATTGCGCATAAGATTTAACCTAAAAAGAATGCAAACCTTGCGCGCCGGCCTGCCCTAAACTCCAAATCTCCGCTCTCAGAGCCCTCTCTCCCGACCGTTCGACTCATTGTATGCAGACAAATTCAAACGCACCTTGCCGCCCAGAATGAAAAAGGGCGCCCCATGAGGGACGCCCGCCTTCGTTTCAGGGAAGGAAGTCAGATCAGGACAGGTCGAACCGATCCGCGTTCATCACCTTGACCCAAGCCGCGACGAAATCGTTCACGAATTTCTCCGCGTTGTCGTCTTGGGCGTAGACTTCGGCATAGGCCCGCAGGACGGAGTTCGAACCGAACACCAGATCGACGCGGGTCGCGGTGTAAGCCGTTTCTCCGTTTTTGCGGTCCACGATGTCATAAAGACCATTCGCTTTCGGAACCCATTTGTAGGCCATATCGGTCAGGGTGGTGAAGAAGTCGGTGGTCAGAGCGCCTTCGCGCTGGGTGAAGACACCGTGTTTCGTGCCGCCGTGATTTGTGCCGATGACACGCATGCCGCCGGTCAGAACCGTCATCTCAGGCGCGGTCAGCCCCATGAGCTGCGTGCGGTCGAGCATCAGCTCCTCAGTGGAGACCAGATAGTCCTTCTTGACCCAGTTGCGATAGCCATCGTGGATCGGCTCCAGCGGCGCGAAGCCTTCGACATCCGTCATCTCCTGCGTCGCGTCGCCACGACCCGGCGCAAACGGCACTTCGATGTCAAAGCCCGCGGCTTTTGCCGCCAGTTCCACACCGACATTGCCCGCCAGAACGATAGTGTCAGCAATGCTTGCACCGGCTTCAGCCGCCAGCGGTTCGAGCACGGCCAGCACTTTCGCCAGACGCTTCGGCTCGTTGCCAGCCCAGTCTTTTTGCGGAGCCAGACGAATACGGGCGCCGTTGGCCCCACCGCGACGGTCGGAACCACGGAACGTCCGCGCGCTGTCCCATGCGGTAGACACCATCTCGGAGACCGTCAGACCAGAGGCCGCGATTTTGCGTTTCAGCGCGCCAATGTCGTACCCAACGGTGCCGACCGGGATCGGGTCCTGCCAGATCAGGTCTTCTTTCGGCACATCCGGGCCGAGATAGACCGATTTCGGCCCCATATCGCGGTGGGTCAGTTTGAACCACGCACGGGCGAAAGCATCGGTGAACGCGTCGAAATCTTCTTTGAAGCGCAGAGAAATCTCGCGATAGCCCGGGTCGACCTTCAGCGCCATATCGGCATCCGTCATCATCGGGTTATGACGGATCGACGGGTCTTCGACATCTTCGGGCTTGTCAGCCTCGGCAATCTCGACCGGCTCCCACTGCCACGCGCCAGCGGGCGATTTGCGCAGTTCCCATTCGTGGTTGAACAGCATTTCGAAGAAGCCATTGTCCCATTTCGTCGGGTTGGTCGTCCACGCGCCTTCCAGACCGCTGACCATGGTGTCACGACCAATGCCACGCTTCGAGGTCTTCATCCAGCCAAGGCCTTGGAACTCCGGGCCCGCCGCTTCGGGATCGGGGCTCAGATCGTCCGGGGAGCCCATGCCGTGGGTTTTACCGATGGTGTGACCGCCCGCCGTCAGAGCAACGGTTTCCTCGTCATCCATCCCCATACGGGCAAAGGTTTCACGCATGTGCTGCGCGGTGGCCAGCGGATCGGGCTTGCCGTTCACCCCTTCCGGGTTCACGTAGATCAACCCCATCTGCACGGCGGCCAGCGGGTTTTCCAGCGTCTCGGCATGTTCGACGTCGCCATAACGGCCATCGGACGGCGCGAGCCATTCTTTCTCTTCACCCCAGTAGATGTCTTTCTCCGGGTGCCAGATGTCTTCGCGACCGAAGGCAAACCCGTAGACCGGCAGACCGGCCTCTTCATAGGCCATGGTGCCCGCCAGCATCAGAAGGTCGGCCCAGCTGATCTTGTTGCCGTATTTCTTTTTGATCGGCCAAAGCAGACGGCGGCCCTTGTCGGTGTTGACGTTGTCCGGCCAGGAGTTCAGCGGTGCGAACCGCTGGTTCCCGGTGCTCGCCCCGCCGCGACCGTCGGTGTTGCGATAGGACCCGGCCGTGTGCCAGGACACGCGGCCCATCATGCCGATGTAGCTGCCCCAGTCGCCCGGCCACCAGTCTTGGCTGTCCATGATCAGAGCGCGCAGATCGGACTTGAGCGCCTCGACATCGAGCGTCTTGACCTCTTCACGATAGTCAAAGGCCTCCCCCATCGGGTTGGTCTTTTTGTCGTGCTGGTGCAGGATGTCGAGGTTAAGCGCATTCGGCCACCACTCCATCACGTTGCTGCCCATGGCAGTGTTGCCGCCGTGCATGACCGGGCATTTGCCCGCCGGTTTCATATCGTTGCCGTCCATCTGGGATCCTCCGTAAAATGACGTTTGATAACCTCGATGTGCCCCGGCCCTTCAGAGCCTCGGTGGCGACACGCTGCCATCTCTTGCGCACTGGAGTAACAACGGCATTAAATAAAATGAAATTGTATTAACTTTGCATAACTATAACTTTTTCTAATAATTTGGTTTAAGCATGCCTTTCAGGCATGCGTATTTCGCATTGAACGGGAAAAGATAATGCTCCATACACGCATTAGGGGAAGCGTCAGACATCATCGGGGAACAGAAATTGCGAGACCAGACGTTACACCGCGTCCCGAACGGGACAGATATGCAGCTTGGGCTTACACGCCCCGAGCCCTGCTTTTTGAAGCGCCCCCTGCCCCTTTGCGTTCGCGCCCAAAAGACGAAAGCGCAGACGCGCGAGCTCTCATAAGCCAGCCTTATCACACGCGCTGCGAAGCTGTGCCGGTGTGTAGCGGCTCTTGCACGCGTTCAGATTGTAACTGTTGCGCCACACAGCAAAAGCATCGCTTGGGCCTTGTCTTTTCGACCTGCGTCACCACGTTGTAAACGATTAACTTCGGTTTCAGCCCACCAAAGACAAACTGCAGACTCCGCCCCCCCGACTGCATTGCGACACTGAACAGACAGGCGTCTCCAAAGGATCATATCATGAGGATTTCCTCACATCGCCCCAGATTTCGCACGGTCATTTCGGCCGGGCCGGATTTGCTGCGTCTGTCGTTTTCCACGGAGATCGCCCACCCCGTCGCCAACCGCCCGCTCGAACCCCGGTTCGACGAAGACTTCGGCCTTCCCGATCTGCAGGAACGCGACACGGAGGTGATCGGACGTCTGCTGGATGTTTGTAATGAATATCAACAGCAAGGCGAGGAAGAGCTATCCGTTCTGGTGGACCGGATCGGCATGCGGATGATGGAGCTTTTCATGCATCGCGTTGAAAACCCGACATCCTCTGACATCTCAGCTTCTTCTCAAAGCGAGAAAGACGACTGAAGGACGATGCCTCTACTCGGGGTGAAACGGACAAGGGACGCCTCCGCATCATCTCCGCATCAAAGGCCTCCGCCGGACGTCAGCCCCAAGCGAATTTGGGGCTGAAATCTATTATAAGCCCCTGTTATTGCGGCAACAGTTCCGCCGTCGGTCGCGGGGTCGTCGCGGTCTCAGCCGGCAGGACAGGCGTGGTGATCTCCGGCACAGCGCCCGTGAGGGAGCCGAGGAAGGCCACGATCTGTTCGGCTTCATCATCGCTCAGCTCTTCGCCAAGCTGGCTTTCCGCCATGATCTGCACGGCCACTTTCAGATCCCAAACCTTGCCGGAGTGGAAGTACGGCGCGGTCATCGCAATATTGCGCAGCGGCCCGGCGCGGAAGACATATTCGTCGTCCACAGTGTCGGTCACGGCGAAGCGGCCCCGATCCCCTTCCGGCAGAATATCCGAGCCCGGTTTTTCGATCAGGCCGAAGGGATAGTAATCCTCGCCGCCGACATTGACGCCGGAGTGGCAGGCGATGCAGCCCTTATCCATAAACAGCTCAAGACCCGCGAGCTGAACGTCACTCATCGCGTTGTCGTCGCCATTGAGCCAGGAGTCGAACGGCGCGGGCGTGATCAGAGTGGCTTCGAACGCCTCGATCGCCTTGGCCATATTGTCAAAGCTGACCGGCTCCGCATCCTCCGGGAAGGAGTCCTCGAACCAGTCCACGTACTGCCCCATAGACGACAGGGTCGCGACCACGTTTTCGGGCGTGTTGGCCATTTCGACGCTGGCCTGAACCGGCCCTTTCGCCTGTGCTTTCAAATCGTCCGCACGGCCATCCCAGAACTGAGCTACGTTGAACACTGCGTTCAGAACCGTTGGCGAGTTGCGCGGGCCTTTTTGCCAACCATGGCCGACGGAGGTTTCCATATTGTCATCCCCGCCCGTGGTCAGATTGTGACAGGAATAGCAGGAAAACACACCGGAGGCGGACAGGCGCGGATCAAAGAACAGCGCCTTGCCGAGATCAATCTTTTCGTCGGTAATCGGGTTGTCGGCCACAGCGGGAACCGTGGACGGCAGTGGTTTGAAAAATTCGAGCGCGTAGTCTCTCAACTCATTTGCCGAAGCGGCAGACGCGCCGATCACGGCCGCACTGGTTAATAGGGCAATACGCGGTGCAAGTTTCATAAATTTCTCCCTCGCATCTTGGATGCAATGACGATGTCGCGCGTCTGAGGAGACGTTAGAATCCTTCTAAAAATGATCCATGATTTAGATCAATTCTAAATTCATGAGGCCGCTTGATGCGCCTGCTGCAAATCACGCACACTTGCAAACGCGCCCCTCCCCGTCGTAAGCGAATTTGATCTGTTGTCACCTGAGGCGATGCCGTGTTTCTGTACCGCACCCTTCTCACACTTCTGAGCCCGCTCTTCGCGCTCGCTTTGCTCCGGCAATTGCTGCGCGGGCGTGAGACGTTTGGCGATGTGATGGAACGGTTTGGCGTCGGTCTGAACAAGACGGCTGTGTCTTCCGCCACACGGCTTTGGGTGCATGGCGCCTCGAATGGCGAACTGACCGCCGCGCGAAGCCTGATTGAGGAGGCGCTCGACCGCGCCCCCGAGCTTGAGATACTCGTGACGGTCAACACGGTCAGCGCCCGGCGCATGGTGCGCAAATGGGATCTGCCACGCCTGAGGGTGCAGCTCGCGCCGATGGACCTGCGCCCGGTGCTGCGGCGGTTTCTCGATGTGATGCAGCCCGTCGCGCTTGTCTCTTTGGAAAACGAGATTTGGCCCAACCGCTTCACCCAGCTCAAAAAACGCGGCATTCCGGTGATTGTCGCAGGCGCGCGCATGTCCGAACGCACCGCACGGCGCTGGTCGCAAATGCGTCCGATCTTTGGCGGCACGATGCGCGCGACGCTCAACGCCATCACGCGGCTGGCGGCACAGGATACCGCCTCGGAGCAACGTCTGCTGCAAATCGGCCTGCCGGTCGAACGCCTTTTGCCGCGTATGAACCTCAAGACAACGGTGGAGGTGCAAACCGCCCGCGCTGACGCACTGGCTCCACTGGCTGCACATTTCCCGCGCACCAAGACCTTGCTGGCCGCCTCGACCCATGAGGGCGAAGAGCGCTTGGTCCTCGAAGCCTTCGACGCCTTGCTGAAAACCCATCCAGACGCGCATCTGATCCTCGCCCCGCGCCACCCGCGCCGCGGCGAGGCGGTGGCCAATGAGCTGACCCGCGCAGGCCATTCCTTTGCGCGCCGCTCCAAAGGCGACGCGCCCGAAAGCGCGCGGATTTATCTCGCAGACACTTTGGGGGAGATGGCGCTTTGGTACGCGCTTTCCGGGATTTGTTTCGTGGGCGGTTCCCTCACCGATCAGGGCGGGCACACGCCGTTTGAACCGGCCCAATTCAATTGCGCGCTGCTCCACGGTCCGCACGTCTCCAACCATTTTGCCGCCTATCGCCGTCTCGATGCGGTCGGGGCGGCCCTTGAAGTCGGTGACAGCGCCGCACTTGCAGAGGCCGTCGCCCGACTGATGTCCACCCCAGATCAGGCCGCAGCCATGGCCCAAAACGCCCATGAGGGGCTTGCTCCGCTGCGCGCTGCCCAGCTCCGTCAGGAAGCCTTCTGGAGCGCGCTGGCGGAACTGCCTCATTTGCAAGCGCTGGCCTGAGACCGAAACCGCGCACACGCGAATTTTCTTTCCAGCTGTCACATCACTTTGATAGTCATAGCTCAGTCTGCTGCATTGCTACGTGTTCGGAGGGGAACCGCATAAGCGCCAGACCCGGAGGATGACGAGCAGTGTCATTAATCAGAGCCAGACAACACCCGGTCCGCATGGGCCGAAGCCGCAAAGATGGCGTGCGCACGCAATTCGGCGCACTCATCTGGCGTTGGCGCAAAGACAAGCTGCAGGTGCTTCTCGTCCAATCCCGCCGCCGCAAGCGCTGGATCATCCCGAAAGGCTGGCCCATGCACGGCACAACCCCGGTGCAGGCCGCCGCGACCGAGGCCTGGGAAGAAGCCGGGATCAAAGGCCGCCCGGCCCCGATCTGTATCGGCCTCTATTCTTACACCAAATTCCCGCAGGACAGCGATGAGCCCCTGCCCTGCGTCGTCGCGGTCTTTCCGCTCAAGGCGCGCTGGGTGTTCGACAAATACCCGGAAGCAGGCCAGCGCAAACGCAAATGGGTCTCCGCAAAAAAGGCCGCAAGCCTCGTGGACGAACCGGAACTGGCGCAGATCATCCGGCATTTCGATCCCAAAGCCTACCACCTCTGAGCCGGGCAGATTGCACAGATTGCAAAGCCCCGCACAGGCGGATACTCTGATGCCCTTCTTAGGACCGGAAACGCCATGATCCGTTACACGCTCAAATGTGCCGAAGGCCACCAGTTCGAAAGCTGGTTCCAATCTGCGGACGCTTTTGAAACGCTGCAAGCCAGCGGACAGGTGGAGTGTCCGCTGTGCGGATCGCTCAAAGTCCGCAAAGCGATCATGGCCCCCCGTGTCAGCACCGCCCGCAGCCGCGCCGCTCAGGAGGAGCCTCAGCCGCAGGAGGTCACTCAGCCCTCCGCCGAACAGCCTAAGCCCGCCCAGCCTCCGGCAAAGGCCCCGACTCCGACCCCGGAACAGGTTGAGCAGGCGGTCGCAAAGCTGCGCGCCGAGGTCGAGGCCAATTCCGATTACGTCGGCGTCGAATTCGCCAAGGAAGCCCGCAAAATGCATGAGGGCGACGCCCCGGTTCGCGCGATTTATGGCGAGGCGAAACTTGATGAGGCCAAAGCCCTGATCGAAGACGGCGTGCCTGTCATGCCGCTGCCCTTCACCCCGAAGCGGAAGATGAATTAATCCCGTCAAATGCCTTGCATGGCGCGCACCCTACCCTGATTGTCCCGGCACGGACCGAACAGCATTTAGGATGACTTTCAAATGCCGACAGCTTTGATCACCGGCGCTTCCCGCGGCATCGGCGCCGCCCTGTTCCGCGAACTCACCGCCCGTGGCTATGACGTCATTGGCACGTCCACGAAGGGCGGCGACGGGCTCTATGCGCTCAATGTCACCGACCCGGCGGCCCCCGCAGCTCTGGCGCAGGACCTGGCCGACACCCCGATCGACCTACTGGTCTGCAATGCCGGGCTGTATCTCGACAAGGGCCAGTCCCTTGAGACCGGCTATCCCGCACAGATGTGGGCCGACGAATTTGCCGTCAACGTCACCGGCGTCTTCCTGACCGTGCAGGCCTTTCTGCCCGCAATCCGTCCGGTGACGGGCAAGATCGCGATCATTTCCTCGCAAATGGCGTCTCACACCCGCGCGCCGGGCGGCTCGTATATCTACCGCGCCACGAAAGCCGCCGCGCTCAACCTCGGACGCAACCTCGCCACCGACCTGAAACCCGAAGGCATTCCGGTCGGCATCTACCACCCCGGCTGGGTGAAAACCGACATGGGCGGCGCGGGTGCAGAGATCACGCCCGAGCAAGCGGCGCGCGGTCTCTCGGACCGGTTCGAGGCGCTCAGCCCCGAGACCACCGGTTGTTTCGAGACTTGGGACGGGCACGCTCACGCCTTTTAAGGCGCCTTTGCTGTAAAAATACTCGCGCAAAGACCCGTCACCCTTGCGCTTTGCCAGCAAGCCACTTAGAGAACCGTGACCAGTTTGAGACGGGGGAACCGGGCAAAAATGCCAATTCTCGTGATGAAATTCGGCGGCACATCCGTCGCCACGCTCGACAAAATCAAACGCGCCGCCAAGCGCGTCGGCCGTGAAGTGGCCAATGGCTACGACGTGATCGTCGTGGTTTCAGCGATGTCGGGAGAAACCAACAAGCTCGTGGGCTTCGTGAACGAGACCTCGCCGATGTATGACGCGCGTGAATATGACGCCGTTGTCTCCTCGGGCGAAAACGTCACCGCAGGCCTCATGGCCCTGACGCTTCAGGAAATGGACGTGCCCGCACGCAGCTGGCAGGGCTGGCAAGTGCCGCTCAAGACCAACTCCGCACACAGCGCCGCCCGGATCGAAGAAATCCCGACCGACAACATCCTCGCCAAATTCGGCGAAGGCATGAAAGTCGCCGTTGTGGCGGGCTTCCAGGGCATTTCGCCCGAAGGCCGGATCACCACGCTGGGCCGTGGCGGCTCCGACACCACCGCCGTGGCCTTCGCTGCCGCCTTCGAGGCCGAGCGCTGCGACATCTACACCGATGTGGACGGGGTCTACACCACCGACCCGCGCGTCGAGGCGAAAGCCCGCAAGATGGAGAAAGTCGCGTTTGAAGAGATGCTGGAAATGGCCTCTCTCGGTGCCAAAGTGCTCCAGACCCGCTCCGTGGAACTTGCCATGCGCTACGGCGTGCGCCTGCGCGTTCTGTCGTCTTTCGAGGAATATAACCCCAATGCCGGCACGCTGATCTGTGCCGAGGAGGATATCGTGGAAAACAAACCTGTCTCCGGCATTGCCGCCTCCCGCGAGGAAGCCAAGATGACCCTTCTGTCCGTGGCTGACCGTCCGGGCATCGCCGCCGCGATCTTCGGCCCGCTGGCCGAGGCCGGGATCAACGTGGACATGATCGTTCAGAACATCTCCGAAGAAGGTCGCACCGATATGACCTTCTCCTGCCCGATGGATCAGGTGACCCGCGCTGCGGCTGCCCTCGAAGAGGCGAAAACCAAAGGCGATCTGAACTTCGGCGAGCTGATCTCCGACAAGGACGTCGCCAAGATTTCTCTCGTCGGCATTGGCATGCGCTCGCAATCTGGCGTCGCCGCCAAAATGTTCAAAGTGCTGCGCGACGAGGGCATCAACATCAAGGTGATCGCCACCTCCGAGATCAAAATCTCCGTGCTGATCGACCGCAAATACACCGAGCTTGCGGTTCAGTCCCTGCACGACGCGTTCGAGCTCGACAAAGCCTGATCTCAGATCAAAGCAGCAAAGCCAAACATTCCCAAGCCCCCGCCACCGGCGGGGGTTTTCTTTTGCCCGATCTCCCCCAGATGACAGGGACCACAACGGAAGGATTCCCCATGCGGGATTCGACCGGGCGCTTGGCTACGGGCTGAAATCTCCCGAAGCTTTTGTGATCACACTTCTTGGTCGCATCGGAAAATCCGAGCCTTAAATTGCAGATGCAGCAAAATATTCTGCACCTGCATCCACAACTGACGGATTTTTCTGCACTTTTTCCACGCAAATCTGGAATTAGAGCGCCAGCTGCGGTTGATTTCCTCTGGGCAATCCCCACATCTGTGCTCTAAAGAAGAGACGCCCAAAGCAAGGCGCGCGAGAGGACCGGCGGGGACACATGCCACAGAACATGGAGAGCGAAAGCCGGAAGCTTCTGGGCCGGCTCAGGGACACTCTGGCTGAGGACAGTGCCGGACAGGCACGTCTTGACCGCATCACCCATCTCATCGCCGACAGCATGCAGACCGAGGTCTGCTCGATTTACCTGTTCCGCGACAAGGACACGCTTGAGCTTTGCGCCACCGAAGGCCTCAAAGCCGAAGCCGTACACAAGACCCGCATGCGGGTCGGTGAAGGCCTCGTGGGCCGCGTTGCACGCACCCGCTGTCAGGTGAACACCGCCGACGCCCCGTCAGAGCCGGGCTTCCGTTACATGCCGGAAACCGGCGAAGAAATTTACTCCAGCTTCTTCGGCCTGCCGATCCAGCGCCTTGGCGAAATCCTCGGCGTGCTCGTCGTGCAGTCGAAAGAGGCCCGCGCCTTTACCGATGACGAGGTCTACGCGCTCGAAGTGGTCGCCATGGTGCTCGCCGAGATGACCGAATTGGGCGCTTTCGTCGGAGAGGAAGGCGGGCTGGCCGCGCTTCACACTCACCCGGTGCTTTTCCGCGGCGCGACCGGTCAGGAAGGTGTCGCCGAGGGCCATGTCTACTTGCACGAACCGCGTGTCGTTGTGACCAACCCGGTGGCCGACGATCCGGACGCCGAATCCCTTCGCTTGCGCGAAGCCGTCGACAAGCTGCGTATCTCCGTCGACAGCATGCTCGCCAAAGTGGAAACCTCAGACAAAGATCAGCGCGAGGTGCTTGAAGCCTATCGCATGTTCGCCAATTCCCGTGGCTGGATGCGCCGCATGGAGGAGGACATCCAGCGCGGCCTCTCCGCCGAAGCCGCCGTGGAAAAAGAACAATCCGCCGCGCGCACCCGCCTCGCGACCGTGCCCGATCCTTACATGCGCGAGCGTCTGCACGATCTCGACGACCTGTCGAACCGATTGCTCCGCATCCTCACCGGTCAGGGTAAGGAAACCGGCGCCGAGATGCCGGAGAACCCCATTCTCGTCGCCCGCAACATCGGCCCTGCCGAGCTTTTGGACTACGGCAAGAACCTCAAGGGCATCGTGCTGGAACAGGGCTCCGTTGGCTCCCACGCCGCCGTGGTCGCCCGCGCCTGGGCCATTCCTTTGGTGATCCATGCCGAGGGCATTTCCACCGAGGCGCTCAACGGCGATTCCATTCTGGTCGATGGCGATCAGGGCATCGTCCACCTGCGCCCCGAAGACACGGTCGCCACCGCCTTCCGCGACAAGATCGCGATGCAAGCCGAGGCGCAAAAGCGCTATGCGGGTCTCGTTGGCCTTCCGGCGCATACGCTCTGCGGCAAGAAAATCAACCTGCTCATGAATGCCGGGCTGATGGCCGACCTGCCGTCTCTGGCCACCTCGGGGGCGGAGGGCGTAGGCCTGTTCCGTACCGAATTGCAGTTCCTGATCCGCAATAAAGTGCCCCGCCGCGCCGAGCTCGCCTCGCTCTACGCCCGCGTGATGGATGCCGCTCAAGGCAAGCGCGTCGTGTTCCGCACGCTCGATATCGGCTCCGACAAGGTGCTGCCTTACATGAAGCCACAGGAAGAGCCCAACCCCGCGATGGGGTGGCGCGCGATCCGTGTGGGGCTTGATCGAGGCGGTGTGATGCGGATGCAGCTTCAGGCGTTGATCCGCGCGGCCTCCGGCCGCCCTCTGACGATCATGTTCCCTTTCGTGGCGCAGTTCGATGAGTTCCGCGAGGCGAAAGCCATGCTCACCAAAGTGCTCGAAAGCGAACGCAAACTTGGCCATGTCCTGCCCGCATCGCTCGAAGTTGGGGCCATGCTTGAGACCCCGTCTCTGGCCTTCGCGCCCGATCCGTTTTTCGAGGAAACCGACTTCATCTCCATCGGCGGCAACGATCTGAAACAGTTCTTCTTCGCCGCCGACCGGGAAAACGAACGCGTGCGTCGCCGTTACGACACGCTGAACTATTCGTTCCTGAGCTTCATCCGGCAAATCGTCGCCCGTTGCGATCAATTCGACACGCCGATTTCCTTCTGTGGCGAGGATGCCGGGCGTCCGCTGGAGGCTGTGGCACTGGCCGCGATGGGCCTGCGCACCCTGTCGATGCGCCCTGCCTCCATTGGCCCGGTGAAAGCAATGCTGCGGCGTCTCGATCTCGATGACGTGGCCCGCGTCATTGATGAGGCCGCCGCCGCCGGAGCGCAATCCGTGCGCGAGGCTTTGTCCACGCATCTGGCACAACAAGGCTTCACAGCCTGAGCGCTCTGCTCTCTGAGCCGCGACGTTACCGCTGCATCTCCTGACGCAGCACCTCTTTGAGCTGATCAAAGGTCTGATCGCTGTCCTCAGCCATGCGCAAAAGACCAAAGCTCACATGCGCCACGTCCTGATAATAGGCGGTATAGGCGTAATTCGTCGCCGCCCCCGCCACCGCGCCCAGCACCGGCACAGTCTGCGCCGCAAGCTTTTGGCCCAGCACCACGGAAAGACGCGGGGCGACCCGCGCGATGATGCCGTTGAGCGTTGTGCCCGTCAGCGTCGTGCGCGCCGCGAGGAACCCCAGATCGGCCCCGTCATCGGCCTCCAAAGGACCAGCGGCGGCAAAGACCTGAATACAGGCTTTGCGAACGTGATCGCGCTCCGGGTCAAAGCCATGTTCTTCGGCCACGGTCTGAATCGCGTGGAGCAGCACCGTCGTGGTGACGGGAAGCTCGGCCAGTGCGGTCGGCAAACCACCTGCCCCGCCCACGGCCCCGAGACCAGAGGTTACGGCGCGCGACAGCCATGTGTTGCCCTTGACCCGTTTCCGCCCGCGTGACGCGCCTTCAAAGGCAAGCTCAAGCGCCGACATGGTCGCGCTTTCCAATTGGCCGCGCACCGGGCCCGGCAATTTGTCAAAAAGCCCGTCGGCGGTCCCGCCCACCATGTTCAAAAGCTGCATACCGGGATGATTGGCCCTTTTGAGACGCCGTGCCAGAGCACGGATCGCTTCAGGCGTTGGCGCTTGCAGCACCACATGGGTGCCATCGGTGAGAGGCGGCAAATCTTTGGTCATGCCTCATATTTGGGGTCAGTCGTCCTTGTGGACAAGCCCCTCGACCCCGTTCCACGCATCGGGACGCAACGCCACGCCAAGCACCCTGTCCGGGTTCGTCGGCGGCGGCATCTGGACGTGATCGAGCTTTTCAAAGCCGAACCGAGCGTAATAAGGCGCATCGCCCACAAGCATCACCCGTTCCCAGCCCAGCCGCACGGCTTCGGCCATCGCTTCATTCATCAGCATACCGCCAAGCCCTTCGCCCTGACGGGTCGGGTGAACGGCGATGGGACCAAGCAAAAGCGCGCGGTGTTCTCCGGCCCCGATACGGATCGGCCAGAATCGGATCGCTGCGGCCAAAACCCCGTTTTCATCGCGGGCGATCAGGCACAAGTCCTGAACCTTCTGCACGCCGTCGCGCAGTCGATAAGAGGACAAAAGCTCGCGTCCCGGTGCAAAACAGGTGTCATAGAGGGCTTCGACCTCCCACCAATCCTCTGCCGTTTCCACGTCGAGCTTGTACACGTCTGCCTCTTTTCTCACTGCATGCCGTGCAGCATGCTGGTTTTGCTCGAAATCCTGCTATCACGACGCTACATGAGGGGCAACGCGTACAAGAGGACCAAACAGCATGTTCTACCGCCCCGAAGACGGTCACGGCCTACCGCACAACCCGTTCAATGCCATCGTCTCCCCCCGCCCGATTGGCTGGATCTCCACCCGCTCATCTTCCGGGCATGAAAACCTTGCGCCCTACTCGTTCTTCAACGCTGTCGCCTACATCCCGCCGCAGGTGATGTTTTCCACCGTCGGCGCTAAGGATTCCCTGCGCAATCTACGCGAAACTCGGGAGTTCTGCGTCAATCTCGTGGGCGCCAATCAGATCGCGGTGATGAACGCCTCTTCCGAGGCGCTCGGGTTCGAAGAAGATGAGTTCTCCCATTCCGGTGCGCTTCGCGCCCCCTGCCGCGAAATCGCCTGCTCGCGGGTCGAAGACGCCCCGGCCTCTCTGGAGTGCAAAGTCACCCAGATCGTGCAGCTTGAGGGCAAGGAAAACTACGCGGTCTTCGGCGAGGTCGTTGGCGTCCACATGCGCGAGGATTGTGTCATCGACGGACGGTTCGATGTCGTCCACGCGCGTATGCTGTCGCGTCTCGGCTATCGCGACTATGCGGAAGTGAAAGAAGTTTTCGAACTGACGCGGCCGAACGACTGATCTTCGCTGAGTATTTTTCCAGCAAAGGAAACGAATAAGGGGCCGCGCGGGCCCCTTTTCTTGTCTTTATCGAACAATCCGCCTTAGTGCCCCGCACCAAGCACCCCGGTGCGCACGGAATAATCCGTGGCGATCTGGTACTCCGGGTCGTCGTCGCTCTCGACCATCAGGTGCCCTGCGTTTTTCAGGAGCTGGTGACAGTCCCGCGACAGGTGGCGCAGCTGGATTTCCTTGCCCTGCGCCTCGTATTTTGCGGCAAGGCTTTCAATGGCGTTCAGAGCGGATTGGTCGGCAACACGGCTGTCGCCGAAGTCCACGATAACCGTCGAAGGATCGTGCGCCGGGTCGAACATTTCGAGGAAACCTTCAACGGAGCCAAAGAACAGCGGGCCTTGGATTTGATAGACCTTCGCGCCTTCCGGCGTGTCGTAGGTTTTGGCGTGGATGCGCGAGGCGTTCTGCCATGCGTAGGCCAGCGCCGAGACGATCACACCGACGACCACAGCCACGGCGAGGTCTTCGAACACAGTCACGACGGTCACCAAAACGATCACGAACGCGTCCACACGCGGCACTTTGCGCATGACGTTAAAGGAGTTCCACGCAAACGTGCCGATCACGACCATGAACATCACGCCCACGAGGGCCGCGAGCGGGATTTGCTCGATGAGCGGAGAGGCCACCACGATGAACAGCAGCAGGAAGACCGCAGCCGTGATGCCTGCAAGCCGCGTACGGCCCCCGGATTTCACGTTGATCATCGACTGACCGATCATGGCGCAACCGCCCATGCCGCCGAAGAAGCCGGTGACGAGGTTTGCCGTGCCTTGCGCCACGCATTCCTGAGACACGCCGCCGCGCTCGCCCTTGATCTCGCCCACGAGATTGAGGGTCAGAAGGCTCTCAATAAGGCCCACAGCCGCGCCGATCAGCGCATAGGGGAAGATGATTTTCAGCGTCGCGACAAAGCTGTCCATGCTCTCAAACATCGGCACGGCAGGGATATGGAACTGCGGCAGCCCGCCCTTGATCGTCGCCATATCGCCCACACGCGGCACGTCGATGCCAAAGGCGATCACCACACCGGCAGTCACAAGAATCCCGGCCAGCGGCGCGGGGATGATATTGGTAACTTTCGGCAGGAAATGCACCACAGCCATGGTCAACCCGACCAGTCCGAGCATGATCATCAGAGGCAGACCGGACATGTAATGATCCGCCCCCGGCTCTTTGAACTGCGTCATCTGCGCGAGGAAAATCACGATGGCGAGGCCGTTCACAAAGCCCAGCATCACCGGATGCGGCACCAGACGGATGAATTTCCCGAGCCGGAAAATCCCCGCGAGGATTTGCAGCACGCCCATGAGCACCACGGTGGCAAAGAGGTATTCAACCCCATGCTCCGCAACAAGGCTCACCAGCACCACGGCAATCGCGCCGGTGGCCCCGGAAATCATCCCCGGACGCCCCCCGATCAGCGCGGTGATCAGCCCCATCAGGAAAGCGGCATAGAGGCCAACGAGCGGGTTCACCCCGGCAACAAAGGCGAAGGCCACGGCTTCGGGCACAAGCGCCAGGGCAACGGTCAGCCCCGACAACAGATCGGTTTTGATCTGCTTCGGCGTCAGCGGATAGGAGGGCGAGGAGGTAATGGAGAGGTTCTTCGCAAAACTTGCGAGCGCGGATTGGATCACGGGTGTCCCCCAGATGTCAGGATTTGTGCGGTTAATGGCTCTATAACGGCTTTGCTGTGTTTGCGAAAGCCTGTGAAGACCAAGGAAGCTCTGACTGTGGCGCATTGCCCCTTGCGCCCTTCGCCGCAGCGCCGCAAGGTTGGCGCGCGCAATCAAGGAGGCATCAGCATGGCAGAGCAACAGCGTGTGATCGGGGTGATGGGCGGCTCGGGCGTCTATGAGATTGACGGGCTGGAGAATGCCAGCTGGCAGACGGTTTCCACGCCTTGGGGTGATCCATCTGATGCGCTTTTGACCGGCACGCTTGAGGGCATCAAAATGGTATTTCTGCCCCGTCACGGGCGCGGCCATGTCCATTCCCCTTCGACCGTCAATTACCGCGCCAATATCGACGCGATGAAACAGATGGGGGTCACGGACCTGTTTTCCGTCTCCGCCGTCGGCTCCTTCCGCGAGGAAATGGCGCCCGGCGATTTTGTCATCGTGGATCAGTTCATCGACCGAACTTTCGCGCGCGAGAAGAGCTTCTTCGGCACCGGCTGCGTCGCGCATGTCTCTGTCGCCCATCCGGTCTGCGAACGCCTGTCTGGCATTGCTTACGAGGCTGCCCGCTCCACGGGCGTCGCGGTCCATATGGGCGGCACATACCTCGCCATGGAAGGCCCGCAGTTCTCCTCCATTGCCGAAAGCAAAATGTACCGCGAAAGCTGGGGCTGCGATGTGATCGGCATGACCAATATGCCGGAGGCCAAACTCGCCCGTGAGGCGGAAATTTGCTACGCCTCCATCGCAATGGTCACCGATTACGACAGCTGGCACCCGGACCACGGCGCCGTGCAGATCACCGATATCATCAAGACGCTCAAGGCCAACACGGCCCACGCCAAATCGCTGGTCGCGGCGCTTCCCGGCCTGTTGGGCGGCACCTATGAGCCCTGCCCCCATGGCTGCGACCGGGCGCTGGAGTACGCAATCATGACCGCCCCCGAGAAACGCGATCCGGCCGTGGTAGAGAAACTGACCACCGTCGCTGGGCGGGTGTTGAAAGGATAACAAAGATGAAAACCGTCAAAGACTACATCCGCACCATCGTCGATTTCCCACATGAAGGCATTCTGTTCCGCGATGTCACCACGTTGTTCGCTGACCCGCGCGGCATGCGGCTTGCCATCGACCAGCTGCTCGATCCTTACGTCGGCATGCAGATCGACAAGGTCGTCGGGCTTGAGGCGCGCGGGTTCATCCTCGGCGGCGCGATCGCGCACCAGTTGTCGATTGGCTTCGTCCCGATCCGCAAAAAGGGCAAACTGCCCGGCGCGGTGATCTCCGAAGAGTACAAGCTCGAATATGGCGAGGCCGTCGTGGAAGTGCATGACGATGCGATCCTGCCGGGTGAGAAAATTCTCGTGGTGGACGATCTTTTGGCCACAGGCGGGACGGCAGAGGCCGGGATCAAACTGGTCGAGCGTCTCGGCGGCGAGATCGTCGGCTGCGCCTTTATCGTGGACCTGCCGGAGCTTGGCGGCCGCAAACGGCTTGATGATCTGGGCTATGACATCCACGCCCTGTGCCAGTTCGAGGGGCTGTAAGCGCTTCTGAAGCGTCCCGGATGTAGCCCTGTTCTCGTGCGGGCCGGACCGACTTCGCAGCTTTGAGCACATCCAGCGCCCTGATCACCGTCAGGGCGCTATTTCATGCGCAGAACGGACGCCAAGCATGGGGTTCCCCCTCCACCCCGCGCGTTTTCACCCCCGCAAAACAGCGCCGGGGTTCATGATCCCCTTCGGATCGAGCGCCGCCTTGATCGCCCGCATTGCAAACAATTTGGCCGGATCGCCATAGCGCTCCAAATCCTCGGCCTTGAGCCGTCCGACGCCATGCTCGGCACTGAACGAGCCGTCATATTCGGCAACGAGATCATGCACCACGCGCTTCACCTCAAGCCGGATATTCTCATATTCCGACCGATTCCGCCCCTTGGCCGGGAAGACGTTATAATGCAGGTTGCCGTCGCCCAGATGGCCAAACGCATTCACCCGCACATCCCCGAGCACAGACAAGCGCTCAATTCCTTCCGGGATAAACGCGGCAATGCGCGACAGCGGGATCGAAATGTCATGCGAGGAAATCGAGCCGATCCGCTTGTTGCCTTCGGGGATTGTCTCGCGCAGGGTCCAGAATTCCTGCCGTTGCGCCTCGCTCTGGGCGATCACCCCGTCGCTCACCAGTCCGACCTCAAACGCCCGCTCGAACAGTGTGGCGAGCATCTCGTCCGGGTCCGCCCCGCCGGACACGCCCAGATCGATGAAAACACACCATTCCGGATGCGTCTCGAACGGTTGGCGAATGTCGGGCACGGTCTCGGACAGAAAATCCAACCCCACACCGGAGATCAACTCGAACGCGGAAATCCCCTCCCCCGCAATGCCCTGCGCCATGTTCAAAAGCGCCAGCGCCGCCGCCGGAGACGGAACCTCAAGGATCGCCGCCGCATTATGCTCCGGTCGCGGGAACAATCGCAGCGCGGCGGCGGTAATCACGCCAAGCGTCCCTTCTGCCCCGATCAGCAGGTTGCGGATGTCATATCCCGTGTTGTCCTTGCGCAGCCGTTTCAACCCGTGGAAAATCTGCCCATCCGGCAGCACCGCCTCGATCCCGAGGCACAGCTCACGCGCATTGCCATAACGCAACACATTGAGCCCACCCGCATTGGTCGAAAGGTTCCCACCGATCCGGCAGGTCCCCTCCGCGCCCAGAGACAGCGGGAACAAGCGGCCCGCCTCTTCCGCCGCGTTTTGCACATCGGCAAGGATCGCCCCGGCCTCCGCAACGATCATGTTCTCTTCCGGGTAGACCGCACGGATTTTGCTCATCCGCTCCATCGACAGGATCACAGGTGCCGCGCCCTCAAAGGCGATCTGGCCCAGCACCAACCCGGTGCCGCCGCCAAGCGGCACGATGCCCACACCGGCCTCATTGCAAAGCCGCACGATGGTCGAGACCTCCTCGACCTCTTGGGGACAGGCAATCACCGCCGCCTGACCGTGATAACGTCCACGCGGGTCTTCCAACTCCCCGGCCCGACGCTCACGCAGCGTTCCGGGCGGCAGGGCCTTTTCAAGCGTGTCGAGGAATTCGGGCGTGGCAGGCTGGGTCATCGGAAGGCTCCTTCGCCCCTGATGTAGCCCAAAGCAGCGGACACGGAAAGAAGCAGCACGCGCGCAAGGGGGCCGACAGAAGTCCGACGCAAGTCCGACACTTTGCCGACAGCGATTTCAGAGCAAAATTCAGGGACGTTTTCGGGTCTGTTTTAGGCCAATCCGATATCCGTCGGCCCGCGTCGGTCATGACGGAGTGAGGAATAAAGCACATGATTGCGCCAGCGCCCGTTGATCTGAAGATAGGATTGCGCGACGCCTTCATATTTGAAGCCCGCCTTTTCCAAAGCCCCGCGAGAGGCCGCATTTTCCGGCAGGCAAGCCGCCTCGATCCGGCTCAGATCAAGCTTGGTAAAGGCATAATGCACAACGGCAGCAATGGCTTCTTTCATATAGCCCTGACGGGCATAACGGGCGCCGATCCAATAGCCGATGGTCCCCGCCTGCGCCGGGCCACGGCGCATGTTATCGAGCGTCAAAGCCCCCAAAAGCGCATCGTCTTCGCGGCGGAACAGGAAGACCGGGAGGCCCGTATCCCCCTTGAACGTCCGCTCTGCCCAGAACACCCGATTGGTGAAGGCTTTGCGCGTCAGGTGATCCACCGACCATGTCGGCTCCCACGGCTGTAGAAAATCGCGGCTCTCGTCGCGAAGCCCCGCCCAAGCGCGGTAGTCCGAATGCTGCGGAAGGCGGAGCACCATGCGCTCCGTATCAATCCTAACCTTCGGACGGCGCTTGAGCATCAGGCGGCGAACCTTTCGCGCAGATGCTCCAGTTCAGGGGCGGATTTGACCGGACCATAAAGCGCCATGGACGCCCGGCCCATACCGGTTTTCACAAGGAAATCCCGCACGTTATCAAGCGTGACAGCATTGATCCGCGTGACGGTTTCCTCAAGCGACGGCACCCGTCCCCAGATGCCGATCATGCGCGCATTGCGCTCGGCACGCGACGACGGGCTTTCCAGCCCCATCAGCAACCCGGCCTTGATCTGCGCCCGCGCGCGGTCCACTTCGACCATGGTCATCTCGGAACCAGCGCGCTTCATCTCGTCGATGGTGACTTCCGCCAGATCCTTGATCTGATCGCCGGAGGTGCCCGCGTAGATCGTGGTCAGACCGGTGTCGGAATAGGCCCCCGATTGCGCGTAGATCGTGTAGCACAGACCGCGCTTTTCGCGCAGTTCCTGAAACAGGCGCGAGGACATGCCGCCGCCCAGCGCGGTGGTCGCGGTTTGCGCGATATAGATGTCTTCGTCGCGATAGGCCGGGCCCTCAAAGGCCAGCGTGAAATGCGCCTGTTCGAGTTTCTTGACCTTGCGATATTCGCCGCCCTGAAAGATCGCCGGATCGGCATGATCGCGGCCATGCGGTTTGAGGCCGCCGAAGATCTCCTCGGCCTCGGCGACAATCCGGTCGTGATCGATATTGCCAGCGGCAGACAGCACCATACGCTCGGGGCTGTAATGCTCTTCGACAAAGCCTGCGAGATCGTCCCGGCTAAAGTTCCGCACGCGCTCGGCGGGGCCGAGAATGGTGCGGCCTAGGGCTTGTTTCGGGTAGGTCGCTTCCTGCAACCAGTCGAAAATCACATCGTCCGGCGTGTCCAGCGCCTGCCCGATTTCCGAGAGGATCACACCGCGCTCAAGTTCAAGCTCTTTCGGATCGAAAATCGGGTTAAGAACGATATCCCCGATCACATCGAGCGCCAGAGACACATCGTCTTTGAGCACCCGCGCGTAATAGGCCGTGACCTCGCGCGAGGTGTAGGCGTTGAGATACCCACCCACGTTTTCAAGCACTTCGGCGATTTCCAAAGGCGTGCGGCGCTCCGTGCCCTTGAACGCCATATGCTCAAGGAAATGCGCGATGCCGTTCTGTTCAAGGCGCTCGTGACGTCCGCCCGCCATGACCCAGACGCCAATGGAGGCGGACTGCATCGAGGGTTGCAGCTCCGTCACAATGCGGAAACCGTTGGACAGGGTGTGAATGCGGGGGCTCAAGCGAGGCGCTCCTTGACCAGAGCTTTCAGCCCTTCAAGATCGTTCGGCACCACGGTGAAGCGCTCATCGCGCTCGAACAGGTCCGCCATATGCGGCGGCAGTTCCGGATGAACGCCGCAAGCCGCTTCGACCGCCGCCGGGAATTTCGCCGGATGCGCGGTGGAGAGCGAGATCATCGGCACGTCCGAGAGGTTCTCTTCGCCGACCTTCACCGCGACAGCCGTGTGCGGGCAGAGCACTTCGCCAGTACGCGCGAACATGTCGGTGATCGTCGCGCTGGTTTCCTCCTCCGAGGCACGCCCAGAGGTAAAGGTCTCGCGCAGGCGGTCCATCGCGCCTTGGGAGATCGCGAAAGAGCCGGATTTCAGCTCGTCCATGAGCTGGGCAATCGCAGAACCTTCACGGTCGTAGACATCAAACAGGGCGCGCTCGAAGTTCGAGGAGACCTGAATGTCCATCGATGGCGAGATCGACGGCGTCACGCCTTCTTTCGTGTAAGCGCCCGTCACCATGGTGCGGTGCAGAATGTCGTTCTGGTTCGTCGCGATCACCAGTTTCTCGATCGGAAGCCCCATGCGTTTCGCGATATAGCCCGCGAAAATATCGCCAAAGTTGCCGGTCGGCACGGTGAAGGACACTTTGCGATGCGGCGCACCGAGGGAGACGGCAGAGGTGAAGTAATATACCACCTGCGCCAGCACCCGCGCCCAGTTGATCGAGTTCACGGCAGCGAGTTTCACGCCATCGCGGAAATCGTGGTCGGCGAACATCTCTTTGAGCGCAGCCTGACAATCGTCAAAATCGCCTTCGACGGCGAGCGCGTGGACGTTGGCCTCAGATGGCGTGGTCATCTGGCGACGCTGCACATCTGAGACCCGGCCATGCGGGAAGAGGATGAAGACATCGACGTTGGAGAGGCCCTTGAAAGCCTCGATCGCAGCGGAGCCGGTGTCGCCGGAGGTCGCGCCCACGATGGTCACACGTTTGCCGGAGCGCGACAGAGCCGCCTGAAACAACTGGCCGATCAGCTGCATGGCGAAGTCTTTAAACGCCAGCGTCGGACCGTGGAACAGCTCCAGCAGGAAATGGTTCGGACCAAGCTGCACCAGAGGCGCGCGGGCGTCGTGTTTGAACCCGGCATAAGCCTTGGCGATGATCTCTTTGAACTCTTCGTCGGTGAAGGTCTCGCCGATAAACGGCTTCATCACCTTGAACGCCGCCTCTTCATAGGACAGCCCCGCCAGAGACGCGATGTCCTCCGCGCTCAGGGTCGGAATGGTCTCAGGCACATAGAGCCCGCCATCGGAAGCGAGGCCGGTCAGCATGGCCTCTTCGAAATTCAGCACCGGCGCTTGGCCACGGGTCGAAATATAACGCATTTGGTCCGCTCGTTAGATCGTTCGCGCCCTGATACGCCACAGAAGGAAAAGAGTCATCCCTAACCAGACAATACAAAGCGAAAACCACGTCATTGCGTATTGAAGATGGTCATTCGGGATGCCTTCGACGCCCACAGGCATCGGTTCGATGCCCTCTCCCGTACTTTCGCGCGCCACGATCAGCACGGGTTCGGTCTTCAAAACCGCCGCCATGGCGGGGATGTCACGCCCAAACCAGATGTTCCGCCCCATGTCGGGCGCGGGCGTGGAGTTGTTCATATCATCCGGCCAATGCAGATTTCCGGTCACCGTCACCGCCCCCGCGCTCCGCGCCGCATCTCGCAGCGCGTCCTTGGCCTCGTCCGGTACAAACCCGCGATCCAAAAGCACGCGTCGCCCGTCCTCCGTCACGAAAGGCGCGATGATGAGATAGCCCGCACCAACTTGCTTGCGGGACACCAGCACATGCAACTCTTCCGCCCCGATCTCTCCAGAGACCACGACGGGCAGATATTTCATCGATGGATCAATCTCCGCAGGCAATGGCGCGGGCGCAGCGGCGATCTTGGCCTCAATCTCCGCCAAGACGCCCTGTTTCCACTCCAGCCGCCTGAGCTGCCATGTGCCGAGCGCGATGAGGATCGCGCAACCGGCGATCCCGATCACCAGAGGAAAGATCATGCGTCGGATCATGGTGTCTCCGATACGACGGGGCGCAAGATGCGCCCAGTCTCCCTACCTGTCTTCATTGCAGCACACTCAGGGGCTTACTGCCCCCAGATATAGACCACGACAAAGAGGAAAAGCCACACGACGTCAACGAAGTGCCAATACCATGCGGCGGCCTCGAAGCCGACGTGGTTCTCCGGCGTGAAATCGCCGCGCATCGCCCGCACCAGACAGACCGTCAGGAAGATCGTGCCGATGATCACATGGAAGCCGTGGAAGCCCGTCGCCATGAAGAAGGAACCGTAGAAGAAATCGCCGCCGAACGTGTAGCCCTCATGCACGAAAAGCTCGTAATATTCATAGGCTTGGAACATGGTGAACGTCGCCCCGAGACCGATGCCGAGCGCCAGACCAGCCACGATATCCTTGCGGATATTGCCATGCACAAGCGCATGGTGCGCCCATGTCACCGCCGAGCCGGAGAGCAGCAGAAGCACGGTGTTGATCAGCGGCAGATGGAACGCATCAATCGGGATGATCTCCGGCTTGACGTATTCGGTGCCCTGATAGGTGTACATCGGGTAGAGCGCGTTCTTGAAAAACGCCCAGAACCACGCCGCGAAGAACATCACTTCCGACATGATGAACATGATGAACCC
Organism: Celeribacter sp. ULVN23_4; assembly: GCF_054788345.1. NCBI lineage: Bacteria > Pseudomonadati > Pseudomonadota > Alphaproteobacteria > Rhodobacterales > Roseobacteraceae > Celeribacter > Celeribacter sp. ULVN23_4. The sequence goes on along the minus strand of NZ_JBTVYO010000003.1, from coordinate 294,110 downwards.
ATATCGCAGGCCGATCCGGACCACCGGCGTATGATCGCCCGCCGCGTTCTCGCGGATCGTGTCGCCCCACCAGCTCCACATCACGTAAAGCGTGCCGACCAGCCCGACAAAGAACAGCCACGGCATATCGTTCGCCATCCACATCACCGCGCCGAACAGCATGATGAAGGCTGATACCGCCGCCATCAGCGGCCAAGGTGACGGGTCGATGATATGATAATCGTGGTTCTTCTGATGTGCCGTATGTTCCGACATATGCGTCTCCTCCCAGAGCCTGCCCGTTCGGGCTTTATCCGTCTTTCGCCGCCAATCTCTCCTCCGGCGGCGAAGCGTTTAATTCAATCCGGTCTCCCTCTCAGCACCGCTCTCCAGTGCGGCGTAATCCTCGGGCAGATCGGTTTCGTGGAACGTGTAAGACAGGGTGATGCGATGAATGAATTTCGCATCCCGGTCCGTCGTGATCTCAGGATCGACATAGAAGGTCACCGGCATCAGCACCCGTTCGCCGGGCGCGAGAACCTGTTCGGTGAAGCAGAAACAGTCGATCTTGGTGAAAAAGCCGCCGGCCTCATAGGGCGCGACATTGTAAGACGCCGTGCCTGCGATCACCCGGTCGGTGGGATTGTAAGCCTCATAGAACGCCAGCCCGGTCTCGCCGATACGCAGTTCCATGACGTTTTCAACGGGTTTGAAAGCCCAGGCCATATCCGGGTCGGTGTTGGCATCAAAACGGATTTTGATCGTCTCGTCGAGGATCACATCGGAGCCGGTCTCTGCCACATCCGTGGTGCCGCCAAACCCGGTGACGGCGCAGAACCAGCTGTAGAGCGGAACGGAGGCCCAAGCGAGCGCGCCCATGACGGTGACGACACCGACAAGTTTGAGCACGGTCTTTTGTGGACCTCCAAGCGCCATCAGGGCGAGCCCTCCTGCGCCATTTGAGCGGGATCGAGAATGGTGACTTTCACCACGGTCAGCCCCATCAGCAAGACCACCAGAAGCCCGAGCGTCAGACCCAGCCCCAAATTGCGGGACCGGCGGCGTGTGTGAAGCTCATGCAGTCTGGTGATTGCCATGTCAGAACGGTCCTCCGACCCCGAGCGCGAACAGGGCCTTGTCGCCCATCAGCGCGAGGAAATGCAGGAAAGTGTAAACGAGCGACAGCTTGAAGAAAGCGCGCTCAGCTTTGTAATTGTCCGCCTCGGCCTCGGTCTCATCGCGACGCCAAAGAACAACCGCACCGCGCAGGAACAGCCCGTTCATGACGATGGCGACCACAAGGTAGCACCAGCCCGCCAGCGGCGTCGCGAACATCGCAGCGGCGAATCCCGCCAGAAGGATGGTGTAGACAAGGATGTGATTGCGGGTCGTGCGCTTGCCGTGGGTCACGGTCAGCATCGGAACCCCCGCCTTGTCGTAATCCGAGTTCATGAACAGCGCGAGCGCCCAGAAGTGCGGCGGCGTCCACATGAAGATCAGCATGAACATCAGAATGGAAGACAGGGTGATGTCCCCCGTCACAGCCGCCCAGCCGATCATCGGAGGGAAGGCCCCCGCCGCGCCGCCGATCACGATGTTCTGCGGCGTCGAGCGTTTCAGCCACATGGTGTAGATCACGACATAGAAGAAGATGGTGAAGGCCAGAAGCGCCGCCGCGACCCAGTTGGTCGCCAGATAGAGCATGACCACGGCAAAGCCGGACAGGCCAACGCCAAGCCCGAGCGCTTCCTCGCGCGTCACCTTGCCAGCCGGGATCGGGCGCGTCTGGGTGCGTTTCATCACCCGGTCAATGTCCGAGTCGTACCACATGTTCAGCGCCCCGGAGGCCCCGCCGCCGATGGCGATGCAAAGCACGGCGAAGATGCCGAGGAACGTGTGGATGCCGCCCGGCGCAACGATCAGCCCGGCGAAGGCCGTGAACACGACAAGAGACATAACCCTCGGCTTCAACAAGGCGAAGTAATCGCCAAATTCCGCATCACGGCCATCATCTAATACTACTGTCGCGTCAGTCATCGCGTCTTTCACCTGAGTTGTGCGCCCGGACGGGTGTTTTCACCTCTGTCGGGGAATTTTCGGACATGGCTGAGGCGCCTAGACATCCCGGCCACATCCCAATTCGTGTCGATTTCAGTCAGCCAAAGCCAATTTCACCGTGCTTTGCCCCAAATCCGTGGCGGCGTAAAGCTCTTTGGCCTCAATAAGCCAAGCGTCATAGGCCTCTTGGGTCACAACCTGCACCGTAATCGGCATAAAGGCATGATCTTTGCCGCATAGCTCGGAACACTGGCCAAAGAAAGTGCCGGTTTTCTCAGGTTTGAACCAAAGTTCCGCCACCCGGCCCGGCACAGCATCCTGTTTCACGCCAAACGCGGGAATCGTCCAACTGTGAATCACATCCGCGCCCGTGACGCCCATCACGATGGTTTTACCGACCGGCACGACGACCTTGGTGTCCGTCGCCAAGAGATAGAGATCATCGCTATACCCATGTGAGGCAAGTTCCTCGCGCGGCAAGAGGAAACTGTCGAAGGCAATCTCCTCATCGGTGTATTCATAGCCCCAGAACCACTGATAGCCCGTGACCTTGATATAGATGTCGCCTTCCGGGATTTCCTGTTGCTTGAACAGCACCGGAAGCGAGAAGGCCCCAATCACCACAAGGATCACAATCGGGATCAGCGTCCATGCAATCTCGACCGGCGTGTTGTGGGTAAAGGTCTTGGGCGTTTTGTTGGTCCGGCTGTTGTAGCGAACGATCACCCAGAGGATCAGACCGGTCACGAACAAGACAATCGCCGCAATGATCAGGAGGATCATGTGATCCAGCCCCTGAAGATCACGGGCCAGCTCGGTTGCGGCGGGCTGAAAGCCCATCTTGCCGCTGACCGGCGCGCCGAGAAGCTCACCTTGATCTTGAACCTTTTCCTGCGCCACCGCCCCGACGGGGGTCGATAGCAGGATCAGAATAGCCGAAGAAAGGGCCGCAAATGCGGTCCTGATCGGGTATGCGCGCATAGTTCTCCTCCCATGTCGCATCAGGGGCTGTCCCCAATGTGCGTGCCCCGGCTTTGCGGGTGCGTTTTCGTTTGAGTCTCCCCCGTCAAACCCCATATTAGGCTTATCGAAACCGGGAAGCTCACTTCATCTTGGTACGGTTTTTCCGTTTCGATCAAGTATAAAAGGAGAATTTCAGTGGCCTCTGCACCCTTCGACCCTTTCCAAAGCACCCTCGACATCGACGCGGCCCGCGCCGTATTGCGCGAGGCCGTCGCGGGCGCGGATGACGGCGAACTGTTTTTGGAGCGCCGCACCTCCGAAGGCTTGGTGCTTGATGACGGCCGCATCCGCACCGCCTCTTATGACGCTTCCGAAGGGTTTGGGCTGCGCGCGGTGAAGGGCGAGACCGCAGGCTTCGCCCATTCCACGGAAATCTCCGAAGACGCCATCCGCCGCGCCTCAGAAACCGCGCGTCTCGCAGTGGGTGACGGGGGCGGCACGATGGCAGAGCCGCCGCGCGCCACAAATGTCAAACTTTACACGGATGAGAACCCGCTCGACGGCGCGGCCTTCAACGTCAAGATCGACACGCTGCGCGAGATCGACGCCTACCTGCGCGATCTCGATCCGCGCGTGGTGCAGGTCACGGCCTCCCTCGCCGCCTCGCATCAGGAAGTCTTCATCCTGCGCCCCGAAGGCGGGCTGGTCTCCGACGTGCGCCCGATGGCACGGCTGTCGATCTCCGTCATCGTCGAACAGGCCGGGCGGCGCGAAAGCGGCAACGCGGGCGGCGGTGGGCGCTTTGGCCTCACGGGGCTGATCGCGCCGGATCACTGGCAAGGCGTGGCGCGCGAAGCCCTGCGTATCGCGATCGTGAACCTCGATGCGGTCCCCGCCCCTGCGGGCGTCATGGACGTGGCGCTTGGACCGGGCTGGCCGGGTGTGCTGTTGCACGAGGCCGTCGGCCACGGGCTCGAAGGCGATTTCAACCGCAAGAAAACCTCTGCCTTTGCCGGTCTCATGGGCCAGCAGGTCGCCGCCAAAGGCGTCACCATTCTCGATGACGGCACCATCCCGGACCGGCGCGGGTCCATCTCTGTCGATGACGAGGGCACGCCCTCCGGCAAAACCGTTCTGATCGAGGACGGCATTCTTGTCGGCTACATGCAGGACCGCCAGAACGCGCGCCTCATGGGCGTGAACCCCACCGGCAACGGGCGGCGCGAAAGCTACGCCCATGCGCCAATGCCGCGGATGACCAACACCTATATGCTCGGCGGCGACATGGCCCCCGATGAAATTCTCTCCGGCATGGATGACGGGATTTACGCGGTCGGCTTCTCCGGCGGGCAGGTTGATATCACCAACGGCAAGTTCGTATTCAACTGCACCGAAGCCTACCGCGTCGAGAAAGGCCGCGTCGGCGCGCCCGTCAAAGGTGCGACGCTGATCGGCGATGGGGCGACCGCGATGAAACATGTGCGCGCCATTGGCAATGACATGGCGCTCGATCCCGGCGTCGGTAATTGCGGCAAGGCCGGGCAATGGGTGCCGGTGGGCGTGGGGCAACCGACCCTGCTGATCGGTGGTCTGACCGTCGGCGGCTCCGGCGCTTGAACCGCGCCTTAGCGGCAATGACAGACGAAGGATCGAGGGCGGATCACACCGCCCTTTTTCGTCCTCCGCCCCTCTCCCGTCAGAAAAATGCAGTCGACGCGCGCAAAATCTGAAGTTTTCAAAATTCGGTAACGGCTCATTAACCATTTTAGGAGATTCTGAGGGGGCAAGAGACGGAGAGAGTCGGTTCATTGGAGTTTATCCCTTCCCACCACCCCCTCACCCCACCCCACACAGAGGAAGATCGGGCTGACTGGCTTCGGCTCTTGCGCTCCCGCCGCGTTGGCGTCAGCACGTTTTACCGATTGATGCAGGAACACGGCTCCGCCCGCGATGCGCTCAAGGCCCTGCCTGAGATCGCCCAAGCCGCAGGTGTGACAGACTATCAAACCTGTCCGAAAGGCGTTGTTGAGGCCGAATTGCGCAACGGTCGCAAACTCGGCGCGCGGTTGATCCTGCGCCCAGATGCCGACTACCCTGCCCTGCTCGCCCTGATCGAAGACGCCCCGCCTGCTATTTGGGTGAAGGGCGACCTCTCCCTGTTGGAACGCCCGGCGCTGGCCGTGGTCGGGGCACGCAATGCCTCATCGCTTGGCACACGGTTCGCTCGTTCTCTGTCCCGCGAATTGGGGGCGGAAGGCTTTGCCATCACCTCCGGCCTCGCGCGGGGCATCGACGCAGCCGCCCATGACGCCGCGCTGGACAGTGGCACGATCGCAGTTCTTGCCGGTGGGCTGGACCAGATTTACCCGGCGGAGAACACCGCCCTCTATCATGCCATCTCGGAGCGGGGGCTTTTGATCTCCGAACAGCCCTTCGGCATGAAACCCTTCGCCCGTCACTTCCCGATGCGCAACCGTATCGTCGCGGGGCTGGCCCGCGCCACGATTGTGGTCGAGGCCGCTGCGCGCTCCGGTTCGCTCCTCACGGCGGGCAACGCGCTCGATCAGGGGCGAGAGGTCATGGCCGTGCCCGGTCATCCCTTTGACGGGCGCTCTGCGGGCTGCAATCTGCTGCTGCGCGACGGGGCCACGCTCATTCGTGGCGCGCGCGATGTGATCGACGCGCTGGCCGGGGCCTCGCCACTGGCGCAAACCGCAATGGAGACGCCGGAGATGGCGATACAAGTGCCGGAAGCGCCACCCGACACACGCGATCTGGTCGATCACGCCGCCCTACACGCTGAGATTCTGTCTCGCCTCTCGGGAAGCCCTCTGCCCGAGGACGATCTCATCCGCGACATCGGCGCTTTGCCGGAACGGATCAGCTCGGAGATTCTTACGCTCGAACTTGAGGGACGAATCTTTCGCAAACCCGGCGGGCTGCTGGCGCTCGGCTAACGCGAAATGTCACGGCAACGGGCAATAGCCAGTCAGAACATTTGGAAAGACCGTGCAATAGGGCTCACGCGCAAACCACACATCCGTCGCCCCGATACTGTGATCGACCACCGCCCATTGATCGCCCTCGCGGATCAGAAAGGCAACCACATCAATGCCCCCGACTTCTTCATAGAAATAGGGATCATCTCCGAAAAAACGCACCATGGGAGTCTGACGAATGTCGATATGCCCGCCGCCCGGCCTCTGCGGCACGACAATGGCAAAGGCGCGGTCCTCAGAAGCGCGCAACTGCTGCACGACGAATTCCACGGGCGCGCCCAGTTGCCATTCGACCACCGGACGCAGAGCATTCATGATCTGCCCGCGTTCCTGACTGCCGCGTGCAGGTTCGTACCAGTTTTGCGCTTCAGCCAACGCCGGAATGACAAAAGAAAGAATGAAGGGCAAAAACAGGGCACGCATACAGATCTCCAAAACGAATTACGCGAGTAACTCTTTCGAAAAGCGGGCAGCATGGGAACAATAATCCGTGCTTTGCATTGACATTCCGTCCCTGCTGACCCCATTTTCCGCCGCCATAAGCCCCAGTTTTACAGAATCCCGTTAAATCCAAGGACCGTCCATGCCAGTTGTTGTCGTCGAATCCCCCGCGAAGGCCAAAACGATCAACAAGTATCTTGGCAAGGATTACACCGTCCTCGCCTCTTACGGCCACGTCCGCGACCTTCCGCCGAAAGACGGCTCTGTCGACACCGACAATGAGTTCGACATGAAGTGGGAAGTGGGCGCGGACTCGCGCAAACACGTCAAAGCCATCGCCGATGCGCTCAAAGACGATGACGCATTGATCCTCGCAACTGACCCTGATCGCGAAGGGGAAGCCATCTCTTGGCACTTGCAGGAAGCGCTCACCAAACGCCGCGCGATCAAGAAATCGACCGCCGTGTCCCGCGTGACCTTCAACGCGATCACCAAGCCCGCCATTCTCGAAGCGATGAAACACCCCCGCCAAGTCGATGTGCCGCTGGTCGACGCCTATCTGGCGCGCCGGGCGCTCGACTACCTTGTGGGCTTCAACCTTTCGCCAGTGCTGTGGCGCAAACTGCCGGGCGCGCGCTCGGCGGGCCGTGTGCAATCCGTGTGCCTGCGTCTGATCGTCGAGCGCGAACAGGAAATCGAAGCGTTCAACGCGCAAGAATACTGGTCGGTCAAGGCGCTGCTGGAAACCCCGCGCGGTCAAAGCTTTGAGGCGCGCCTGACCCAGCTGTCCGGCAAGAAGCTCGACAAGTTCGATCTGAAAGACCGCATGAGCGCCGAAATGGCCGTGCAAGCGGTCAGCTCCCGCGCTCTGAAAGTCGCGACGGTCGAGGCCAAACCCGGCTCTCGTAACCCCTCCGCGCCGTTCATGACCTCAACGCTTCAGCAGGAAGCCAGCCGGAAATTCGGCATGGGCGCGCGCCAGACAATGAACGCGGCGCAACGTCTCTACGAAGCCGGTCTCATCACCTATATGCGGACCGACGGGATCGACATGGCGCCCGAAGCCGTGGCGCAGGCCCGCGATGCGATCAAGGATCGTTACGGCGACAAATACGTCCCGGCCTCCCCGCGCATCTACAAGAACAAAGCCAAAAACGCGCAGGAAGCGCACGAATGTATCCGCCCGACGGATATGTTCAACGCGCCGGACAAGCTGAACCTGAGCGATGCGGATCAGCGCAAGCTGTACGATCTGATCTGGAAACGGACCGTCGCCTCGCAAATGGAAGGTGCAAAGCTCGAACGCACCACCGTGGACATCACCTCCGATGACCACGAGGTCGTTCTGCGCGCCACCGGTCAGGTCGTGGTGTTCGACGGTTTCATGGCGGTCTACACCGAGGGCCGCGACGATGTCGAAGAGGATGACGAAGGCCGCCTGCCGCAGATCACCGAGGGCGATGCGCTCAAACGCGTTGCCGGTGGTCTGAAAGGTCAGGCCGCCGAAAAAGAGGCCGTTCTGGGTGGTGAAGACGCCGTTCTGGGCCTGCAACACCACACCAACCCGCCGCCGCGCTACACCGAGGCGACGCTGGTGAAACGTATGGAAGAGTTGGGAATCGGGCGTCCGTCCACCTATGCCTCCGTGCTCTCGACCATCGTGGATCGCGAATATGTCCGCAAGGAACAGAACCGCCTGATCCCGGAAGACAAGGGCCGGATCGTTACGATCTTCCTGATGAACTTCTTCCGCAAATACGTCGGCTACGAATTCACCGCCAATCTCGAAGAACAGCTCGACGAGATTTCCGCAGGCGACATGGATTACAAGGAAGTGCTGGCGCGTTTCTGGCGCGACTTCCACGCAGCGATCGAGGAAACCTCGGACCTGCGCATCTCCGAAGTGCTTGATAAGCTTGACGATGCGCTCGCACCGCAGCTTTACCCGCCGCGCGAAGACGGCTCTGATCCGCGCATCTGTCCGAAATGCGGCAACGGGTCTTTGCATCTCAAAACCTCGCGCACCGGCGGCTTCGTGGGCTGTTCGAACTACCCGGAATGCACTTACACCCGCCCCATCGCGGGCGAAGGTGCAGAGGGCGACGAGCGCGTTTTGGGCGAAGACAATGGCGACGAGATCTGGCTCAAGTCCGGTCGCTTTGGCCCCTATGTCCAACGCGGCGAACCGACGCCGGAGAACAAGAAGCCGCCACGCGCCTCGCTGCCGAAGGGCTGGTCGAAAGATGACATGGACCTAGAGAAAGCCGTGACGCTTCTGTCCCTGCCCCGCGAGATCGGCGAGCACCCGGACGGTGGGATGATCAAGGCGAACTTCGGTCGCTTCGGCCCCTATCTGATGCACCAGTTGCCGGATGAGGCAAAACCGGTTTACGCCAACCTCAAGGACCCGAACGACGTGTTCGAATGTGGCATGAACCGCGCGGTGGAGCTGATCACCGAGAAGCGCAACAATCCGGGGCGTGGACGCTCCGCGGCGGCGAAACCGCTCAAGGAGCTGGGCGAGCACCCACAAGAAGGCGGCCCGGTTCAGGTGTTGGACGGGCGCTATGGCCCCTATGTGAAATGGGGCAAGGTGAATGCGACGCTGCCGAAAGACGTAAAACTCGAAGACCTGACCATGGAGCAGGCCGTCGAGCTGATCACCGAAAAGGCGGCCAAAGGTGGCAAGAAAACCACCAAGAAAGCGGCCCCGAAAAAGGCAGCGGCGAAGAAGACGCCCGCCAAGAAGACCACAGCTAAAAAGACCGCAGCCAAGAAACCGGCCGCGAAATCGAAGGCTGAAGATCAGGACTGATCCCCTCCCCACAGGGCAAGATCAGTTCGGCTGGCAAGAGATACAAAAGGGCGCTCCGGAGCGCCCTTTTTCTTTGCTGAGATCAGCTTGCCGGATGAAGCCGCCCGCCGAGATTGCGGATGCAGCCGCCCACGCTGGCCTTGAGATAAAGCTCCGCGCCGGGCTTGACGATCACATTGCCGCCGATCGAGCCTTTGAGCGTCAGTTCAACGCCCTCCTCGATCACCGCGTCTTTTGCGATCATGCCTTCGAAGGTGCCGCTCTTCGAGAAAATATGGTTGCCACGGTCGATGGAATACAGCTGAGACATAATGTTCTCCTCCCCTGGAAAGTATGCTCATTTGGAAAGGTTACGCAGTTTCCTAACAAAATAGCAAAGGCGCTCCGCAGTGGAGCGCCTTTTCGCCGATCAGCGTTTCGGCTCGAAGCGGTTGAGCGGAATGCGCAGCACGGCCCGCCCTTTCTCATCCGGCTCCGGCAAACGCCCGCCCCGGATGTTGATCTGAAGCGCATAGAGCATCTGTTTCGGCAAAGGCAGCGTGGCGTCGCGGGCGTCGCGCGCCGCGATGAACTCCGCTTTGCTGATCCCGTCTTTCACGTGAATATTCGAGGCCTTATGCTCCGCCACCGTCGCCATACAGGCCTCTTCACGACCGCCTTTGCGGTAATCGTGCCCCACGAATACGCGGGTATCGCCGGACATCGCCAGAATGGTCTGCAAACTGTCCCAAAGCTCCTCGGAAGAGCCGCCCGGGAAGTCCGCGCGCGATGTGCCGCTGTCGGGCACCATAAAGGTATCATGAGCAAAGACCGCATCGCCGATCACATAGGAAATCGACGCCAGTGTGTGACCGGTCGAGAGAATCACTTTGGCGGTCAGGCTGCCGATACCGAACTCATCGCCGGGCTCGAACAGGCGGTCCCAGTAATCGTCGCGGTTCTTGAGGCTGTCGTCGGCATAAAGATCGGCCCAGATGTTCTGGACGTCGAGCACTTTGCGCCCGATGGCCTGCGGTGCTTTCAGCTTTTCGGCCAGATAGGGCGCGGATGAAAAGTGGTCCGCATGTGGATGGGTGTCGAGCACCCACAGGACGTTCAGTCCCTTCTCGTTCACATATGCGAGAATCTCATCGGCGCTATCGGTCCAAGTCGCGCCAGCGGCGGCATCGAAATCGAGCACCGGATCAATGATCGCGGCGGCTTTGGTTCTCGGGTCAGAGACCACATATTGCCATGATCCGGTCACCTCCTCGTAGAAAGCGGCGACATCGGGGCTTGCGGGGTTGTCGGACGCGGCGAAAAATTGCATGGGGGTTCTCCCTCTCTGTGCGTTGCATTCGTATTCTTATTTTTGAATTTAATGCGCCCGCCAGCGAGCCTCAAGTCCGACCAAAACAGTAAGCCATTTTGCCGCAGGGCAAACTGCGCACAAAAAGTTCGCATTCTGAACCTCATGCGTTGCAGTGCAGCATATGATTGACTTGCAGGGGCAGAACCCGATTTAGTTTGTCCGAGGAATTTTGAAATTTCCGGGAGGAGTGACATGAAGAAAGTATACGGATCAGCAGCAGAGGCCCTCGACGGCTTGTTGCAAGATGGAATGTTGATCGCGTCCGGTGGATTTGGTCTTTGCGGCATTCCGGAATTGCTGATCGACGCCATTGTCGAAAGCGGCGTCAAGGATCTGACCATTGCGTCCAACAACGCGGGCGTTGATGGATTTGGCCTCGGCAAACTGTTGGAAACCCGCCAGATCAAGAAGATGATCTCTTCCTACGTCGGGGAGAACGCCGAGTTCATGCGGCAATACCTGTCCGGCGAGCTGGAGCTTGAGTTCAACCCGCAAGGCACCTTGGCCGAACGCATGCGCGCGGCGGGCGCTGGCATCCCCGGCTTTTACACCAAAACCGGCGTCGGCACGGTGATCGCGGACGGCAAGGAACACAAAGACTTCGGCGGCGAGACCTATATCCTCGAAGAGGGCATTTTCGCGGATATTTCCATCGTGAAAGCGTGGAAAGCCGACGAGACGGGCAATGCCGTGTTCCGCAAGACCGCGCGCAACTTCAACCCGCCGGCCGCGATGTGCGGCAAGGTCTGCATCATGGAAGTCGAAGAGATCGTGCCGACCGGCTCGCTCGACCCGGATTGCATCCACCTGCCCGGCGTCTACGTGCACCGCGTCATTCAAGGCGCACACGAAAAGCGCATCGAGCAACGCACCACCCGTCCGCGTCCGGCGGCGTAAAGGCGCGTTTTGGGCACCCCATACGATTATTTGCCCGGCTCCGCCTTTTGGCGGAGCGGCGTTGCCGAGGCAGACCCCACGGCGATCAACGGTCTGTTTGTGCCCAAATTCCCGATCACACCGCGCGACCGGATCATGACCGCAGGCAGTTGTTTCGCGCAGCATGTCCACCGCACTCTCGTCACCCGCGACTGGACGGTGATCGACACGGAAACCCCGAACGGCCCCTTCCCGCGCGATGTGCTCAACCGTTACGGCTATGCGCTCTATTCTGCGCGCTACGGCAATATCTACACCGTGCGGCAGATGGTGCAGCTTTTGCGTGAAGCCCAAGGGCAGGTCAAACCCGCCGAGCCGGTCTGGGAAAAGGATGGGCGATATGTCGACGCCCAGCGCCCGAATGTCGAACCCCACGGCTTGACCACACCTGAGCATGTGCTCGAAGCGCGCGCCGTGCATTTGCGGCGGGTGATGCGGGCGGTGCGCCGGGCCGATGTGTTCATCTTCACGCTCGGTCTCACCGAGGTCTGGTTCCATCGCGACACCGGCACGGTCTACCCCACAGCCCCCGGCACGTTGGCCGGGCATTATGATCCCGAGGTCTTTGACTTTCACAATTTCAGCCTGCCGGAAATGCGCGACGATCTTGAGGAATTGCGTGGGCGCCTAATGGCGCTCCGCCCCGACATCCGCATCCTGCTCACGGTCTCGCCAGTGCCCCTGACCGCCACCGCGACGGGCGGGCATGTGATGGCGGCGACGAGCTATTCCAAGGCCACGCTTCGCGCCGCAGCCGGGGAGGTGGCTGGGAAATACGACAATGTCGATTATTTCCCATCATATGAACTTGTGACCAACCCGGCGGCACAGGGAAGGTTCTACAAAGACAACCTGCGCTCCGTGACCGAAGAGGGCGTCGCCGCCGCGATGCGCATGTTCTTCTCTGCCCATGACCCTGATCATAAGACCGGCGAGAACGCCCCTGACCACGCAGCTCCGGCTCAAGATCACGGCTTGGAACAGGCCGATCTTGTCTGCGAAGATGCCCTGATCGAGGCGAGCCGCACATGAGTGAGAAAACCAACATCCTCGTCATCGGCACCTCGCACACGGGCGCGTTCTACGCGACGCGCGCCCAGATCGCAGAGGCCTTCCCCTCGCTCGACGTGACCTATTTCGGCCTGCCCGGCCTGATCTACAGCGCGGCGCGGTATGAAGACGGCGTGTTCCGCGCCCCAGAAGATGCGTCGCACCAACTGGCTTGGATGGAGCGCAACGAGATTGATTGCACGCGCTTCACCCGCATCCTTCATGTCGGCGAGCGCTACACGCTGAACCATGCGATGCGGCTTTTGGTGTTTCATGACGTGCTTGAAGAGCCGGAACGCACCAAACGCGCGTTTCTCTCAGAGGCGGCCGCCTGCGAGATGCTGCGCGGACTGGTGCGGCAACGCGCCGAGATGTTGCTGGATCGGTTCGGTGCGGACCCGCGCCATTGCTTCCTGCCCGCCCCCTACCCGCTCGCCCGCTCGGTCGCGCCGGGGCCCGGACATGAGTTTGCCCTCGCCGCCTTGCGCAAGCGTCCGCATGGCGCGCTCTGGATGCAGCGCTATGAGACGATGATCACCGAAGAAATGGCGACGGTGGGGCTCGACGTGATGCTGCAACCGCAGGAGACACGCGCCAGCCAGTTCATGACCGCAGATCGCTACGCCCGCCCCGGCACCGACTCGGAAGCTGGCCCCGGCGCCACCGACCATCGTCATATGAATGCGGATTACGGATGGCAGGTTTTCTGCGCCTTTGCAGAAAGCCGCCTTGGACTTTGCCCCGAAGGCGCAGACGCGCTCGCGGATTGAGAGATAATGGAGGAGAAAACATGGCCGAGAAAACCAATGGCTGGGATCGCAACCAAATGGCGGCACGCGCCGCGCAGGAGCTGGAAGACGGCACCTATGTGAACCTCGGGATCGGGATCCCGACGCTGGTGCCGAACTTCATCCCCGAAGGCGTCACCGTGACGCTTCAGTCGGAAAACGGCATGCTCGGCATGGGGCCGTTCCCCTATGAGGGCGACGAAGACGCGGATCTGATCAACGCGGGCAAGCAGACCATCACCGAGTTGCCCAACACCGCCTATTTCGACAGTTCCTTTTCCTTCGGCATGATCCGCGGCGGCAAGATTGCCATGGCGATCCTCGGCGCGATGGAAGTGGATGAGAAAGGCGATCTGGCGAACTGGATGATCCCCGGCAAGCTCGTGAAGGGCATGGGCGGTGCGATGGATCTGGTTGCGGGCGTTGGTCGTGTGGTCGTGGTGATGGATCACACCAACAAACACGGCGTGTCGAAACTCCTGCATGAATGCACCCTCCCGCTGACAGGTCAGGGCGTGGTGGACCGGGTGATCACCAATCTGGGCGTTCTCGATGTGGTCGAAGGCGGGTTGAAAATCGTCGAGCTCGCCGACGGCGTGACCGAAGCGGACCTGCGTGCAGCGACCGAGGCAACCATCGTCGACTGAGACGCTGATCCGATTGGCGTCATCACCATAATCATCAAGCGCGGCCCAGATCAGGCCGCGCTTTTTTCACGCCAAATCATGCGGAAATATTGTTCGAAATTTCGAAACAGCATCATATTCTCGCCTAAATTGTTTTTTAACTCCAAGGCAACGCAAACAAGGTCAAAGACAATGATCACAGAGCAGTCGCCAACCCTTCGCCGACAGGACATGCCCTATGGCTTGGAATAAACTCATCTATGCAGGCTGGGGCCGCGCGCGCACCGCGTCTGGCGAGGTTGCCCGCCCCGAACGTCAATCCGCGCTTCTCCGCGATGTGGCTCAGCGCCCCGCCCCGGCCTATGGGCTGCGTCGGTCCTATGGTGATGTCGCTCTCAATGACAGCGGTGCCTCCTATGACATGTCCCGCCTCGACCGAGTCCTATCCTTTGACGTCGAAACCGGCCTCGTGACGGTCGAAGCGGGCTTGCCGATCGGCGATCTGGCGCGCGTCAGCGCCCCGGAAGGCTGGTTGCCGCCCGTGATGCCGGGCACCGGATTTGCCACGGTCGGTGGCTGTATCGCCAATGACGTGCACGGCAAGAACCACCACACAGAAGGCACCTTCGGCCAGCACGTGACCGAGATCACCCTTCTGCAAGGCGAGACCTCCCTCACGATCACGCCGGAGAGCGGCGAGATTTGGCAAGCGACCATCGGCGGGCTCGGCCAGACCGGTGTGATCGCCAAGGCGACCTTGCAACTCATGTCCTGCCCCGGCGAAATGATGCGCCTCACGGAACGCCGGCTCGAAAACCTCGACGCTTTCCTGCGCGCTTTTGACGAGAGCAAGACGCCCTACACGGTTGGCTGGATCGACGGCACCGCGACGGGCGATCAGCTTGGCCGCGGCATCCTTGAGGAAAGCGAACTGGTGGCTGGCAAAGACACCTCCGGCAAAGGGTCGCTCTCCGTGCCGATGAATGCGCCCGGTTTCGCGCTTTCAAGCCCCATCGTACGCCTGTTCAATGCCCTCTATTACCGCAAGGTTCCAGTTGAGGGCCGGACTTCCGTCAAGCCGATCAGCAAGGTGCTGTTCCCACTCGATGCGATCCATGACTGGAACCGCCTCTACGGCAAACGCGGCTTCAACCAGTTCCAATGCGTCGTCCCGGTGGACCGCGTAGATGTGCTGCGCGCAATGCTGGAAAAGATCAGCGCCTCTCATCTGTGTTCGCCGCTTGCCGTGCTCAAAAAGATGGGAGCGGGCCGTGGCGGCTATATGTCCTTCCCGATGGAAGGCTACACACTTGCCATCGACTTCCCGAACCGCGACAGCGCAGAGGACCTGATTTCTGAGCTGACCCAGATGACACAAGACGCAGATGGCCGGATTTACTTTGCCAAGGACGGCGTCGCCGATGCCGCCCAGATCAAGGGCATGTACCCGGATCAGGACCTTTGGGCCAATGCGGCCAATGCGGCCGACCCCGAGCGTACGCTTGAGACCGATCTCGTGCGGCGATTGAAATTGCGCGGGGAGGCTCTCTGACATGCAGCACACTTGGATTATACTTGGCGCCACCTCCTCGATGGCTCGCGCCATGGCACGACAGTTGGCCGAGGACGGCGCGACGCTCCTGTTATGCGGGCGCGACATGGACGATCTCTCCGCCACAGCCGCAGATTGTCTCGCACGCGGGGCCGCCAAGGCGGAAGCACTCCCCTTTGACGCTCGTGACAGCGCCACTTTCGCACCGATCATCACCCGCGCCACATCTGAGGAAGGCGAGATCAACTGCGCCGTGTTCGTCGGCTCCATGCCCGAACAATCCGCCATTGACGCCGACCCCACGCTGATCGACGGCGTGGTGCAGGACAGCCATATCGGCCCAGCGAGCTTCCTCTCCCTGCTCGCCCCGCATATGGAAGAGCGCGGACAGGGCACGGTCGTGGGCGTGACCTCCGTCGCGGGCGACCGGGGACGGATCGGCAATTACGTTTACGGCTCCGCAAAAGCAGGATTCGCCACGTATTTGTCCGGCCTGCGCAACCGGCTGACCCGTTCCGGCGGGCATGTGGTGACGGTGAAGCCCGGCTTCGTCGATACCGCCATGACCTGGGGCATCGAAGGCATGTTCCTTGTCGCCACTCCGGCAGCCGTCGCCAAAGACATTCTCAAGGCGGTGCGCAAAAAGAAGAACGTGATCTATACGCCATTCTTCTGGCGCTACATCATGCTCATCATCCGGCACATCCCGGAATTCATTTTCAAGAAAATGTCGATCTGAGCAAAGGGGCCTGCGGGCCTCTTTTCATTTGCGTCAGTTCTGCGCCCGCACTGCGTTGGTCGCGAAGACGCAGCCGTCCGAATAGAGATCGGGTTGGGTCAGGCACAGCCGCTTGGCGACGTCCCAAGCTGCAAGCACTTTCGGGACATAGGCCCGCGTCTCTGCATAGGGCGGCGGGCCATTGTTGGCCTTCACGGCGTTCTCCCCGGCATTGTAACCCGCAAGCGCCAGCGCCAGATCGCCGTTGAATTCCTTCAACAGCCAGTCGAGATAAGCGATCCCACCCTGAATGTTCTGATCCGGATCGGACGCATCGACCCCGAACCGCTCCGCCGTTGCCGGAATGAGCTGCATCAGCCCCTCTGCGCCCGCACCACTGACCGCCGTCTCATGGCCTGACGACTCGACTGCCATCACGGCGAGCGCCAAGGCCGGGCTGACCTTCGTCCCGATCGAATGCAGCAACAGTGCAGAGCCGTAGCGGTTGGCCAGATCGGTCACATGCTGAAATGACGGGCGTGGTATCGTTTTACCCGGTTCAAGTTCGAGCGCCGCCAAAGCCGCGACAAAGCGCTCCGGCCCCGCTCCCGCCAAATCATGCGGCACCGCATCCCAATACCAATTCAGCAAATTCACCGCAGCCTCATCCGCAGGCGCGACTTGTGCAGAGGGTTTCGACGGCGGCTTAACCGTTTTCGCGCCGGGCCGTATCTGTACATTAATTAAGGAACCGGCCCCTTGCGTGGGAACGCCGATCCGTTTCGGGCGCACCTCCGGCCAGGGCGGCGGATCACTGGCCTCTTCCGCCATCAAAGGGGAGAATGAAACGGTGCAGGCCAGAGACGCAATCAGGGCCAAAGCCCCAGCGCGCCGCAGAAAAAATGTCATGATCATACTGCTCTTTCGGGACGATTCTATGTGAGCTGTTCGAGCCGCTCTTGGTCCCAGTCTCGCAAAAAACTGTCTTTAAAACCAGAATTTTGGACGATTCGACCGCCTGATGTGGGCCGAACCGGCCCCTCCAAACGCCAACAAAGCATTTTTTGCGAAATTCGTTAATATTTTTATCATTTATTAACAGCAAGTTAACATGAAACCCCTCATAAACCATGGCGTTTCCAAAATCGTACCAATGCTGCCCAACTCTCGCCCCAGTTAAACGGCCATATAGGCTCATCGAAAGCGAGAAAGAGCAGTCTGGCTAGGGAAACGCCAAGCTCCGCACCGCTAAGACGTGGAAACTGAGCTGAATACATCCTTGGAGGGATACCAAATGAAATTCTTCAAACTCGCCAACAAATTCTCCCGCGATGAAGACGGTGCTGTGACCGTTGACTGGGTTGTTCTGACCTCTGCCGTCGTGGGCCTCGGCATCGCCGTTCTGACCACCGTTGCTTCCGGCACCAAATCTCTGGGCGAAGCGATCTCCTCCGACCTCGCCGGTCGTGACGTGATCACCACCTACTAATTCGCGCAACTCTTATTCGGAGCAAAAGCTATGAAATTCTTCAAACTTTCCAACAAATTCTCCCGCGACGAAGACGGTGCTGTGACCGTTGACTGGGTAGTTCTGACCTCTGCCGTTGTGGGCCTCGGCATCGCCGTTCTGACCACCGTTGCTTCCGGCACCAAATCTCTGGGCGAAGCGATCTCCTCCGACCTCGCCGGTCGTGACGTGATCACCACGTATTGATCCGCCCTCCCTGACACGGTGACGAAGCAATGAAGCCCTTCAAACTCGCAAATGAATTCTCTCGCGACGAAGAAGCTTCTGTGACCGTTGACTGGGTTGTCCTGACCACTGCCGTTGTGAGCCTCGGCATCGCTATTTTGGGAACTGTTGCAAGCGGGAGCAAAGATCTTACCGCAGATGGCTCTCAAGACCTCGTAGCGCGTACCGTGATTTACTACTGAACGGTGATGGCAGAGCGCCGAAAGGCAAACATTAAAAGCCGCGCCCTCTAGATAGGGTGCGGCTTTCCCCTTTGTTGTCGGATGAGAAAAGCCCGACAAGATGTGGACAAAAACTCAACAAGTCCACCTTTGTCTACGAATTCGCAAGAATTCATTCATGCGCCGCGACATGACCACCAAATCGCCGCATTCTGATGGAAAGTTGAGCAAATGTTCGCAATTGCATGCGCCGAGCTCCGGTATTCATGCACGCAAGCAGAGGAAAAGTGATGCGTATTATTTTCGGATTGGTGCTGGTGATCGGCGTAGCTCTCGCGGGCTTTGCTGTCCATATGACCCGCGGGTATCTGTCGACCTATCAGGCCGAGTTGAACCGCGAAAAGGCGATGCGGAACAATATAATCCAGACCGAAGAAATCTTTATCGCAACGAAGCCTCTGGCTTATGGCGATGCAATTCTTCCTGAAATGGTGAAAAAGGTCCGCTGGCCCGTGGAAGCCATGCCCAAGGGTGTTTTCCATAGCGAAGAGGAAATTTTCCCGGAAGGTCCTGAAACTCCGCGCCGCGCCCTGCGATCAATCGAAGCGATGGAGCCCCTGCTTGCCGTGAAGGTGACCGAGCCCGGCGAAAGCGCCGGCGTGGCGGCACGCCTGAACAAAGGCATGCGCGCTTTCGCGATCCGAGTTGACGTGACGACCGGGGTGTCGGGGCTATTGCACCCGGGTGACCGCGTTGATGTCTATTGGACCGGCCGCCTTCCGAACTCCGGCGGTGAAGTGACAAAGCTCATCCAAGCGGCCATCCCGCTCGTCGCGGTTGATCAAACCTCGAACAGTGAGCGCCAGACCGCCAGCATCGCGCGTACAGTGACTGTTGAAGCCACCCCCACGCAGGTTGCGGCCCTTGCCACGGCGCAAAGCACCGGTCGCCTGTCCCTCGCTCTCGTCGGGCGCTACGATGATACGGTCGTGAGCAATGTCGAGATCGATAAAAACACGCTTTTCGGAATTTCGCAGGAGGCGGCCATCGAAGCCCCAAGGGAAAAGGTCTGCACAGTCCGCACGCGCAAGGGTGGTAACATCATCGACACGCCGGTGCCTTGCCCCGAGTGAGGCCATTTATCGCAAGTTCAGTAGCAGCCGGAAACCGGATGGGGGATTATGCCTCTGTCCGGTCTTTTTATGGATTGGTTCAAAGACTTGCTCTCTCAGGAGCGTGCATTCCACCCCCGAGAATTGTGACTTATCCACATCATAAATGGCGGCCAAGAGATTGATTCTTGCAAAAAATCTCAAATTAAAGCATGGTCGTCGAAAATGGGTCGGAAAGAACCCGATGATTTGAGGCGTGGTCGACAGAGGCAGGATCACATGAAAATGTTGAATTTATTCAAGGCAGCTCTACTTGGGTTCGCCTTTATCGGTGCAACCCCGCACGGGGCATTTGCTGACAAGCTCCGCGTCCTGACCGGCGCGCCTTCTGGGGTCCTGAACGTCCCCATGAACAGGGCCGTAGTTGTCGAAAGCGATGAACCATTCGCGGAGATTTCAGTCGCCAACGCGGATATCGCAGATATTTCCACTCTCTCCGAAACATCCATCTATGTTCTCGGACGCACCCCCGGCATGACGACCATGACGCTTCTTGCGCCGGACGGATCCCTGATCACCAATGTTCAGATTCAAGTCACTCCGGATGTGACCGAGTTCAAGGAACGTCTGCGTCAGATCATGCCGAATGAAAAAATCGAGGTCCGGACCGCCAATGACGGCATCGTGCTGTCCGGCACGGTTTCTTCCATCGCGATGATGGATCGCGCCAACGAGTTGGCGGAGCGCTATGCTCCCGGCCGCGTCTCGAACATGATGAACATTGGCGGCACGCAGCAGGTCATGCTCAAAGTGCGGTTCGCGGAAATGTCTCGCTCCGTTTCGAAAAACCTGTCCTCCTCTCTCGGCGTCACATATGGCGGCAATGACGGTTCCAGCAGTTCAACACTCGGGGCCTCCGGCTCCGGCAACGGGCAAGGGCAATTTTCCTTCACCGGCACGCTCGGCGATACGGAACTCTCCGTGCTTCTCGAAGCCATGGAAGAAAAAGGCGTGTCCCGCACCCTGGCCGAACCGAACCTGACGGCACTGTCGGGGCAACAAGCCAAATTCCTCGCGGGCGGCGAATATCCGATCCCGGTGTCCGACGATGACGGCATCACCATCGAATACAAACCCTTCGGCGTCGAGCTCGAGTTCATCCCGCGGGTGATCAACGGCGACCAGATCAATCTGGAAATGAAAGCCGCCGTGTCCGGCATCGATTCCACCGTCAACTACACGATAGATGGTTTCACACTGAACTCCTTCAAACGCCGCGAAACTTCCACAACGGTGGAACTGCGCGACGGACAAAGCTTTGCTATCGCCGGGCTTCTGCAAGACGATTTCGAAGACCTTGTGGGCCAAGTCCCATGGTTGGGCGATATCCCGGTGCTCGGCGCTTTGTTCCGCTCGACGGATTATGAACGCAGCCAGTCCGAACTTGTGATCATCGTCACCCCGCATCTTGTCACCCCGACAAACGGTCTTGCGCTCGCCCTACCGACCGATCGCGTGAAAATTCCGACCGAAAGCGAAATGTTCCTGTTCGGCAAAACTTTGGGTGGCGTCTCGGCTCCCAAAAAAGGCGGGGCGGCCGAAGTGGCGAAACAAGACTTCTCCGGCTCCTATGGCTATGTGATGGAGTAAGGACATGCGGAACACTTTGAAACTGACCCTCGCGGGCTCCGCCCTTCTCGCTCTCGGTGCCTGTTCCGATCAGAAGGTTTTCTCCTCCTGGTATCAGGAAGCCGGCGGCTATCTTGACCAAGGCACCTTCGGCAATGCCACGATGAACAACACCCTCGTTCAAACCGGACAGTTGAACTATGTCATCGACCTGAACGAACGCTTCGCCGCGACCGTGCCTTCTACCGTGAACTTCGAGTTCAACTCGGCCATGCTCGACGGCGCCGCGCGGGACGCGATCCGCAAACAGGCGCATTTCATGGCGCAATTCCCGGAAGTTCGCTTCCGCGTTTACGGTCACACCGATCTTGTCGGTTCCAACGCCTACAACAAGTCGCTTGGCCTGAAACGGGCGCAGGCGGTGGTGTCCGAACTGGCCCGCAACGGGATCTCCCGCTCGCGGCTTGAAGCGATGGTGTCCTATGGCGAAACGCAACCGCTCATCGTGACACAGAACCCGGAACGCAAGAACCGCCGCACTGTGACCGAAGTGTCCGGTTTCGTGGAAAATTCGAAGCTGATCATGGATGGCAAATATGCCGAAGTGGTTCACCGCGATTACATTGAAAGCGCAGTTTCGCAGCCCACAGTTGAAGCAACAAGCACACTCACCGAATAATCCGTGTGATCGTCTCCGAATAGCGAATTATTACGCGATTTCGGCCCCATTGTTGCCCCAATAGCCCGGCACCTTACCCTCAATGGGAGCAGTATGTCCGTCACTTGAGTCGGGCAAACGCGTCAGGGGAGTAAGGGCCGGGTCTTTCTTTTTGAAATAGCTTGGCGGCTTGAAAACCTGTCGTTCGAGAAAAAGGACGCTTTGAGCAATGACGAGTGAAGCTCTATTGCAAAACGAACCGGCCCAGCTTGTGGCTTGTACGATCAGCCGGGACGTTCAGAACTTCGATCTCTTGATCGAAGATATGGAGACCGAACTGGGCGAAGCCTGGGGGGATCTCTCCTTTGAAGATGCACGGCTTTTCCTGCGCCAGCCGGAAAGCGGTGGCTTGAAATTCGTGACAATTGCGCTGGACAGCGAAGACGAGACGCTGCTCGCCATGATCGCCGACATCATCAAGTCGGCTAAAGCACAGAATATTAAGGTGATCTTGATCGCTGATGAAGTCTCGCCAATGGCCCTACACCAGCTCTTGCAGCTTGGCGCGGAGGATTTCATTCCCTACCCGATCCCGGAGAACGCGCTGCATGAGGCGATCAAACGGCTCGATGAACCGCGCAAGGTGCCTGCCGCCGATTTCGTCGATCCGAACGCGTCGGCACAAGCCTCAGGCGGTCGCGCCAATGGCATCATCCTGCCGGTCCAATCCATCGCAGGCGGCGCAGGAGCGACGACCATCGCGGTCAACCTCGCCTGGGAACTTGCCAATATCGAGAAAAAGGGGCCGCAACCGCGCGTGCTTTTGATGGATTTCAGCCTGCAATACGGCTCGGTCTCGACCTATCTCGACCTGCCCCGTCGCAATGCGGTCTACGAATTGCTGTCCTCCACGGAAATGATGGATGACGACTCGTTCAAGGGCGCGTTGATGAATTTCAACGACAAAGTTTCCGTTCTGACGGCTCCGCCGGAAATCCTGCCGCTCGATTTCATTGAGGCCCCCGATGTCGAGCGCCTGCTCGAAATGGGCCGCAAGCATTTCGATTACATCATCATCGACATGCCGATGACGCTCGTGAGCTGGACCGAAACGGTGTTGAACGCCGCCGAATTCTATTTCGCGCCGATTGAGCTGGATCTGCGTTCGGCCCAAAACATCCTGCGCCTGCGCAATGCTCTGCGAGCAGAAGAGCTTCCCTTTGAGAAGATGCGCTTTCTGCTGAACCGGGCTCCGAAGGCGATGGATCTCTCTGCAAAGGCACGTCTCAAGCGCATGGCGGAGAACCTCGAAATCGCCATCGACGTGCAATTCCCCGATGGGGGGCGCCCTGTCCGGGAAGCCTGCGATCAGGGCATGCCGCTTGGCATCGAGGCAGCGAAGAACCCGCTTCGCAAGGAAATCCAAAAACTCGCTGCATCGATCCATGCACGGCAATCCGAGCATCTTGAGGCGGCACAATAACCTTTTCATCAGGGGCATGAGGTAAGAGCAAACGATGTTTTCGCGTTACAAAAAATCCGAAGGCCAAAAGGGAGAGCCGATCAAGTCGGCGGCTCCTGCGGCAAGCACGCCCGCCTCCCCTGCCCCGTCCCCGGCACCTGAAAAGGTTGCCCCGCCACCGGTCACGCCCAAAGCGCACGCGCCCCGCGCAGCTGCGCAAGTCACGCCGCAGGACAAGGAACGCCGCCGCAAGGAACGTCTGGGCGAGATCAAGGTGGAGATGCACAAGCGGCTTCTCGAAGACCTGAACCTCGCCGCATTGGAAACCGCGCAGGAAAAAGATCTACGTGCCGAGATTTCCGACATCACCGCAGAGTTTCTGGCCGATCAAGGTCTCGTTCTGAACCGTGATGAACGCATCCTGCTCAATCAGGACCTCTATGACGAGGTGCGGGGCCTCGGCCCGCTGGAGCCGCTCCTGAAAGACGAGTCCGTCAACGATATTCTCGTCAACGGCCCGCAACAGATCTTCATCGAACGCGCGGGCAAACTTGAACTGTCCGACATCACCTTCAAAGACGAAAAGCACCTTTTGCGGATCATCGACAAGATCGTGTCCGCCGTGGGCCGCCGCGTCGATGAATCGAACCCTTACGTTGACGCCCGCCTCAAAGATGGCTCGCGTTTCAACGCTATGGTCCCGCCCGTCGCGGTGGACGGCTCGCTCGTCTCCATCCGTAAATTCAAAAAGGACAAGCTCGGGATCGACGATCTGGTGCGGTTCGGCGCCTTTACCGAGGAAATGGCCGCCTATCTTCAAGCCGCCGTATCCACCCGCCTCAACGTCATCGTCTCCGGCGGTACTGGCTCTGGTAAGACCACAACGCTCAACGCGCTCTCAAGCTTCATCGACAACTCCGAACGCATCCTGACGATCGAGGATACGGCCGAACTTCAGCTCCAGCAGACGCACGTGGGCCGGATGGAAAGCCGCCCAGCGAACGTCGAAGGCAAAGGCGCGGTCACCCAGCGCGACTGTCTCAGAAACGCGCTTCGTATGCGTCCGGACCGCATCATCGTCGGGGAAACCCGTGGCGAAGAGGTGATCGACATGTTGCAGGCCATGAACACCGGCCACGACGGGTCGATGACCACAATCCACGCCAACTCCGCGCGCGATGGGGTGTCACGTCTGGAAAACATGATCGCCATGGCCGGCATCGAGATGCCGCTGAAGGCGGTGCGTTCTCAGATCGCCTCGGCTGTGAACCTGATCGTTCAGGCCTCGCGTCTGCAAGACGGCTCCCGCCGCATGGTCTCCATCACCGAGATCACCGGCATGGAAGGCGACGTGATCTCGATGCAGGAAGTGTTCCGCTTCCAACGCACGGGCCTGACGCCCGACAACAAGATTATCGGTCATTTCACTGCGACCGGGGTCCGAAGCCACTTCTCGGACCGTTTCCGGATGTGGGGCTACGACCTGCCGCCGTCGCTGTTCGAGCCGACCAACCCGCGCTAAGGAGCCCACCTCATGATCATCTCTATGGAACCGATCATTTATGGCATCATCTTTGTTGCCGTGCTGCTTCTCGTCGAGGGCATCTACCTGACCGTGTTCGGCAAATCGATCTCGCTGAACTCCCGCGTCAACCGACGCTACGAATTGCTCGAAAAAAGCTCAGGGGACCGCGAAGAGGTACTCAACCAGCTTCGCAAGGAGATGAGCCAACACCTCAAGTCGCGTCAGGTGCCGCTCTATTCCGTGCTGGCCGAAAAGGCGCAGAAAGCCAATATCGCCTTCTCACCGACCCAGCTCGTCATGGTGATGGCGCTTCTGAGCATGGTGGCTTTCGTTGGCCTTTCGGTCGGCACCGCCGCCTCTCTGCCAATCCGACTTGTGGTCTCAGTCGCTATGGGCGTCGGGGCCGTCTATGTCTGGATTCAGGGCAAGGCCAAAAAGCGTCTTGGTCTGATCGAAGAACAGCTGCCAGATGCCGTAGAGCTCATGGTGCGTAGCCTTCGCGTCGGTCACCCCTTCTCCAACGCGCTCACCATCGTCTCCAAAGAAGTGCCCGACCCGCTGGGCACAGAAATGGGCGTAATCTCGGATGAAAGCGCCTATGGCCGCGATGTGGGCGAAGCCCTGAAAGACATGGCCGAACGTCTCGACATGCAGGATTTACGCTTCCTCGCGGTCGCCGTATCGATCCAACAGCAATCCGGTGGTAACCTCGCCGAAGTGCTCGACGGCCTCGCCAAGGTGATCCGGTCGCGCTTCAAACTGTTCCGCCGCGTGAAAGCCATCACCGCAGAGGCGCAATGGTCCGGCAAGTTCTTGTCGGGGTTCCCGCTCGTTGCTCTTTTGCTGATCTCATTGATGAAACCCGACTATTACGACTCGGTGAAAGACACCTCCGCCTTCATCCCCGCCTGTCTCGTCGTTGCAGGCTTTCTGGTGGCGAATATTTTCGTGATGAAGTCGCTTGTGAACATCAAGGTCTGAGGGAGGTCATATATCATGCAAAATCTCTTTGCTTCGCTTCTCGGCGATCAACTTGGCCCTTTCGGCCCACTGATCCTCATTGGCTCGCTCGGCGTGGTGTTGATCCTCTTCGCCCTCCCTGTGCTGCTGAACAAGAAGCAAGATCCGATGGATCGCTTGAAAGAGAGCAACCAGGACAAAAAGGTCAACAGCACCTCTAAGGCCAAACTGCGCTATGAGGATAAGAAAGGCGCGAAGCTTGAAAAGTATTCCGCCTTTCTTGAGCCGCAGGATGAAGAAGAATATTCCGCTGCCCAGCTGAAGATGATTCAGGCGGGCTATCGCGGCAAAAACGCGGTCCGCATGTTCCACTTCGCACAATTCGCGATGGGCCTTGGCGCTCTGGCCTTCGGCGTCTTGTTTGCAATGTTCAAATCCACGCAACAGGACATGACCCCGAAATCCTTGATCCTGACCGTCCTGCTTCCGGCCTGTATCGGTTACATGGCCCCGAAATACTGGGTCACCCGCCGCGTCGAAACCCGCAAGGAAGAGATCACCAACGGCTTTCCCGACGCGCTCGACTTGATGCTTGTCTGCGTCGAGGCTGGTCAGTCTCTCGATCAGGCCATCATCCGCGTGTCCAAGGAAATCCGTTCTGGCTTCCCTGCTCTGGCGGATGAATTTGAAATCGTCTCCTATGAAATCAAGGCCGGCAAGGACAAGACCATCGTGCTGCGGGACATGGCCGAGCGCTGCGGCGTGCCCGATGTCGCCTCTTTCGTTACCGTGCTGATCCAATCGCAACAATTCGGCACCTCAATCGCCGACGCCTTGCGGATTTACGCCGCAGAAATGCGTGACAAACGCGTAATGCGCGCCGAAGAAGCCGCAAACAAGTTGCCTACAAAGATGACCCTTGCCACAATGATGCTCACCGTGCCGCCGCTTTTGATCATTCTGATCGGACCTTCGGTTTATGACATCTATGTTCTGCTTTCTGAGGCCCAGTTCTGATCCCGGTCCGCGCCTCAGAAATGCAAAACAGTTAACAGCAAGGGACACCATGTCTCGACATCATGCGCGCCGCCCCATCGGGGCCGCGCTTTTCCTCTTTCTCCTAACCGCCTGCGCCGATGATCGGCTTAAACCAATCAAGGATGCGGGTGATTATCCGCCCCCCGGAATCGATCTTGCCGAAGATTCCCAAGACGGGTTGATCGTTGGTCATCGCCTGATGTCCGCCGGGGAGTATGAATTGGCGCTCAAAGCCTATTACCGCGCCGTGCCCCATCAGGGCATGACCGTCGATACCCTGTCCGCAATCGGGTCGGCCAAACTGAAACTTGGCCGTCTCGGACAGGCCGAAACCGATCTGCGGCGCGCGACAGATCTGGATGACAGTTTCGTTCCGGCCTGGAACAACCTTGGCGTCGTGCTGATGGAACAGGGGAAATACGGCGAGGCCGAACGCGTCTTCCGTACCGCCTTTGCCCTCGACAGTGGCCAATCTGCCGAAATTCGAGAAAACCTGCGCTTGGCGCTCGCAAAACTCGAAAACCCCACGTATAGTGGGGAAAACGAGAGCAATTTTACCTTGGTGCGCAGCGGGACGAGCGAATATTTGATCCTCGCACGCTGAGCTGATCAAGAGCCCGAAAATGGGCCAATTGGCGAAACCGAGGAAGACACTGAGTTGAGGCATACGAGGGACAAAGAGGCATAACGCCCGAGCCCGAGCAGACAGAGGATAGCAGGCATCATGCGTAACCTTCATGTGATCACCCTCGCGCTGGCGGGCTCCGTGGCCTTGACGGCCTGTCAAAAGCCCTTTGGCGGCGATGTCCGGCGCGCCGATCTGACCGTCAACGCGATCGAAGGCACCGGCCTCTCCGATGTGATGCTCAACGCCGCCGACCCGGCAGAATCCGTAAACTATTTCACGCGGGCAAGCGCTGAGAACCCGGACCGCATCGATCTGCAACGCGGGCTGGCGAAATCGCTGATCCGTGCAGGGCAAAACGATGCAGCTGTCACGGCGTGGAAAAAAGTCACCACTCATGGCGAGGCCACAATGGATGACCGCGTCGATTATGCCGATGCGCTGATCCGGACCGGCAACTGGAAAGAGGCCGAAGCCCAGCTCGATGCCGTGCCGCCGACCCATGAGACCTACAAACGCTACCGTCTTGAAGCCATGGTCGCCGACAGCCATCAGGAATGGAAGAAAGCCGATAGCTTCTACCAGACCGCCGTCGGCCTCACGACCCGCCCCGCTGGCGTGTTGAACAACTGGGGCTATTCGAAGCTGACCCGCGGCGACTACTCGGAAGCCGAGAAACTCTTCGCCAAGGCCATCACCTACGACCCGAGCCTCTTCACCGCCAAGAACAACCTCGTTCTGGCCCGTGGCGCACAGGGCAAATACGATATGCCCGTGATGGAGATGACCCAGACCGAGCGCGCCCAGCTGCTTTACACGCTGGGCCTCGCCGCCGTGAAAGCGGGCGATGTGAACATCGGTAAAGGCTTGATAAAGGAAGCCATCGACACCCATCCGCAGCATTTCGAAGCGGCCGTGCGCTCGCTGCGCGCGCTGGAAGCCAACGTCTCGAACGGCTGATCTGATCCATGCTCACCCTGCCCTCTCAGGCCGCGCTCTGGTTCCTGCTGCCCGTCGCTCTGGTGTCTTTCATCGCCGCCTTCAATGACCTGAAGCGGATGAAACTGCCCAACCCCGTCGTCTTGACGCTGGTCGCGATCTACGTGGTCATGGGACCGTTCCTGTTGCCTTTTGATCAATATCTTTGGGGCTTCCTGCATGGTGCAGTGATGTATGTCGTCGGCATGTTCGCCTTCGCCTATCTCGGCGTTGGCGCCGGAGACGGCAAGTTTGCCGCCGCCATGTCGCTTTTCATCCCTCTGGCCGATGCGGGACCGGTTCTCACCCTCTTCGCGGCCTTCCTGATCGGCGCTTTCCTAACCCACCGCGCCCTACGCGCCCTGCCCGCTGTTCGGCGCGCGACGCCCGATTGGGTGTCCTGGGAGCACCGAAAATTCCCGATGGGTCTAGCGCTTGCGGGGACGATGGTGAGCTATCTCGCCCTCGCGATCTACCTCTAAGCCGCGCTCAATCCTTCACGACCGGATAGACCAACATCATAGGATCACGCAGCGGTGCCCCAAGTGTGAGCCCCGCCATCTCAAGTTTTGCCAGTATATCGCGTTGCACATCCGGGCTCATCGGACAGAGCGGCACGATGATCGCATCAGCATTCTCAAGACCTGGCGTCCCAGAATAATACCATGGCGTGCCCCCTTCGAGCGGCGCGAACCCGCCAAAGATCCAGACCGAGGACACAACATCTGCGACGAAAAACTGGGTATCGGCGCCGAAATTGAACGGCGACTCCTTTAAGCGATCTGCCGTGTAAGCGTCTACAGCTTGATCTCCCCCCAGCAATCGGCAGTAGGGCAGTGTTTCTCCTAGGAAACTGGCCGGCTCAAACTCTTCATCCTCGTATGCATAGGGCGCAAGCTCTGGATGACGATCCACAAAGGACTCACGCGCCAGAACAACACGCATGCGCCTCGGCTGCACGAACAAACCCCTCATCTCCGCCCGGTCTTTAAATTGCGGCTCATACTCCTCCACATTCACCGCGAAATTGCGAAACGCACTCGTGGCAATATTTTGCAAAGAAGGCGCAACAAGCGCAAAGGAGACCAACGCCAAGGCTGATACGGCATTGCGGGCCTCTGTATTGAAAAGCACCCGCCGTCCTCGCGCGGGGCGCTCTGCCAGAAGAAGCAGACACAACAGGATAAGCCACTGCGGATCATTCCCGAAATTCTGATAGGTGACATAGATAAATCCGGGGGCAAGCAACAAAAGCAACAACCCCACACGGTCGCGTCCCGCTTGTCGTAGGACGATGATCGACAGAACCAGTGTGAGACTGGCAATCAGGAAACGCGGCGCATTCAGCACTTCGATTAAGGACATGCCGGGTGCAGCCCTGCTCTCGGATGCGGTGACGGACAGAAGATCCGCAAT
Source organism: Celeribacter sp. ULVN23_4 (assembly GCF_054788345.1). Classification (NCBI taxonomy): domain Bacteria; kingdom Pseudomonadati; phylum Pseudomonadota; class Alphaproteobacteria; order Rhodobacterales; family Roseobacteraceae; genus Celeribacter; species Celeribacter sp. ULVN23_4. Next base: position 264,517 of record NZ_JBTVYO010000003.1, on the reverse strand, counting down.
ATAGGCCGGAAAGAACTCAACCCCATAGATCGCCACAACAAAAACTGCGATCAACAGCCCCGTCACAAGCCCGGAAATCAGGCTCCGCCAAGCGCCGCGCAGAATGATCCCGAGCGTGATCGGAAGAACAAACCCAACGAAATAGGTGGGTTTGATCAGCGCCAGAAACGCCAGCATTGCACCAATAATCACGCCGTCCCACACCAGAGCACGCGCCCCGTCGCGTTCCGGCAGAACCGCCAAAAGAATTGCGATAAAGGCGGCCACCCAGGCCCAGCGATTATAATACATAGACACAGAGATGGCCGTCGTGCTTTCCCCGTGAATGAGCCCCAGCAACATCACCATTGCCACGACACCAAACCCCCAGGCTGCCAGCCCGGTCAGCCGCGACAGCGCCACGCGCATCACCAGAGGGAGGGCGAGAACGGCCAGCATGATCTGCGCAGCCAGAAAGGCCAGCCCCACCCCGAAACCCAAATTCATGAGAAATCGGATCGGCAAAAAGGCAAGAATCCCGATCGGAGTCGAGAAATCCAGATGCGGCACTTGCCCCAGCCCCATACGCAGCAAAATCTCGATCATATGTGCGGCATCGCCCTCGTGCCGATCGAGGTAAAGACCGCCTTTGGCAAGCTCCAAACCGCCGAGAACAAGGATCAAAACAGCAAGAAAAATCGCGTATTTACCCGTGGAAATTCTACTCATATGCCCTGCCCTGTTCATTTTTGCGAAAGGTTATGACCAAACACTGCGCAATGCAAAGCCCCAGGCAAATGAAAGCGCGTGAAAATCTTGGCTTTGCCCCGCTGCCTACGTACACTTGCAGCAAAAGAACAGCCCCGGATCGATACCGGGACCAGAACAGAGGGCAGTAGCCATGACCATGATGGATCCGACACCGAACGTGATCGCGCCTGTCGCACCCCGCCGCGCCGAGGACACGGGGCTTTCCCCGGTGATGATGCGCGACATCGTCTTGAAAACCATGTTCCGCACCAACCTCGAACAAGTGTCACGCCTGTCCGAAGTGCTCTGCCTGCCGGTGTCGATCACCCAAGACCTCGTCGACCGCGCCCGCGAACAGGCGCTCGTCGAAGCCACCGGGACGATGCACGCCGGCGCGGGCTCGGAAATGGGGTTCCGCCTCTCGGATACCGGCAAGGCCCGCGCCATGGATGCGCTCAGCCAGTCGGAATATTACGGTGCCATGCCGATCCCGCTCGACGTCTACGCCGAACAGGTCAAACGCCAGTCCGTGCGCAACATGAAGGTGACGCGAGACGCTCTGCTCGGCGCGATGGGGCACCTCATCTTGCCGCCCTTCCTCCTCGATCAGCTTGGACCCGCGGTCGGGGCCGGTCGCTCGATCCTGATGTACGGCCCGCCGGGCAACGGGAAATCCTCGATCTCCAACGGCATTCGCGATGCGCTTGGCGATCTGATCTACGTGCCCCGCGCGATCGAGTACAATGGCTCCGTGATCACCCTCTATGACCCTTTGATGCATGTGAAGCGCGAGGATCTGGATGATGACCCCAATGCGCTGCGTAAGACCGCAAACCGGTTTGACCGCCGCTATGTGCGCTGTGAGCGCCCTTCTGTCGTGACCGGCGGTGAGCTCTCCCTCGACATGCTCGATCTGGTCTACAACCCGGTCGCACGGACCTATCAGGCGCCGTTGCAGCTCAAGTCCACCGGCGGGATTTTCATCGTCGATGACCTTGGCCGACAGGAAGAGCCTCCGCAGAAACTGGTCAACCGCTGGATCGTTCCGCTGGAAGAGAGCAAGGATATTCTTGCCCTGCAATCGGGTGAGAAATTCGAGGTGCCCTTCGACACGCTCGTCATCTTCTCGACCAACTTCCACCCGAACACGATCTTTGACACCGCGGCTTTGCGTCGTATTTTCTACAAGATCAAGATCGACGGCCCAGATCAGGAAGGCTTCCTGAAGATTTTCGCCATGGTCGCCCGCAAGAAGAAAATGCCGTTGGACGAAGCGGCACTGGTCTACCTGCTCAAGGAAAAATACCCGACCATCGACAGTGTCTATGCGAACTATCAGCCAACCTTCCTGATCGATCAGATGATTTCGATCTGCGAATTCGAGGACATTCCCTATCAGATGACCCCGGAACTTGTGGACCGTGCTTGGGCCAACATGTTCGTCGAGGAAAGCGAATTCGCGCACTAATCACAGGTTGCGCAACGGACAACAAACGCCGCGCAGGAGCCTCTGCGCGGCGTTGTCATGCTTTACTCCAACGCAGTCGGCCTCGGCTGCCCCTCCCTCGCATTAACCTTAATCAAATTAACCTTAACGTGTGGAAGTACCGCAAAAGCACATAACAAAAGAGGCCCCGAAGGGCCTCTGAAACGCAATGCGTTGACTATAGCGTTACGCCGTCAGCCCCTCAGGTTCGGCAAACCCATGCGCCCGGCAACAGGCGGTGAGCGTGTTCGCCAGCAGGCAGGCGATGGTCATCGGACCGACCCCACCCGGCACCGGCGTGATGGCCCCGGCCACCTCTTTCGCCGCGTCGAAATCCACGTCGCCCACGAGCCGCGTTTTCACGCTTCCGTCGTCCTTGTAGCCCTTTTCCGGCGCCGGAATACGGTTGATGCCCACGTCGATGATCGTCGCACCCGGTTTGACCCAGTCGCCTTGGACGAAATTCGGGCGGCCCACGGCGGCCACCACGATATCCGCGCGCTTGACCACGTCCGGCAAATCCTTCGTGCGGCTGTGCGCGATGGTCACCGTGCAGCTGTCGCCGAGCAAAAGCTGCGCCATCGGTTTGCCGACAATATTCGAGCGTCCGATCACCACCGCCTCAAGGCCGGAGAGATCACCAAGCTGATCACGCAGCATCATCAGACAACCGAGCGGCGTGCAGGGCACCATGGACTTCTGCCCGGTCCCCAGAAGGCCGACATTGGAGATATGGAACCCGTCCACATCCTTCGCCGGATCGATTGCATTGATCACGAGGCTCTCGTTCAAATGCTTCGGCAAGGGCAGTTGCACGAGAATGCCGTGCACATCCTTGTCCGCGTTCAATTGTTCGATAAGTGCAAGAAGATCAGCCTCAGAAGTCTCTGCGGGCAGTTTATGCTCGTAAGAGTTCATGCCGACTTCGACGGTCTGTTTGCCTTTGGAGCGCACATAGACCTCGGACGCCGGATCATCCCCGACCAGCACAACCGCCAGTCCGGGCGTTACGCCCTGCGCTTCCTTGATCCGCGCCACATGGGTCGCGACCTTCTCACGGACGCTGGCCGCGAAAGCCTTGCCGTCGATCAGAGTTGCCGTCATGTCTTACTCCTTGTCCTCTGCGTCGTCCTCGACCGCATCAGGGCCCAGCACACGTTCCTCGCGCACGATCATGTCTTCGACCATCATCGCCCACATCTGACGCGCGAGCAGCGGTTCAAACCCCGCACGCAACGCTTCCACTTCGATATTGTCCAGAACCTCGTTCACCCGCGACGGGATGCGGGCCGGCAGGCCTTCCTTGGTCTTGATCTGGGCGGCGCGGTCCACATGCGCCTGCCGCAGCGCCAAGAGATCAATCAGCGCGGTGTCGAGACGATCGATCTGTACACGCAGCTCAGCCATGGTCTCGATCTCGGCAGGGTCTTTGAGCGGCATGTCTGACATCGGCGGTCTCCCATTTTTTCGCCATGTAACATGAGCGCCCGGCGGAGGGAACCTCGGGCGCAATGTCTCTCAGCTTTTCTGCAGCACCACGAAGAGCCGCTGGAACGGGAACCACGCCCGGCCCTGACGGTCGATCGGATAGGCCGCCTCTAGGTCGAGATCATAGGCCGCGAGGAATTCGTCCAACCGGCCTTTCTCTTCGAAATGATCCATGTAGGGGCGCAGATAGGTGGCCTGTGTAAAATGGCGCACGGGATGACCGAAGGGAGTCTTGATCTCCTGCATATACTCCGTGCGCCAGACCCGGACCTCACCGAAGGGCTCCAGAATATTCACATAGCTGCGCGGCGTCAGGACGTTGGAATTGGCATCGGTTTCCGGGAAAGCCTCCGGATCGAGGCGATGCGCCACTTCGCGAGCCAGCACATGCGACGGGGCCTCGTGTTGATAAGGCACCTGCATCGCGAACCAGCCCTTCGGGGCGAGATGTTCCATCAAACGCGGCAGGACCGCCCGGTGATCAGGCACCCAGTTCATCGCCGCATTGGTGAAGATCATAGCAAACCCGTCGCCCGGATCGAGCGTTGCGATATCGCCCTCGATAACCGTCTCGTAATAGCCGCAGTCCAAGGCCGCCGCGCGCATCGACGGGGACTGTTCAATGCCATGCAGCGCACGCTCGGGATAGCGCTCGGCAAATTCCGGGGCCACACCGCCAGAGCCACAGCCCAGATCGGCAATCGCTCCCTCCGGCAACGCACCAACGGCGTTCAGAAGTTCACGCGCCGGACGCAAACGCAGGTCGGCATATTGCGCGTATTTTCTGGGGCTCCAATCACTCATGTGGCTCTCCTCAAAGCAAAAAACGCGCCCGGTAAGGGGCGCGGTTTCTCTCTATCAGGCTTTCGGGCCTCAGGCCATGGGTTCGGGTTCCATCCCGCCATCGCCTTTCGGCTTTTTCGCGGTTTTCGGAATGGCCGTCACAGAGGCCTCGCCCGAACCGCCGGAACCGCCCTCATCCTCTCCCGCTTGCGGCGGCAGACCGGCGATCACGCGTTTGATCTCCTCGCCGGTGAGGGTTTCATATTCCAGAAGACCCTGAGCCAGACGCTCCCACTCTTCTTCATACTCGGTGATGATCCGATACGCTTCGGCATAGCCCTGATCGATAAAGCTTTTCACCTCTTCTTCGATCAGTTCCTTGGTGTGGGCGGACACGGAAAGACCCGTGGTGTTGCCCTGATAACCTTCGGCAGCTTCAGCGTAATCGACGTTGCCGACCTTGTCGGACATGCCGTAGCGCATCACCATGGCGCGCGCGAGTTGCGACGCTTGCTGAATGTCGCCGACCGGACCGGAGGACACTTCGTCGGGGCCGTATTTGAAGATCTCGGCCGCCTTGCCCGCCATGGTCATGGCGATGCGCTGATGCGCCTCGTCCTTGAACATCTGCAGCTTGTCCATCTCCGGCAGGCTCATCACCATACCGAGGGCACCGCCGCGCGGGATGATCGTGGCTTTATAAACCGGATCGCATTTCGGCAGTTTCAGACCGACGATGGCGTGACCGGCTTCGTGATAGGCGGTCTTCTCTTTCTGGTCGTCGGTGAGCACCATGGAGCGGCGTTCCGCGCCCATCATCACCTTGTCCTTGGCCTGTTCGAAATCTTCCATCGTCACCTGACGACGGCCGACACGGGCCGCCATAAGCGCGGCCTCATTGACGAGGTTGGCCAGATCGGCACCCGAGAAGCCCGGCGTCCCGCGCGCGATGATGCGCAGGTCCACATCGGGACCGAGCGGCACTTTGCGGGCGTGGACGTTGAGGATTTTCTCACGGCCTTTGATATCCGGGTTCGGCACGGTGATCTGGCGGTCGAAACGACCGGGGCGCAGAAGCGCCGGATCAAGCACGTCACGACGGTTGGTCGCAGCGATAATGATCACGCCTTCATTCGCTTCAAAACCGTCCATCTCGACGAGCAACTGGTTGAGCGTCTGTTCGCGCTCATCGTTGCCGCCGCCATAGCCCGCGCCACGGTGGCGACCCACAGCGTCGATCTCGTCGATGAAGACGATACAGGGCGCGTTCTTTTTCGCCTGCTCGAACATGTCGCGCACGCGGGAGGCACCGACACCGACGAACATCTCAACGAAGTCAGAACCCGAGATGGTGAAGAACGGCACGCCCGCCTCGCCCGCAATGGCGCGCGCCAGAAGCGTTTTACCGGTGCCCGGAGGACCAACAAGCAAAGCGCCTTTCGGGATTTTACCGCCGAGGGCCGAGAATTTCTGCGGGTTGCGCAGGAATTCAACGATTTCTTCAAGCTCTTCCTTGGCCTCATCGATGCCCGCGACATCGTCAAAGGTCACACGGCCCTGCTTTTCCGTCAGCATTTTCGCTTTGGATTTGCCAAAGCCCATCGCGCCGCCTTTGCCGCCGCCCTGCATCCGGTTCATGAAATAGATCCAGACACCGATGATCAGGAAGATCGGCAGGAAGGACAGGATGAAGGGCATGATGCCGCTTTCTTCCTGCGGTTTGCCTTCGACGTTCACGTCCTTGGCCAGAAGCTCGGACACGAGGTTCTGATCACCCGGGTTGATGGTATATTTCTGACGGCTGTCTGCGCCGGTAAAGTAGACCTTTTCCCCATCGACTTTGACAGAAGTGACCGAGCCATCGTCCACTTTCGTCATGAATTCGGAATAGGGAACGACTTCCGACGACATGCTCGATTGATTGCCGCCCAGCACCTGAAACAGGGCCAGAACCAGCATCAAGAGCACGAGCCAGAAGGCGAGATTGCGTGCATTGCCCAAAGGGGATCTCCTCGATTGATCTTAAACGCGCGAAGGAACTCTCACGCGCGCGCGGGTTTCCCTTAAAATAGGCATCAACGGCTCAAGTTCAATGCGATAAAAGCGATGTTAGGAAACCGTTTTGCGGGTGAATGAGCCTCGCCCGTGCCGGACCGTGCCCTGCAAGCGGTGCCGAAACCAGTGTATTGCCCTCAAACACCGCCGGTGAGGCCGACAGGGTTTCGCGCGGCGGTGCATCCGCCGGGCGCTCGCCCAGTTGCAACAACCCGTCCTCGCCCAATGCCCGGACGATATAGTCTTGGCCGTCAACACCTTCGATGATCCAGCGCCCGTCCCAGATCGCCCCCGGCGTGGCGACAGTTCCGGCGACTGCGGCATGTTCGCGCGTCAGACGAAAGCTCGCCTTTCCGCCCAAAAGCCGCACCCCGTGCAAGGTCGCATCGCGCCCGCGCAGCATCGCCGACAGGAACTCCTGAAGCTTCATCCCGCGTGGGCCGTAATCCGCCGATGAAATCCAGCGAAGCCCCGCCTCAACCAGACGTCGGTTCACTTCCGGCGCGGCTTCCGCGAAGCGGCGGCGATCAATAATCAGATCCCCCCGATCTTCGCGCACGCAGCGGAGCGCATGGTCATGGGTCGCGTAATCCAGTGCGGAGCGCACCTGCGACAGGTGATCCATCACGCGCCCGACGACATGCGCATCGATGCCAAGCTTGGTCAGCTCTCCCATCGCGCGGCGCGCCTTGACGCGGTCATAGGCCTCATCCTCGTTGGACGGGTCTTCCACCCACACTTCGCGCAGCTCCCGCAGATAGTGTCTGAGGTCGGACCGTTCCTGCATCAACAGAGGCCGCACCCATGTGATGCCATCCGACACCCGCCGCCGCTGCATCCCGGTCAGCCCATCGATCCCCGACGCACGCGCCAGACGCATAAAAAATGTCTCTGCCTGATCGTCGGCAGTATGGGCCAGCGCGATGGTGGAAATCCCCTGCCCTTTGGCCCAGTCGGCCATGAGGCCATAGCGCGCCCGGCGCCCGGCGTCCTGAATATTGCCTTTTGCGGTCTTGCCCGCCCAGTTGAGCGTTGTGTGCTTGACCCGCAACCGTTCACAAACTTCAGCGACGAACCGGGCCTCTTCCGCAGCCTCAGGGCGCAGACCATGGTCCACCGTCACCGCTTGGAGCCAGACCTTTTCCTCCTCCGCCCATTCGGCGAGGAGATGCAGCAAGGCCATGCTGTCGCCGCCACCGGAGACAGCGACGGCAAGATGATCGGGTTTGTCATATGCGAAAGCGGTGCCGACGAAATGGCGCAGCATCGCCCGGTTCGTCCCCGCCTCGGTCATCTGACTTACGGACATCCCAAAGCGGCAGAGTCCGAGACGGCCTGAACGGCTGCCGTGGAGCCCGGGAAGCGGCTGCCCACCTCGCCATACATGACACAGGCCTTGTCGGTCTGGCCAAGCTGTCCGAGCGATCCGGCCAAATGCAGAAGCGCATCCGGCGCACGCGCGCCCTCCGGGTCGCCGGAGAAACTATCGAGATAGGCGCGCGCCGCATTCGCGGTTTGGCCTGTCTTGGCCAGCGCTTCACCGCGCATGAAATGCGCCTCGGCATTGAGCGAACCGCCGGTGTAGGTTTGAGAGAACACGGCGAATGCATCGGCGGCTTGCTGATACTGGCCGCCTTCATAGAGCGCCTTGGCCGCGTCGAAATCGCTTTGCTCTGCAATCGCCAGATCGCTGCCACCGTCCTGCGGCGCATCCAGCCCCGGCGCGGCCACGAGATCGGAGGCCCCGGCCCCGGAGCCGGCTTCCCCGCCCAGCGGTGTGAGCGGCGGCAGATTGCCGACATCGCACCCCGGCTCAAGCTCGCAGAGCCGGAAGTTGAGATCGTCGAGTTGGTTGGTGCCGTCCTTGACCACACGGTTGATCCGGAATTCCAGCGCCTCCAATTTGGAGGTCACATTCGCCAGTGACGCCTCAAGAAGATCGACGCGCTCCAGCACCCCGGCCCCGCCGAAAGCGGTGTCCGGTGCGCCGGTGGTGGAAAGCTCGCGTTTGAGCTTGTTGATCTCGACGGAGAGCACCGCCGCCTCCTGACGGATATCCGCCAGCGTCTGTGCATCCTGCGCCACAGCCGCACCGCCAAAGGAGGCGAAGGTCAGCGCCGCACCAAGGATCATCGCTTTCATCGCAAGCTTCCCCTTTTCGCGCTTACATGCCTGCGCCCGCGGCGAGCACGGTCACAGCACGGCGGTTCTGGGCATAGCAGCTCTCATCCGAACAGATCGCGATCGGGCGTTCCTTGCCGTAAGGAATGGTTTTCAGACGCGCCGGGCTCACGCCCTGGCTGATCAGATATTCCTGAACGGAGGCCGCACGGCGCGCGGAGAGGGCAAAGTTGTAATCGCGAGTGCCCTGCTCGTCGGCATGGCCTTCGATGATCGCGGTGTAGGCCGGGTTGTCATTCAGCCAACGGGCCTGTCCGGCGAGGACCACACGGGCCTCATCCGAGAGGGTGGATTGGTCCACGGCAAACAGGATGCGGTCGCCGACCGTTTGGTTGAAATAGGCGACCGAGGTCGGATCGGAGACCGAGCCATCCATCATGCCGTTGGCCCCGGCAGCGCCGGTCCCGGAACCGGAGCCATTGGCACCGAAACGACCGGGGTTGGTACAGGCCGAAAGGCCGAGGGCGGCGACAAGGAGAAGCGCGCGGGATGCAGGGGAATTCAGAAACTTGGACATATGAAGGATCCTTTTGGATGCTCGTAACTGCTCTGGGTTATCGGGACTATAGCAGCCTCCCCCGGACTTGGGGAGGGTGCAGAATTTCACTTAAGCGTTTTGCGCCGCGAGGCGTCATCAGACGGGAGGCCGGGACTGGGTCCGACAAAAGTCCGACAGAAAGCCGACGCTTTGCCGACACGCAAAACCTCATTTCAACAGCGGCGACCAGGCCGGGTCGGAGGCCCCCGCATTGGTCGGCACACGTTTCAGGTTCCGACCAGAGATATCCACCGTATAGAGCGCGCTTTCACCGCCTGCCCCCTGGCTTTCGCGGGTGAACATGATCACCCGGCCATTCGGTGCCCAGCTCGGGCTTTCATCGAGAAAAGACGCGGTCAGAAGGCGTTCTTCAGACCCGTCCGTGCGCATCACGCCGATATGGAAGCGGCCCTGATTTTGTTTTGTAAAAGCAATAAGATCGCCGCGCGGAGACCAGACAGGGGTGCCGTAGCGACCGATGCCCGAAGAGATCCGCCGCGCTTCGCCGCCAGCGGCCGGCATGATGTAAAGCTGCTGGGTGCCGGAGCGGTCAGATTCGAACACGATCTGCGTGCCATCCGGCGAAAAGCTCGGCGCGGTTTCAATGGCGGGCGTATTGGTCAGACGGGTGATCTGCCCGGAGTTGATATCCATGCGGTAGAGATCGGTATTGGTGCCCGTAGACATGGAATACACAATCGACTGCCCATCCGGCGCAAACCGCGGCGCAAAGGTCACGGATTCGGCAGGCACTGGCAGACGACGGCGCGTCACCGTGCCCACGTCGAGCATCATGATCTGCGGCGTGCCGCTTTCATAGGACGTATAGAGCACCCGGTCGCCCGTCGGCGAAAAACGCGGAGCGAAAACAATGTAATGGTCGTCGGTCAGGTATTGCAGACCCGCCCCGTCGTAATCCATCACAGCAAGGCGTTTCTTGCGATCGTTCTTTGGGCCGGTCTGGGAGACGAAGACCACACGGCTGTCGAAATAACCGCCCTCTCCGGTGATCCGGGAATAGACCACGTCGGCCACCTTATGGGCAATCCGGCGCCAGCTCGCGGTGGTGCCGCCGAGTTGCAGGCCGAAGCCAAGCGGCGCTTCGGCGTAGATGTCGAAAACCCGGAACTTGACCGACAGGTTGCCGGACGCGTCGATCCCAACGGCGCCCGTCACAAGCCCCTGCGCGTTGATCGCTTTCCAGTCGGCATATTGCACGGCGGAGGAGAAATTCGTCACCTGCGAGATATAGGCGGAAGACGGGATCTCGCGGAACAGCCCCGCTCCCACCAGATCGGCAGCGATCACATCGGAAATTTGTTTCGCATACTCGGCGGCCTGCGGGGTCTCCGCGATGAAATCCGGCAGCGCGAGCGGCAAGGGTTCGATCACCCCGCGCGTGATGTCGAGTTTCAAGGGGCCCGGATCCTGTGCAAGGGCGGGTGCGGTGCCTCCGAGGGACAGCGCAGCGGCAAAGGCACAGGCGAGCGTGGTCAGGCGTTTCATTTGAACCTCATCTGTTCGGGATCGAACGTCATTTCAATGGTGCGCCAATGGGCATATTTTTCCACCGGCAATGGGAAACCTTTCGATCCACAGCGGATAATTGCGCGTCGGGCCACTTCGAAGGCGGCTTGTGCGCCCGCATCCGTGCCGCCCGTGTGGGACAAAAGTTTGATGGAGCCGTTTTGCGGCGTGCCATCTTCATTCATGGAGACGCTGACGGTGATCACCGTGCGCATGGCGTCCGTCGACATGGCGCCGACGTTCCAGCATTGCGACACGGCCACGCGCATGCCTTCGCGCTCGCCAGCCGTCAAAGGCGGACCAACCGGGCGCTCGGGCGCGGCAGGTGTGCCGGTGCTTTCGGCTGCCAGCGCAGCAGCAGCGGCAGCGGCCGCTTCGGCCACAGCATCAGACGTGTCCTCTTTCGGCTCAGCCTTCGGTTCTTCCTTCGGCGTAGCCGGTTTCGGCGTTTCCTGTTGTTTCTCAGCAGCCGCCGCCTGCGCCGCCAGATTGGCGGGGCGCGATTTCGGACGCGGTGAAGAGGACATGCCGGAGGGTTTCTCCGCCTCGGTCACGATCTCCGTCGTGGTTTCCTGCGGCGCGGCTTCCTCGACCTTCTCCTCCACAACCTCGGGGCTGTCGCTTTCCTCATTGGCCGCTTCGACCGGCGCGTCGGAAATCTCCGGCTTCGGCTCAGGCGCTGTCACATTGCGGTCGGAAATACGCGGCACCGGGCGCGGCGTCGGCTTTTGATCTGCGACATCCGGCAAACCGGCACCGGGATCTTCCGGGGAAATCTCCGGCTCGATCTGCGGACTGGGCGGTGTCGGCTGGACTTCAACCGGCGGGGCCAGCGTTTGCGGCGTCTCAGGCCTCGGCTCCGGCGCGGTCGGTGGTGGCGTTTGCGGCGCGGCCTGCTCCGGCGTGGTTTCTTCGGGCTGGCTCACCTCGGGCGCGCTCTCCGTCTCCGGCGCGCGCATCTCTGGGGCAACCTCATAGGTATCGGGCGCAGAGCTCCGATCCACCATGGCGGCGAATTCGCTCTCCGAGATCAGCGCCACCTCCTGCACAGCCACGTCCTGCGGTTCTTCGGGACGCAAAAACAGCCCCCCGAAAAGCACATAGGCGATCAGGGCCAAATGGCCTCCAGCAGAGATATATTGGCCCGCGTTCACGCGATCTGCCCCTTAATTCGACCCGTCGAGACGCGGCCCGCCCTGATCGGTCACGAGACCGATGGAGCGAAACCCGCCCGCGTTCAAAGCGCCCATCACCTGAGCCACACGCTCATAGGGCACCGATCCGTCGGCGCGCAGGAAGATTTTGTCGTCCTGACGCTCGGCAGCAATGGCTTTGAGCTTGGCCACAAGATCCGTTTCCGGCGTCTCGTTCGCCATCAAAAGCACCTGCCCATCGGCAGTGAGCGTGATGGTCAGCGGCTCCTGCTCTTCCTGCGGCAGCGCGGTCGCCGCCGTTTCCGGCAGCTCAATCGGCACGCCCACGGTCATCATCGGGGCGGCGACCATGAAGATGATCAGCAGAACGAGCATGACGTCAACGAAGGGCGTGACGTTGATCTCGCTCATCGCGGCGGGGCGACGACGGCCTCTCCGGCGACCGCCTCCCCCTGATTTCTGTACAACACCCGCGCCCATATCAGCTGTCCAATTCGCGCGAGAGAATGGTGGCGAACTCGTCGGCAAAAGCCTCGTAGCCGCCAAGGATACGATCGCTGTCGGCGTTAAGCTTGTTGTAGAAGATCACGGCAGGGATAGCGGCGAGAAGACCCAGTGCAGTGGCGAGAAGCGCCTCCGCGATCCCGGGCGCCACAACGGCGAGGTTGGTGGACTGCGCCATGGCGATGTCCTCGAACGCCGTTTTAATCCCCCAGACCGTGCCGAAGAGACCGACGAACGGCCCTGTCGAGCCGACGGTCGCGAGGAAGGACAACCCCTTGGTCATCTCTTCGCTCTCTTTGGCGATGGCCACATCCATGGATCGGTCGATACGCGATTGCGCGCCTGCGATCAGGCCGCCATCGGCGCGATGCGAGCGCCGCCATTCAGTCATGCCCGCCGCAAAGACCCGCTCAGGTGCGGTCATCGGCCCGCCGGAAATCTGGTCATAAAGCTCATCGAGCGGCTCGCCCGACCAGAACGCATGATCAAAGGCCGCCGCCTCGGCGCGGGCTTTTTTGTAGGAGATAAATTTCTGGATGATGATCGACCATGACCAGAAGGAAGCCACGATCAGCATCAGCATCACGATTTTCACAGTGAAGGTGGCGCGCATGAAAAGCGCGAGCAAGGAGAAGTCGATCTCCTGCGCCATCGCAAGGGTTTGTTGGTCCATGAACCTGCTCTTTAATCGCCTGTCGGCCGCATTTGCACGGCTCTCATCATTAGCGATGATTCTACCGCATCGTCAGGGGAAGCGCCAACACGAACATGTGAGGCGGGGCGCAAATTCGCGGAATTTCGACTGTTTAGTGCAGATTTCGGCGGAGATTTGCCGGAAGTCGCGCCGGATGGCCCGTCGCGGTCAGCGCCACGATGGTCACCTGTGCCGCAAAGAGCACATCCTCGTCGCGCTTGACCGTCTGGTTCAACACGATCCGCGCGCCCGTCAGCGCCTCCAGAGTGGTTTCGACAGTCAGATCGTCATCGAATTTCGCCGGGCTGAGATAATCCGCCTCGACCCGCCGCACGGCAAAGACGATCCCGTCCTCGTCCTTGAGCTTGACCTGATCGATACCTAAATCGCGCACCCATTCGGTCCGCGCACGCTCGATGAATTTGAGGTAATTGGCGTAATAGACGATGCCCGCGAGATCGGTGTCCTCGTAATAGACATGGACGGGGAATGTGTGGGTCATCAGACGGGCCTTTCGTTTCTGCGTCTCAAACTGTACAAATGGACCAGCTATTTTCACGAGGTACAATTTGAAAAAACTCTTGTCAAAACTGCACCGTCTGCGTTGGCATTCCGAACTTCATGTTCTGCGTTTTTCTCGCAAGCTGTGGCTGTTAGCCCCGATGCCAATCTTTCTCATGATCTTCTTTTGGTGTTTTGTATATGCGCTTCCAATCCTGCCGGTGGCGATTTTCACCATCTTGATCGTGGAACATGATCCGCAACCGCCCTCTTGGCTCTTCCTTGCGGCGACATTACTCCAAATGATCATCGCACTTCCCATGACGATCATCGGTTTCATCTACATGATCAAATGGTATGTGGTTGCCGTCAGCCTGATGTTCGGGAGAACCAAATTTGCCGACAGAAAAGAGGCTTTCCTGCGCGAGAGACTTGGCCTTCCTACAACCAGTTCTACCCCGCAATAACCCGCGCATAGAGCCGGAGCGCATGCGATGCATCCCGCGCCGAAGCCGGCAACATCGGATCATAAGACGCGCGCAGCACATTCGCCACGTCCGGCCTCACCACCGTGCCTTCTGGAGAGACAGCCAAAGGACTGTCCTGTGTGAATTCCACATCCGACCAGAGCAACATCGCCTGCACCGCCTGTGACAGCGCGATTACCTCGGCGGGCACCTCGTCCATTGCGCCGCCCATGCGCACGAAGGTGAAACACGCCTTGATCGCGCCCTGATCGTCGAACCGGAACGCCCGATACTGATGTGCCCCGCGCTCTTGCAGGGTCGCAACCCGTGCCTCCAGATCGGGGATGAGATCGCCCATATGCGGCACGTCCAGAAGCTCCGCCCAATCGGACAGGAAGAACACCATGAGGTTCGATCCGAGCTCCGGGTCCGTCTCCGCCATCTGATGCCCGGCAATCGCAACACAGGCCTCAATCGCGGATTTCACCGTCACAAGCGTTTCGTCCTCGACCCCAAAGACCACCGGCGCAATGGGGCGGCCCCAGCGCGCAAACACATAGTCGCCGTTTGAGCGCGTGAAAAACGCTTCGATGCTTTCCGGTGTGACGTCCATCTTGCGGCCCTTCTTTGCTACACCCCGCCTTTTGCACAGCGACGACTTGCGCGGCAACCCCCGAGACGCGTATCGTCCGCCCGGAAAGACACATGAGGCGCACGCCGGAGACACGCATGAGCAAGACGATCTATATCCTGAACGGCCCCAACCTAAATCTTCTCGGCAAACGCCAGCCGGAGATTTACGGCGCGGACACGCTTGCCGATGTCGAAGCGCTTTGCGCGACTGAGGCTGGCCTGCACGATCTCGATATCGTTTTCGCGCAGTCCAACCACGAGGGCGAGATCATCGACCTGATCCACGAAGCGCGCGAGAAAGCCGATGGCATCGTGATCAACCCGGCGGCCTACACGCATACCTCTGTCGCCATTCTCGATGCGTTGAACACCTTTGAAGGGCCGGTGATCGAAGTGCATATCTCGCAAGTTCACAAACGCGAGGCGTTCCGCCATCACTCTTATGTCTCCATGCGCGCCGATGCAGTTATGGCGGGCTGCGGCGTGAACGGCTACAAACTGGCCGTGGCGCAGATGGGGCATCTGCTCGGCTGATCGTCACTCCGTGTGGTCAGCAAAGACTTGAAGGATCGCGGGCGGCAAAGCTTTGTCCCCCGCATCCCCATAGAAGCGCAGACCTGCGGGCGGCTCAAACTCCGAACGGTCGACGACCGCGACGATCGCCTGCCCGTCCCGACTGAGCGCCACAGCGCCCTCTAGGTAGCCACAGGCATCGGTCTTGCAGCCCCTTGCGACAAGCCACTCCCCTTCCCAATGCAGCCAGCTCGCCTGTTCAAAAAGGGCGCGCAGATTAAGCAGCCCAACGGGGCCGACCGTCGCCAAAAACCGCCCCTCCCAAGCCGGATCATTGACCAAAAGCTTGGGGTGCTGCCCGTCCCATTCCTCAACTTGGGTATAGCCCATGGATTTCGGCGGCCCGAGGCTTTCATGGACCGCGTCGTTCTCGATCCAATAGGTAACATCCGCGCTCTCATCCGGCTTTGCGGACGGGGTCACCACTTCGATCCCGCGCGCGGTGAGCGACACTTTCGCGTCGTCATGACAGGTGCCGAACATCTCGGAGACCTTGGCCGGGGTCTCGGAGGCATCGACATAGACCCACATCTTTGGACAGGCTGTCCCACCCGAGCCGAGCATGACGAGCAGCATATCGCCATCCTGCGCCGCGATATCGAGATGATCCGCCGATTGCGGCAGATCGACGGGCTCATCGGCTAAATAAAGTGCATCGGTCTGAAACGGCCCCAGCGGCAGGATTTCGGCGATGCCCGACGCGGTTTCCGCACGATCTGCAGCCACGGCCATCATCGGAGTGAGGAAGAGACCGAAGCCCATCAGAAAGCGAAACATAAAGATATCCTGCCAGAGAAATTTGCCCCATTTGCGCGCGAAAAATCCTGAGAGGTCAAGCCTTTCGGTTTCCTTTGTGGCTCAAATACTCACTTCCCGAACAGATCGGACTGATCCGGCGCCTTCGGGGCTTCCAGCCCAAGGTGCTTCCACGATTTCTGCGTCAGCATCCGCCCGCGCGGGGTGCGTTGAATAAGCCCCTGCTGCAAAAGATAGGGCTCGATCACATCCTCAATCGCATCACGCGACTCTGAGAGCGCCGCCGCCAGCGTCTCCACGCCCACGGGACCGCCGCCATAGTTCTCTGCAATCATGCCAAGATAACGCCGATCCGCGCCATCAAGGCCCATCAGATCCACGCCAAGCCGCGTCAACGCCCCATCGGCCAGAGACTTCGTGATCCGCCCGTCACCCTCGACCACCGCGAAATCGACCACGCGGCGCAGGAGCCGCCCGGCGATCCGGGGCGTGCCGCGGGCGCGTTTGGCGATCTCATGCGCCCCGTCCGCATCGGCGGGCACACCAAGCAATCGCGCGCCACGGGTGACGATCTCATGCAGCTCTTCAGTGGTGTAGAATTGAAGCCGGGTCGGGATGCCGAAGCGGTCGCGCAAAGGCGTGGTCAAAAGCCCGAGCCGCGTGGTCGCCCCGACCAAAGTGAAAGGCTGCAACTCGATCCGCACCGTGCGGGCGGCGGGGCCTTCGCCGATCACCAGATCAAGTTCGAAATCCTCCATCGCCGGGTAGAGCACCTCTTCTACGACCGGGTTCATCCGGTGAATCTCGTCGATGAACAACACGTCGCGCGCCTCAAGGTTGGTCAGGATCGCCGCCAGATCACCAGCCTTTGCCAGAACCGGGCCGGAGGTCATCTTGAAATTCACCCCCAACTCGCGCGCCATGATCTGCGCCAGCGTTGTTTTGCCGAGACCGGGAGGGCCGTGGAACAGCACATGGTCCATCGCCTCTTCGCGCATTTTGGCGCTCTCGATGAACACCCGCAGGTTGGCGCGGGCCTCATGCTGGCCGATGAACTCCTCAAGCGCCTGCGGGCGCAGGGCGCGGTCGGCATCTTGCGGTTGGCGTTCTGGGCGTAATGTCGGGTCGGGCTGATCCATCTGTTACCCTTTCGGCGCGAGCAAGCGCAGCGCGGCTTTGATCAGGCCAGAAGTGTCAGCCTCAGGCGCATCCTGCGCGGATTGCGCCACGGCCTGCGCCGCATCAGACGGAGAATAGCCGAGGTTTTGAAGCGCGGACAGGGCTTCGGCCTCTGCCGAGGCATTGGCTTTGGCAGGTTTTGGAGCAGGTTTCGAGGCGGGAGCGGATGTTTCGATCACCTCTACCGCCTCCGGGGCCTCCAGTGTCGCGGACAGCTTGCCGCCCATCGACATGACGGTCGGCGCTTTATCCTTAAGCTCATTGACCACACGCTGCGCGATTTTTGGTCCGACGCCCGGCGCAGCTTTGACGGCTGTCCAGTCGCCCAGAGCAATCGCGCGCCCCGTGGCCTCCGGCCCGAGCGTCCCGAGTATCGCCATTGCGGCTTTCGAACCGATGCCCTGAACGGAAATCAGCAGGCGATACCACTCTTTTTCCAGCAAAGATGTGAAGCCGAAAAGCTGCATCAGATCTTCACGCACCAGCATATCGGTATAAAGCGATACGGGTGCGCCCTGCCCCGGCAGCGCCATACGCGTGCGCTCGGACACATAGACGATATATCCGACACCGCGCACGTCGATCATCACATGATCCGTGCCGATATAGTCGATCACACCCGTGAGTTTACCGATCATGAGGCAGCCTTTCTGAGCGCTTCCGTCAGTCGCGATGAGGACTGCGCGTGGTAGGAATGGGTGATCGCGATGGCCAGAGCATCGACGGCATCGGGCCCTTCGAGCTTGGCCCCCGGCAGTTGCAGCTTGATCATATGTTCGACCTGTTGCTTGGCGGCATGGCCAACGCCGACAACCGTCTTTTTCACCGCGTTCGGGGCGTATTCCCCGATGGGTATGCCCGCCCGCGCAGGCACCAAAAGCGCCACGGAACGCGCCTGACCGAGTTTCAGCGTCGCAACAGCATCCTTGTTCACAAAGGTCTGCTCTACGGCGGCACTGTCCGGGCGGTAGGTCTCGACAATGGCGGTGAGTTGGTCAAAGAGCGACAGGAGCCGCGTGGCCAGATCATCGGAGGAGGCCGAGCGGCAGATGCCGTTGGCGACATGGCTGATACGCGTCCCTGCGACATCGATGATGCCCCAGCCCATATTGCGCAGCCCAGGGTCGATACCCATCACACGCATGATCTCACCTGCTCGTTTATTCGTTACAATTTGATTAGCACGAAACGAGAACATTTGCCAAGCACTCACAGGCGGAGTGACGAAAAGAGAAACCCGCGCCGACAAGCGGCGCGGGTTTCGACGCGAAAGAGGCGAGTGGCATTATGGGAAACAGCCACCCGGCCCCTGAATGTCCTATCTGTCAGACCAGCAGCATCTTAATCTGCAGGGCGAGCCAAATGGTGAACTGATCGGCGTGCATCACCCATGCACCGGCTTTCTCAACGAACGTCCCGGATGCAAGCTCCGCGACGCGTGTTCCATAGGTCGAAGCCCCGAGGCTCGCGTAAAGGACCGCTTTGAACGCCATAACGCCAGCCAGCGCAAAAAACACAAGGTAAAGCGGACGGCGCAGCCCACGCCGACGCGGGCGAGCGATGATCAGACCATCCTGATTCACCGAATAGATCACACCGTGTTTGATCGCACGACGACGCGCCTCGATCCGAGTGACCCGCTTTTCCAATTGCTGCGAACCGGCGTAAGCCATGGCAGCCTCCTCGTAACTTTCAATGCACTCACTATGACATCAGTGCGGCGAAATGTGGCACAAATGAGGCAAAACCGTCGAAAAGAGGCAAAAAGATGTCTCAATGCCTTAAAGTGAGGTCGATTTCACCATGGTTAGCGTTGTCCAGTCAACAATCTCCTGTCGCTCGACAAGATTGAACCCGGATCGTGTATAAACCTCAACAACCTCATCCGCCTGCGGATTGAGGATACCGGACAGAATCACATGCCCTTCGGGCGCAACATTGGCCGCCATATCGGGCGCAAGCGCGACAAGCGGGCCTTTGAGGATATTCGCGAACACGAGATCGAAGGGCGCTTTTTCTGCCAGCACCGGATGATTGAACCCGGCAGCTTCGAGACATTCCACCTGCCCGGCGAGATCATTGGCGCGCACATTGCTTTCCGCCACCTCGACCGCGACTTCGTCGATGTCTGAGGCGTAGACCGTCTTGTCGGAAATTTTAGCTGCCGCCATTGCGAGCACGGCGGTCCCGCAGCCAATGTCAGCCACTTTGTCGAAGGTCTTCCCTTCGGCCATCAGATGATCCAGCGCCTTGAGGCAGCCAAGCGTCGTGCCGTGATGGCCCGTCCCAAAGGCCATAGCGGCCTCGATCAAAAGACCGATCTTGTCGGTCGGCAGCTTGTCAGCATCATGCGAGCCATAGACAAAGAAGCGCCCCGCCTCGACCGGCGCCAAATCGCGGCGCACTTTGGCGACCCAGTCGGTTTCCGGCAGCTCGGAAATCACGAAGTCCGGCGCTTCATGTGCCTTGGCCAGAAGCGCCAGAGCGATCTCGTCGGGCGCTTCCGTAAAATAGGCGCCCACTTCCCAAAGACCGGACCCATCCTCGATCTCGAAAACGCCAACCCCGGTCGGTTCCGGATCGATGAATTCGAGCGCTTCGCCGATGGCTTCGGCAGGGGCTTTGCCTTGGGTCTTGGTGAAGGCGGTAAAGGTCGGCATGATGGCACTCCGGACAGAACTTTTCTTTGCCTTAGCGGCCTGACCGGATTTGCACAAGCCTCGCCCGAGTTATGCCGGGCTGTCAGGCCGGTGCATTTCCTCATTCCATTGCACGGAGCGCTCCATCGAGAGCCCTACGGGGCAGCTCACTCCAGTGCCGCCGAGGCCGCAATAGCCGTTCGGGTTCTTCGCCAGATATTGCTGATGGTAGTCTTCCGCGAAGTAGAATTCGCCAGCGGGCAGCACCTCGGTCGTGATCGCCCCGAAGCCCTTATCCTGAAGCAACACATTATAGCCCGCCAGGCTCGCCTCGGCTTCTGAGCGCTGCGCATCGCTCGTCACGTAGATGCCGGAGCGATATTGTGTGCCCCGGTCATTGCCCTGACGCATGCCTTGGGTCGGATCGTGGTTTTCCCAGAAGGTCTTGAGCAGCGTCGCGTAGCTCACCTTGGCAGGATCGAAAATCACCCGAACCACCTCGTTATGGCCGGTTTTGCCGGTGCAGACCTCTTCGTAGGTCGGGTTCGGCGTATAGCCCGCGCTATATCCCACTGCCGTGTTCACAACGCCCGGCACCTGCCAGAAGATGCGTTCGACGCCCCAAAAACAGCCCATACCGAAAATCGCCTCTTGGCAGCCCTGGGGAATGTCTCCCTCTAGCGGCACATGAAACACGAAATGCTCCTTGGCCGTCGGGATCGCCTCGGGACGCCCCGGCAAAGCCTCATCCGGCGTCGGCATGGAAAGTTTCTTGGTCAGAGCGGCAAACATGACAGGTCTCCCTATGTGCGGTTTCCGTTCAATATAGTCTGCAATTGGCTTTGCGCCAATCACCCAGCCAGATAACACGGCCAGTTTACTCCGCCGGAGCAACCTCACGCACGCGCGGGAAGAGCCGCCATTCGTTGCCCTTCTCCGGGTGACGCGGGATCAGGGCGGAGAGACCGACAGACCCCATCGCCAGCGCCGCAGCCAATCCGAAAACAGCGCCCGGAGACACCACCCAGAGATAGCCCAGAAACGCCGGAAGGAAGACCGCCGCGATATGGTTGATCGTGAAGGCCACCGCCGCTGTCGGCGCAATGTCCTCGGGATCGGCGATCTTTTGGAAATAGGTTTTCAGCGCGAAAGCCAGCCCGAAGAGCATATGGTCGATCACATAGAGCGCCGCGCCAACGACCACGCCCCATCCCAGCCAGTAAATCCCGCCATAAGCCATGAACACCATCGTCAGGCCGATATATTCGAGCATCAGGACAAAGCGCTCACCCTTGAGGAAGACGATTTTGCCCATCAGAGGCGCGATGATCATATTGGCGAGATAGTTGATCAGGAACAGGCCAGTGATCTCTTCAACCCCGAGGCCGAATTTCTCGACCATCATGAAGGCTGCGAAGACCACGAAAATCTGCCGCCGCGCACCCGCCATGAACTGCAACGCATAATAGAGGCCATAGCGACGTTTCAGGATCAGTTTCTTGGCCTGTGGGTTCGGCGCTTCAAACTGCGGGTAGGCAAAGAACGCAAAAAGCGCGACCAGCGCGGTGAAGCCACCAGAGACCAGATAGACCAGATTGTAAGACAGATCGAAGGTCTTCCACGTCAGGACCAGAAGCCCGTATGCCACCAGAGACGCCGCAGATCCCGCCGCCAGCAAACGCCCCAGAACAAGCGGCGCGCGGTCTTTCGGCAGCCATTGCAACTGGAGCGACTGGTTCACCGTCTCGTAATAGTGAAAGCCGATGGACGACAGCATGGTGATGGTCAGGATACCGCCCAAGGAGGGGAACCAAGCCGTCACCGCCGTCGCCACGCCCAAAAGCAAAAGCGACACGATGCCAAGCACTTGCTCGCGGACAATCATGATCAGAGCGATCACCCCGATGGCGAGAAAGCCCGGAATTTCCCGTACCGTATGCAGCCAGCCAATCTGAACACCGGTGAACCCGGCGACTTCGATGACGAAATTGTTCAGAAGCGCATTCCATGTGGCGAAGGCCACCGGCATGGCAAAAGCCATGAGGAACAGAAGCGACTCGGGCCGCCGCCAGCGCGGCAGGTGGGAGACGTCATGGAGGGATACAGGTGCTTTGCTCATGATCCGCCTTTAGAGAGGAAACGCCGTTCTGAATAGCCGAAATTCCTGCACACCCCCCTCTGCAGCGGGCTTGACGTGAGCGCCGCCTCACCGCGATCATAGGCCACTACGCGGGAGGAGGACCGCTCATGGATATACTGACCCTTGTGGAGGGGATCGGGGAAAGCCCGTCTGCGGCGTTGTTCGGCCTGATCACGGGCCTGATTTTCGGCGTCTCGGCACAGCGCTCGCAATTTTGCCTGCGCGCGGCGACGGTCGAATTCGCCCGCGGGCGGCTCGGCCCCAAGGTGGCGGTCTGGTTCCTGACACTCTCGACCGCCATCGTCTGGGTTCAGGGGGCGCAGCTTCTGGGACTGTTTCGCGAAATGGACGCGCGGATCATGGCCGTGCCCGGATCATGGTCCGGCGCCGTGATCGGCGGACTGATGTTCGGAGCGGGCATGGTCCTCTCGCGCGGCTGCTCAGGCCGTCTGCTTGTGCTGGCCTCAACCGGAAACCTGCGCTCCGTCGTCTCTGGCCTGATCTTTGCCGTCACCGCTCAGATGAGCCTGCACGGCATCCTTTCGCCCTATCGCGACAAGCTCGCTTCGCTGTCGATCACCGGCAGTGAAAACGTCAACCTTCTGAATTCATTGCATCTTCCAACCGGTTCAGGCCTCATCCTTGGGCTCGCTTTCGCGGCGCTTGCGCTGTTCCTCGCAGTTAAAAACCAGATCAGCCCGAAAACGTGGATTTTCGCCTCTGGCGTGGGCTTTGCCGTGGCCGTCGGCTGGTATCTCTCTTGGCAACTGGCGCAAGTGGCTTTTGATCCGGTTCCCGTGACGTCTGTGACCTTCTCCGGCCCCTCGGCCAACACGCTGATGTTCTTTCTCGACCGCAATGCCGTGCTTGAATTCGACGTCGGCCTTGTTCCCGGCGTGGTGCTTGGCGCGTTTTTGGCGTCGCTCATCTCCGGAGAATTCCGCTGGCAGAGCTTCGACTCGGTCCCAGTGATGCGGCGCTCCATGATCGGAGCCGTGCTCATGGGGTTTGGCGCAATGCTCGCAGGCGGTTGCGCCATCGGCAATGGCGTCACCGGAAGCTCCGTCTTTGCCGCGACAGCCTGGCTCGCCCTGTTCTGCATGTGGATCGGAGCCATCGCGACGACGCTTCTGGTTGACCGACAAGCCGACCCTGCGCTGCCCTGCTAAAGCGTTTCTACTTAAACCTGAATCAGGGTTTGAGCAGAAACGCGGTGCAACGTCCAAGCGGAGCGGGCGTTTCGACTTTATGTGATAGATCAAGTTAAAGTCGAAACGCTTTAGGCCGCTTCTTTTGTCGCAAAATATCCCGGGGTGACTTGCGCGCAAGAGGGGCAGCGCCCCTTCTCTCACCAGAAGCGCTCACCAAAAACTCTGGGGATCGATATCGATCTGCAGCCGCACATTGTTGGGCAGCTTGATCTGCCCCACCCATTCCGCAAGCGCCACCTGAATGGGCGCGCTTTTCTCCGCCTTGACCAAAAGCCGGATACGATGCCGCCCGCGCACCCGCGCAATCGGGGCGGGGGCGGGACCGAAAAGCTGCGCTCCGATCCGCTGCAATGGTCCGGCAATGCGCGCCAGATGGTTCGCCACATCCGACACCACAGCCAAATCGGGACCGGACAGAATGATCCCGGCCATCCGCCCATAGGGCGGCACACCTGCCATCTTCCGCTCCGCAGCTTCGGCGCGCCAAAACCCTTCCTCATCCCCGGCAAGGATCGCGCGGATCACCGGGTGTTCGGGTTGGTAGGTCTGAAGCAAAGCGACGCCCTTCTTCTCCGACCGCCCGGCCCGTCCGGCCACCTGCCGCATGAGCTGAAACGTCCGCTCGGCCGCGCGCAAATCCGAGCCTTGCAGCCCGAGATCGGAATCGATGACACCCACGAGCGTGAGGTTCGGGAAGTTATGGCCTTTCGCCACAAGCTGCGTGCCGATGACGATATCCGTATCACCCTCGGCAATCAGGCGGATTTGCTCTTTAAGCGCCCGCGCCGAGGCAAAAAGATCCGAAGACAGCACCGCGCATTTCGCGTCCGGGAAGCGTTCGGCGACCTCTTCGGCCAGACGCTCCACGCCCGGACCGACCGGGGCCAACCGCCCCTCGACGCCGCAGGAGGGACAGGCCTCCGGCATCGGTTTCGTTTCGCCGCATTGGTGACAGACGAGGCGTTTGAGGAAACGGTGCTCGACCATGCGCGCATCGCAATGATCGCATTGGATTTGATAGCCGCAGGCCCGACAGATCGTCACCGGCGCATAGCCGCGACGGTTCAGGAACAGAAGCGATTGCTCGCCCTTCTCCATCCGTTTGCGCACCGCCCCCACAAGCGCATCGGAGATGAACCGCGTCGCCGGGAGTTTCTCGCCCCGCATGTCGATCGCATGCATGTCCGGCATCACAGCGGGACCGTAGCGGCTCTCCAAATCAAGGCGCTTGTACTTGCCCGCCTCAACATTCGCCCATGTCTCAAGTGAGGGCGTCGCAGAGGCCAGCACCACGGAGGCCGAGCACAGAGACGCGCGCAGCACCGCCATGTCGCGGGCGTTGTAATGCACCCCGTCCTCTTGCTTATAAGACCCGTCGTGTTCCTCATCGACCACGATCAACCCGAGGTTCTGAAACGGCAGGTAGAGCGCCGAACGCGCCCCGATCACCACCTGCGCCCCGCCCTGCCCGACCATTTTCCACACGCGGCGGCGTTCGGTCATGGTGACGCCCGAATGCCATTCGGCCGGGCGCGCGCCGAAGCGCTCTTCGAACCGCGTGAGAAAGGCGGAGGTCAGGGCGATCTCCGGCAACAGAACCAAAGCCTGCCGCCCGTGACGCAGGCATTCAGCGACGGCTTCGAGATAGACCTCGGTCTTGCCCGAGCCGGTCACACCTTTCAAAAGCGTCGTCGAATAATGCTCAGTGGCCACCGAGTCGCGGAGCGCCGCAGCCGCCTCGGCCTGCGCCTCGGTCAGGTCTTTGCCCGGCGCGTCGGCATCAAGGCGGCGATAAGGCAGATCGCGCGGCGTGTCTTCCTCGATGATCGCCCCCGATGGCAAAAGCCCCTTGATCACCGATGTGGTCACATCGGCGGCGTCCGCGAGTTCTTTCAAAGTGAAAGACAGGCCACCATATTCGTCCAACGTGTCCAGAACCTTGCGCCGGGCATCAGTCTCGCGCGGCGGGCGGCCTTCGCCCCGGCGATAGACCTTGCGCATCGATGGCGGGTCCATAAGCCCCGGCGCACGGGTCGCAAGACGCAGCATGGCGGGCATGGGCGTTAACGTATAGGCAGCGACTTTCTCAAGAAACAGCCGCATCTCTTCGCGCATCGGGGCAATATCGAGTATAGTGGACACAGAACGCGCCTTGGAAAGATCAAAGCCCCCGACACCCGCGCCCCAAACACAGCCGAGCACCTTGCGCGGCCCGAGCGGCACCTCGACATAGGCCCCGCGCTCCACCCCGCCCTCCGGCGCTTTGTAATCCAGCGTCCGGTCCAGCGGTTCGGTGGTCAGCACGGCGACCAATGCGCCTTCGGGAAAAAACTCGGTGTCCATGCGCAAGAGATAGGGGTTTTCGCACAAGCGAACCAGACCCCCTTTGCTAACTCGGTCTCTTGATCTATGTAGGCGCCAACGGACAGGCGAAAGGAGAAGCGCCCCATGAAATTCTTTGTCGATACCGCCGATGTAGATGCAATTCGCGAACTCAACGAACTGGGCTTCGTCGATGGCGTCACCACCAACCCCTCGCTGATCAAGAAATCCGGTCGCGACATTCTTGAAGTGACCAAAGAGATTTGCGAACTGGTCGATGGTCCGGTTTCCGCCGAGGTCGTTGCCCTCGATTACGACAGCATGGTCAAAGAAGGCCGCAAGCTCGCGACCATCGCAGACAACGTGGTGATCAAACTGCCGCTGACGCTCGACGGTCTCAAAGCCTGTAAAACGCTCTCCGGCGAGGGTCATCAGATCAACGTCACGCTGTGTTTCTCCGCAAACCAGGCGCTTCTGGCCGCCAAAGCCGGCGCGACCTTCATCTCTCCCTTCGTCGGTCGTCTCGACGACATCAACCTCGACGGGCTTGAGCTGATCGAAGACATCCGCACGATCTACGACAATTACGGTTTCGAGACCGAAATTCTCGCCGCCTCGATCCGCACCGTGAACCACATTTCCGATTGCGCGAAAATCGGTGCCGACGTGATCACCGCGCCGCCCGCCGTGATCAAGGCAATGGCGAACCACGTGCTGACCGACAAAGGTCTGGCGCAATTCGTCAAAGACGCCGAAGAGGCCGGGATCAAGATCGTCTGATTCACCCGAAATCGGAAGTTTCAAAGAGTCCCCCGCGCCACAGGTTCGGGGGATTTTTCTTGCCCGGCGGATGTCCGCACACAAACATTTGCACCCTTGCCCGGTTTTCGGGCATAGTCAGATCAACGACCGGAAAACCGGCGGTTCGAGACAGTAGACGAGGCAACATGACCACCCAACTTCCACGGGCCGTGACCCCCATGGCCGATGAATTGCGTGAAAAGATCATTTCCGACCCGGATATGGTGCTCGAAGATCTGGATGTGATGCGCGCCCTGATCGCCGCAAATGAGCGGACCTCGGGCTCGAACGTCGTCGATCTGCGTGGCCTTGCGATGGAACGGCTCGAAGAACGCCTTGAGCGGCTTGAAGACACCCACCGGGGCGTGATCGCCGCCGCCTACGAGAACCTCGCAGGCACCAATCAAATTCACCGCGCCGTGTTGCAGCTCATGGAGCCGACACAGTTCACCGACTTCCTCAATGCCCTCTCCAGTGATGTCGCCCAGACCCTGCGCCTCGACAGTGTGAAATTGCTTTTGGAAACCAAGAGCGAGAGCGAGGAACCCGCCCTCAAGAAACTCGGAAAGGTTCTGCTCACCGCCGAACCCGGTTTTGTGCAAAGCTACGTCACCCTTGGCCGCAACATCCCGCTGCGCCAAATCACCCTGCGGCAGGTCTCGCCTGACACGAACGTGCTGTATGGCGACACCGGCTTTATCCATTCCGAAGCGCTCATGACTCTTGATTTCGGGCCCGGTCGCCTGCCCGGCCTGCTGATCTTCGGCTCGGAAGACCCGCATATGTTCCGCCCCACACAAGGCACCGACCTGCTCACCTTCTTCGCGGGCGTGTTCGAGCGGCTGATGCGCCGTTATCTGGGATGAGCCTCGCGATTTCAGATGCGTTGCGCGACCGGCTATCCGGCTGGCTCGACCATGAGCGCGCTCTGAAATCTGCCTCAGATCATACGATCACCGCCTATGGGCGCGATGTCTCCGGCTGGCTGTCCTTTTTGGCCGAGCATGAGGGTGGCACCTTTGGTCCCGCCCAGATCGCACGCCTCAAAATCACCGATATGCGCGCCTGGATGGCGCATGAGCGCGGGCGTGGTGTCGCGCCGCGTTCCTTAGCCCGCTCACTCTCTGCCGTGAAAACCTTCACCCGCTGGCTGGCAGAGCGCGAGGGGTTTGATCCCACCGCGATCCTCTCCACCCGTTCGCCAAAGTTTCAGAAAAAACTGCCCCGCCCGCTCTCCCCCGACGCCGCCCGAGACATGCTCGCCACGGTCGAAGCGCAACACGAGGAACCGTGGATCGCCGCCCGCGATGTGGCCGTGGTCACGCTCCTCTACGGCTGCGGCTTGCGGATTTCGGAGGCCTTGTCGCTCACCGGCGGCGCTTTGCCCTTGGGCGTGGTCATCCGCATTGTCGGCAAAGGCGACAAGGAACGCATCGTCCCCGTCCTGCCCGCCGCGCGTAGCGCCGTGGCGGAGTATGCCCGGCTCTGCCCTTATGATCTCACGGCCGAAGCTCCGCTGTTTCGCGGCAAGCGCGGCGGCGCACTGAACCCAAGGCTGATTTCCAAAGTGACGGAAGCCGCTCGAATGCAGCTCGGCCTGCCCTCGTCTGTCACTCCGCACGCCATGCGCCACTCCTTCGCCACGCATCTTCTGAACGCAGGCGGCGATTTGCGCGCGATCCAAGAGTTGCTCGGCCATGCCTCGCTCTCGACGACACAGGCCTATACGGCGGTGGACGGTGCGCGCTTGCTCGAAGTCTACGAGGCCGCTCATCCGCGCGCTCGGACTCAAGGCGCAAAACCCTAAAATCCTCCACATCTCCTCACCTTTTGTTCATGCCTCTGCGCATACCCTGCACATGTTATGGGATGCGGAGGGAGCCATGCCAGAGACCGAGAACTGTGAAGTTGCGCCACGCCTGCGCGAAGTCGCCATGATCACGCGCATCTCGCGCAAGGCTTTGCTCGTGCAATTGTCACGCCTTCTGGCGCAAGACGATGCCGAGGACATTCGGAGATCGGACGAGGAACTGAAATGGCTTGAGGATGCATTTCACGACAACGGGTGACGGTGGATCGTCACCGGCACGGTCTCTCGACAAGTTCGTCCCACCAGAAAAGACAAACGGCAGAGCCCGCAAAGGCCCTGCCGTTCTCAAGTTTCAAAGGATCAATCAGATCAGCCGAGCGCTTCGTCGCAGCGACCGCAGACACCCTCATGGCTGTGGGTGCCCACATCCGGCAGAATTTTCCAGCAGCGCTGACATTTATGCCCATCGGCTTTCTCGAACACGACACCAATGCCTTCAACCTCGCCTTCCAGACGGAAGGCCTCATTCGGCGCCGGATCACCGGAGAGGGTGATCGCGGAGGTGATGCAGAGATCGTCAAAGGCGATGGATTTCAGCGCATCGAGCAAAGCAGCGTCTTCGACATGGACTGTCGGCGCGGCTTCCAGCGAAGCCCCGATCACCTTGTCACGGCGCTGCACTTCGAGCGCTGCGGTCACGACGCGGCGCGCCTTGCGGATGCCCGCCCATTTCGCGGCGAGCTCGCCATCGAGCCAGCCCGGCGTTGCGTCCGGGAAGTCCACGAGGTGCACGGAGCTGTCGTCGCCCGGGAAGCGTTCGAGCCAGATTTCCTCCATCGTGAACACGAGGATCGGGGAGAGCCAGGTGGTCAGGCGGTGGAACAGGATATCCAGCACGGTGAGCGCCGCGCGGCGGCGATCGGTGTCGCCATCGCAATAGAGCACGTCCTTGCGGATGTCGAAGTAGAAGGACGACAGATCGACGGTCGCGAAGTTGAACACGGCCTGCCAGACGCCGGAGAAATCAAACGTCTCGTAGCCCTCACGCACCGTGGTGTCGAGTTCCGCGAGGCGATGCAGCACCCAGCGTTCCAGCTCCGGCATATCCGCCGCGGCGACGCGATCTGCCTCGTTGAAATCACCGAGCGAGCCGAGGATGAAGCGCATGGTGTTGCGCAGACGGCGGTAGCTGTCAGCGGTGCCTTTGAGGATTTCCGGCCCGATCCGTTGGTCGGCGGTGTAATCCGTCTGCGCCACCCAAAGACGCAGGATGTCTGCGCCGTATTGTTTGACGATCTGCTCCGGCACGATGGTGTTGCCCAGAGACTTGGACATTTTCATGCCCTTCTCATCGAGCGTAAACCCGTGCGTCACGACGTTTTTATAGGGCGCGCGGCCTTTCGTGCCACAGGCCTGCAACAGAGACGAGTGGAACCAACCACGGTGTTGGTCGGTGCCTTCAAGGTAGACATCCGCGATGCCGTCCGGCGTGCCGTCTTCACGGTCGCGCAGCACGAAAGCGTGGGTCGAACCCGAGTCGAACCACACATCGAGAACGTCGAACACTTGCTCGTATTCGGCCGGATCGGCGATGCCGTCGAGAACCTTCTCTTTGAAGCCCTCTTCGTACCAGACATCCGCACCGTTTTCCTCAAACGCGGCGGAGATACGCTTGTTCAGTTCATCATTGCGCAGCAGGAAGCCTTCATCGGTCGGCAGCAGACCCTTCTTGGTGAAGCAGGTCAGCGGCACACCCCAAGCGCGTTGACGCGAGAGCACCCAGTCGGGGCGGTTCTCGATCATCGAATAGAGGCGGTTGCGGCCCGTTTGCGGGGTCCATTTCACCAGTTGGTCGATGGAGGTCAGCGCGCGTTCGCGGATGCTGTCACCATAGGTGCCCATGCCGTCGTCGAGTTTCTTATCGACGGAGGCGAACCATTGCGGCGTGTTGCGGAAGATCACCGGGGCTTTGGAACGCCAGGAGTGCGGGTAGCTGTGGGTCACACGGCCACGGGCGATGATGCCGCCCACTTCGACGAGCTTGGCGATCACGGCGGTGTTGGCTTTGCCCTCTTTGCCCTTCTGATCGAACACTTGAAGACCGGCGAAGAACGGCACATGCGGCAGGAACTCGGATTCCTCACCGACGTTATGGGTCATCCGGTCGAGCCAGTTGCGCTTAACGAAGCATTCATAGTCGTCGGCACCGTGGGACGGTGCGGTATGAACGAAGCCGGTCCCGGCGTCATCGGTGACGTGATCGCCATCGATCATCGGGACTTCGTAATCCCAATAACCATTCGCGCCTTCGGCACCAGCAAACGGGTGCGCGAGGATAAGTCCCTCAAGATCTGAACTTACTACATCTCGGATCTTGGTGAACTTTGTAACTCGCGATTTGCCCAGTGCGTCTTCTGCGAGTGCATCGGCAAAGACATAGAGATCGCCAGGTTTAGTCCAACTTTCTTCTTCAGTTTCATCAACACGATAGAGCCCATAAGCAATGCTATCATTGTATGCTACAGCCTTGTTCGAGGGAATCGTCCAAGGAGTCGTTGTCCAGATTACGATGCGAGCATCCCCAAGCATCCCCGCGCACGACTTATTGTATGGCTCTTCAACGTATTCACTAGCTCCATACATTTTGTCGGCCAGACGCTTCGTATTTTCAGCGCGTTCTTCGGTCACACCTAGCACCTTAAACGGCACCCAGATCGTATGAGACTTGTGATCGTGATATTCGATCTCCGCCTCGGCCAGCGCGGTTTTCTCAACCGGCGACCACATCACGGGTTTGGACCCTTGATAAAGCGTTCCGTTCATCAGGAACTTCATGAATTCCTCGGCGATCACCGCCTCGGCGTGGAAGTTCATGGTGAGGTAGGGATCGTCCCAAGTGCCATAGACACCAAGGCGTTTGAACTCCTCGCGCTGGATCCCCACCCACTCTTCGGCAAAGGCGCGGCATTCCTGACGGAAATCCACGACAGGCACCTCATCCTTGTTCTTGCCCTTCTTGCGGTATTGTTCCTCGATCTTCCATTCGATCGGCAGACCGTGACAATCCCACCCCGGCACATAGCGCGCATCAAAACCCATCATCTGATGCGAGCGCGTGATGATGTCCTTGATCGTCTTGTTCAGAGCGTGACCGATGTGCAGGTGACCGTTGGCGTAGGGAGGACCATCGTGCAGCACGAAGGACGGGCGGCCATCCGCTTTACCCTTTTCGCGCAGCTTTTCATAGACGCCAATCTTTTCCCAACGCTCCAGCCAGCCGGGCTCGCGCTTCGGCAGGCCCGCACGCATCGGGAAGTCGGTTTTCGGCAGATTGAGAGTGTCTTTATACTCGGGCGTGGTCGTCTCGGAACACATATTATTCGGTCCTTGAGGGAGGTGTGGTCATGTCGAATTCAGCGCGGGTCTCCATACGCCTTGTCCCGGCGGCTCGTATCGTCAGAGCGCCGGGCTGATAATTCGAATAATGATCGCCACAAAAGTCATGCGCGCCTTATAGGACGCCGCATCGGAGCGGTAAACCCGTCTTGACAGGCGCGAAATACAAAAATGGACATGAAAAAGGGACGCCGCAGACCCAATCTGTGGCATCCCTTTTCATTTTGCTTTCTGGCGAAAGAGCGGCGTGGCTCGCTGGGTCAAAGGGCCGGGCTTGCTGCGTCGCTGTCTGGCTGGATCGCGGATCTCTTAAAAGATCAGGCGGCGTCTTTTTCGAACTGACCGCACCAATCATCGGATTTCACAACCGGCC
This sequence comes from Celeribacter sp. ULVN23_4, assembly GCF_054788345.1. Lineage (NCBI taxonomy): Bacteria > Pseudomonadati > Pseudomonadota > Alphaproteobacteria > Rhodobacterales > Roseobacteraceae > Celeribacter > Celeribacter sp. ULVN23_4. The sequence continues at coordinate 232,577 of NZ_JBTVYO010000003.1, read as the reverse complement.
ACATGCCTTTGTGCTCAGCTTCGGTGAGGAAGCTCGGCGGGTTGAAGCGGCACTCGCCTTTGCTGTCGGTTTCGACGGCTTTGATTTCGAAGAAGGCGCAGGTTTTGCAAGCGGTATCGGACATTGTGACACTCCTCGTAGATGACTTTGGCTGTTTGGCTAAGTTGGCTGGGAGGGCTTGCTGGCCTGAGCTTGGGACCTGGGAAAACTTGCGTTCGCCTGGGTGCCTTGCGGCTGGCTGCCTCTTGGCTTTGAGAGAGATATAAAACGACCCAACAGAAGTTTCAAGGATTTTATTCAATAAAATCAAATAGTTGACATATTTACTCAACAATTAAAACAGTCAGGAATAGAAAGAAAAACGGTCAGGAAATGCGCGACATTCCGGCGCTGGCGTAAAAAACCTATTCAGAATATAGCTTTGGCAAAAGGAGCCCGCGATGACCGAGACCCGTTCCGCCCTGCCGCCGAAATTCGAGATCACCCACGAAGAGATGGACCGCGTCCTCAAACGCTTCTACGCGGGCGTGCGCCAACACCCCGAGCTTGCCCCGGTCTTTGGCGCGCATGTCGAGGACTGGCCCGCCCATGAAGAGAAAATCGGGCGCTTCTGGCGCAATGCGATTCTGCATGAGCGCAATTACGACGGGTTCCCCCAACGGGTGCACCTCATGGCGCCGGAAGTGAAGGAACATCACTTCGCCCTGTGGCTTGCCCTGTTCGATGAGACTTTGGACGCGGAACTAGACGCCGAGACCGCCGCGAAATGGTCCGAGATCGCCCACCGCATCGGCCGCGCCTTTCGCATGGGGATCATGAGCCGCGACCAACCGAAGGACGCGCCGCCGAAGCTGTTTTGATGAAATCAGCCTGAGCTTACTCCCCGCCCCGATCAAACAACCCGGTCAGCGCCCGTTTCACTGTGCCGGACACAGACGGCTTCTTGGCCTTCATGAATGGCAGCGGGCGGCAAACCTCGATCGCAGCCACACCAACGCGCGCCGTCAAAGCGCCGTTGACGACCCCCTCGCCAAAGCGGCGCGAGACCTTGGCCATGACACCGCCCCCGGCCATGGTGCCGATGAGATCATCGCCCACAGCCACGGCCCCGGTCGCGACCAGATGGGTGAGCACGGATTTCGTCACGCGCCAGCTGCCCAAGGTGCCGGATCGTCCGCCGTAAATCTCCGCAATCCGCCGGATCATCCGCAGGTTCGCAGTCAAGGCGGTGAACACATCCGCCAGCGCCAAAGGCACTAGCGCCGTCACGGTCGCCACCTGACGCGCAGCCGCCTCGACCTCGCGGCGGGCGCTCGCATCAAGCGGGGTCAGAAGTTCGGTTTCCGCCAGCGTCAAAAGCCCATCAGCATCGAAAACTTCTACCTCGCGCTCGCGAAACCGTTCCTTACCCCAGTTCAGTTCATCGCGATGCGCATAGACGGTCAGGAGCTTGTCCGCGACGGATTTCGCCGCCTTGAGATCGGACCCCGCGATGGCTTCGCTCGCCGACTTTTGCAGCGTGTCGATGCGTTTGAGCCGGGCAAAGGCGGAGAGTTCTTTCACTGCAATCGCGGCCAGAACGAAAAGGAAAGCCCCCGTCAGCCCAAGCGCAACATAGCCCAACAACGGATGCGAAGCGACCAACCCCATGATGGCGTCATAGGTCATAATCGAGACCGTGAAGGCAAAGAGCGCCGCAAACAGTCGCCAGAACCAGCGCGCCAAAGCCGAGGGCTTGCGCGCCGCCAGAACCGCCACCCGCTCCATCGCAGCCGGGCGCGCGAGCGGCGCGAGATCGGGCACAGGCTCGGCTGTGGACGGGGTCACCGACGCCTCTTCGTCCAATTCGATCAGGATCGGGCCGCGTTTCTCTGTCATAGCTTATCTCCGATCAGAAACTCGGCGGCGCGGTCGAGGCGAATATGCGGCGGCCCCTCGCCGGGACGCAGCACCATCCGCGCGGGGCGGAATTTCATGATCTCATATTGCGCATCCAACCAGCGCTCCGCCCCTTTGCGGGCGGGCGAGAGGATATGCGCCGGGTCTTCGGGCAACTCGCCCGGATAAAACGCCGCCTGCTTGCCGCCCTCCGTCATGCCGCGCACCACATCGAGACTTTGACCATCATGCTCCATGGTTTCTTCCACCGTGGCCCGCAGCGCCGCAAGCGACATGGCCTGCGTCGAGGCCCCTGCGAAATCGGCACGGTCACGGGCATCGCGCACCAGCGCCTCCATGATCGCAGCCAGGCGGGGATGTTGATTGTGGTGGATATGGTCCGCCTTGGTCGCCGCGAAGAGGATTTTCTCCACCTTATGCTGACCGAGCAGAGACATGATCCGCCCCACCCGACCGGGCCGGAAGGCAGAGAGAATGTCGGCCATGGTGCGGCGCAGGTCTTCCACCGCTTTCGGGCCGGAATGGATCGCACCCAGCGCGTCCACCAAAACCACTTGCCGGTCGATGCGAGAGAAATGATCGCGGAAGAAGGGTTTCACAACCTCGCGCTTGTAGGCCTCAAACCGCCGTTCGAATTCTCGGCGGAGAGATCCGCGCGGGGCATCGCCCTCCGGCAGAGGCGCAAAGGTCAGAACCGGGGAACCGTCCAGCTCGCCGGGCAAAAGAAACCGCCCCGGCGTGCAATCGGAATAGCCCTCCGCACGGGCAGATTGCAGATAGGCGGTGAAACTTTGCGCCAACGCCTTGGCCGCAGGTTCCTCGTGTTTCCTGTCGGGGTCCGCCGTCTCAAGCAAGGCGACGAAGGTCTCTCCTTCCTTGCGATCCCGTGCCGCGCTCAGCGCCTCGGCGGACCACTCAGCATAGGATTTCTCCATCAGACCAAGGTCCAAAAGCCATTCGCCCGGATAATCCACGATATCGAGATGCACGGTTTTCTGGCCGGTCAGCCCGCCCAATAGCCCGGCAGGACGCACCTTGAAAGACAGGCGCAGCTCGGAGACCGCGCGGGTACTGTCGGGCCAATGCGGCTCCGGCGAGGTCAGCGCCGAAAGATGCGCCTCGTAGTCAAAACGCGGTACGGTGTCGTCCGGCTGCGGTTGCAGATAGGCGGCGGTGATCGCCGTCGCCGGGCCAAATTGCGGCATCCGACCGCGATCCAGAAGGTTGGCGACCAGAGAGGTGATGAACACCGTCTTGCCGGAGCGCGACAGGCCGGTGACGCCCAGACGGATCACGGGCTCGAACAGCGCCTCATGGACGCCATCCTGCACGGTTTCAACGCCTCGAAAAATCCGGTCTGCAATGTCGTTCAGGATCAACCCAATCGTCCCTATGCTCATGTTTACAAGAACAACATAGGCACGCAGAGGCACGGTTGTAAGGGAGAAAGACTGGACGACCTCCCCGCGCCACGCTATTGCCCGCACATGCCCAGATACGCCCTTTTGATCGAATATAACGGCGCACCCTTTGCCGGATGGCAACGCCAGAAAGAGCATCCTTCCGTCCAACAGGCGGTGGAGGACGCTTTGCGCAAGCTTGAACCCGATTGCCCCGGCATCGGCGCCGCAGGCCGGACCGACGCGGGCGTTCATGCCACGGGTCAGGTCGCCCATTGCGACATGGCGAAGGACTGGTCTCCGTTTCGGCTCTCCGAGGCGCTGAACCATCACCTCAAACCGAACCCCGTCGCGATCCTTGAAGCGGCGCGGGTCGATGACGAGTGGCATGCACGCTTTTCAGCGAGAGAACGGCGGTACATGTTCCGACTGATCTCGCGCCGCGCGCCTCTGGTGCATGAGGCGGGGCTGGCGTGGCGTGTCAATCATGAGCTCGACGTTGATGCGATGCAGGCCGGGGCCGACCGGCTGATCGGACTGCATGATTTCACCACCTTCCGATCGACCATGTGTCAGGCAGACAGCCCGGTGAAAACGCTTGATGAGGCGCGCGTGGAAGTCATGGACATTCCCTATGGTCAGGAGTTCCGCTTCTATTTCCGGGCGCGTTCTTTCCTTCACAACCAAGTGCGCAGCTTTGTCGGCACGCTGGAACGTGTCGGCGCAGGTGCGTGGTCTCCGGAGGATGTGACCGCAGCCCTGGAGGCCAAGGATCGCGCTGCTTGTGGCCCGGTCTGCCCGCCGCAAGGCTTGTATCTGACCGACGTTGGATATCCCGACGATCCTTTCGCACCAAAAACCACCTAAGGTTGCATTTGTAAAATTTGATTCATCTCGAAGCTGCCTTGCAAGTGCCGCATTTCGGCCCGATTTCCCTGTCAGCACTGAGACCACGTATTCTTGGGGGTATTGTTATGGATCTGTCCGCCATCACATTCGATCAACTGGCTCTCGCCATCATGACCACCATCGCCATCCGCGAGGTTTTGATCGTCACACTTCCCGACCACATCGCGGGCCCCGGTGGCTGGCTCATCGACACCAGCTTGGGCGACCATATTTAAGCCCTCAATTTGGTCTCCGAGTCTCGCGTCTCAGACATCTAAATTTACCGAAACCGTTTCGACCGCCCTATTTTTGGGCGGTTTTTGAATTCATTGGCGCCTTTCCCTAAAATTCGCACAACAAACACACTGTTTCACCCGGCAGTCCATTGAACCTGTGCATCGGGTTTGATCTACCAAAGGAAAAGAGCAACAGAAGGGGACGCCCGATGGCAAAACCGTCTTCGCAATTCAGCACGCGCCTGCGCGCGCTGATCGGACAAATTTATCCGGACCAGAACAGCAAGCAGCTTGGCGAGCAAATCGTCGAGGCCTTTTGGCCCGAAGGCACGAAACCGCGATCGCGCGCGCGCGCTCCCGGCCACAACCTTTGGAACGAGACGGACACGCTCGTCATCACCTATGGCAACTCGCTCATCGACGGCCAGCACAAGCCGCTCGATCTTCTGCGCGATTTCCTAAACCGCTATCTGAGCGGCACGGTGCACGGCGTTCACATCCTGCCGTTCTTTCCGTTCACCTCCGATGACGGGTTCGCCGTCACCGATTACCGGCAAGTCAACAGCACGCTGGGCGACTGGGCCGATATTCAGCGGATCGGCAGCGAATTCCGCCTGATGTCCGATCTGGTGCTCAACCACGTGTCGTCCATGTCGACATGGTTCACTGAGTATCGTCAGGGCCATGAGCCCTACGACAAGTTCTTCGTCGAGGCCTCGCCTGACGATGATGTTTCCATGGTCACACGCCCCCGCACCTCGCCCCTGCTGCGCGAGGTCTCGACGGTCAACGGGCCGAAGCATGTCTGGTGTACCTTCAGCCACGACCAGATCGACGTGGATTTCAAAAACCCGGAAGTGTTGCTGGAATTCCTGCGCATCATGCGACTGCATGTCGACAACGGCGTGCGGATCGTGCGTCTCGATGCCGTTGCGTTTATCTGGAAAGAGCTGGGCACCTCCTGCATCCACCTGCCCCAGACCCACGCCATAGTGCGTCTGATGCGCCTGCTCTGCGATTATGCGGACGAGCGGGTTGTGCTCCTCACCGAGACCAACGTGCCGAATGCCGAAAACCTAAGCTATTTCGGCAACCGCAACGAAGCGCATATGATCTACAACTTCTCGCTGCCGCCTTTGCTGCTGCATGCGCTGCTGTCGGGCACCTCGACCTATCTCAACCAATGGGTCATGCGGATGCCGCCGGCGCAGCTCGGTTGTGCCTATCTGAACTTTGCCGCCTCCCATGACGGCATTGGCGTGCGCGGAGCCGAAGGGCTTCTGGCGCCGGAAGAGCTTGGCGAAGTGATCAAATGCGTCCGCGACTTTGGCGGGCTGGTCTCGATGCGCGCCCTGCCCGACGGGTCCGAGAAACCCTATGAGCTGAACATCACCTATTTCGATGCGCTCAAAGGCACCATCGAGAAGGGCGAGGACGACAAGCAGGTGGATCGGTTCATCTGTTCGCAAACCATCGTCATGTCGTTGGAAGGTGTCCCCGCCTTCTATATCCACTCCCTGATCGCCACCCATAACGATCACGCGGGCGTGGAGAAAACCGGCGTCAAACGGGCGATCAACCGGCACCGCTGGGATTACCCGGAGCTGCGTACGCTTCTGGATAATCCGGAGAGCCAGAACGCACAGGTGCTCAATGAGATGAAGCGCCGTATCTCGATCCGGACCGCGCAAAAGGCGTTCCACCCGAATGCGACGCAGTTCACCATGCATCTGGGCGACGAGATTTTCGGCATCTGGCGGCAATCCCCCGCCCGCGACCAGTCGATCTTTGCCCTGCACAACGTCACAGATCACGATGTCGAAGTGCCGCAAATCGCGATCAACCTGATCGATGGCGAAATCTGGTATGACCTCCTGACCGGGGAACAGCTTGATCTGAGTGGGCAGAACATCCATTTCGCGCCTTATCAGTGCCGCTGGATTTCCAACCATCTCTGAACCTCAAACGGCCTGCCTGCCCCTGCAAGGCGGGCCTTTTCCATAGATCAAACAATTGACCTTACCGCATGTGAGGGTTAGGGGCAGCGCGTTGCCCTTTCTGTGATCAGAGCTTTTTGACATGTCCCTTTCTCTCGATGACGCCCTGTTGCGACTGACCTCCAGCGATTTGCCCAATGAGCTGTACGGCGTCACCACCCCCTCCCCCAAAAGCCGCGCCACCGTTGAGAAAGTTCTGGAAGAGGCAGAAACCGTCTTGGCCGAAGACGGCGTCAGCGGGCTCAGTTTTCGCGCACTCGCCCGGCGCTGTGACATGCGGCTGAGCAACCTGCAGTATTACTTCTCGACACAGGAAGACCTTTTGACCGCCGTGACGCGCTATGTTCTGGCCCAGCGGTTAACGGAGTTGAAAGAACGCGGCCCGCTCGGCCTTGTCGAAGTGCCGCAGCGCTTCACCGCCTATCTCGAATTCCGCATGGATCGCGCTTTGGACCCGAGAGCCCGCTCGATCACCACCGGCTTGAAAGACCTCGCGCAGCGCGAAGACGGCCCTGCCCTGCATTTTGCAGAAACCTGCCGCTTCCACATCGATGCGCTGAAAGAGATGATCTCTCTGCTGACCCCGAAGACAGCGCCCGAGGTCGTCACGTATAAAGCGGTGATGATCAGCGGTCTCGTCGACTCGCTTGGCCCGACCTGCGGCAAGCTTCTCGATGCCCCCGAAGGTCTGCGCAATGCGATCTTGGCTCAGGCGCGGAGCATGGTCGGAATTGCCTGACGCCCCTCAGGCGCTAAGTTTCATAAGCCCCATCCCTGCCATGATCAAAGCAGCGGCGGCTACCCGCGAGAGGTTCAGCGCCTCTCCATGAAGCACAATGCCGGCAACAAACGCACCAAGCGCTCCGATGCCGACCCAAACCATGTAGGACGGCCCAAGTGGCAAGGTCTTCATCGCAACCGACAACATAAAAAACGATATCAGCATCGTGATGACGGTTGCGACGCTTGGCCAGAACAGCGTGAATCCGTTAGAATATTTCATAGTCGTCGCCCAAATCGCTTCGAGCAACCCCGCCAAAACCACCAGCATCCACGCCATTCTTCCGCCTTTCCTTAGTCCGGGAAAATCCCGGGAGATGTTTCTGCACCATCATCGAATTGCGCCAGATAGTTGACGATCATCTCCTGATTGACCGCGAAACCTTTATACTCGGCCAACGCCGGGTCAATATCGCGCAGGACGCGGTGCAGGCGGCGGCCCCATTTCGGTTTCGTCGCAATGTCTTCGAGGTTCATCAAATAGCAACGGATCGGGAAGGCGATCGCATTGGACCGCGGCAGACGGAAGAAGGTCTGAAGCTCCACGCGCAGGAATTGCTTTTGCCCGACATTCTCCGGCGTGATGGTCCGCTTTTCGGGCCCCCATTTGTGATAGTTCTCGGGGCTGGTGTCGAGACGCGGGTTCACCGTCATCGTCCAGTTCAGGCGACGATAATGCTGATCCTGTCCGACGGCCAAAAGGAACTTCAGCGCCTTGTCGAACACCCCCATCTTGCGGGCTTTCGGCACCGGGGCATGCCATTCGAAAAAGTTCATGCCGACGTCGAAATCGAGAGACCAGTCGGCCTGAGACGTCACCATACCGGCGTCCATCCAGAGGTTCCCGTCGCGCTCATGCAGAAGGGCAAAGTCGCCCTGCGTCTGGCGGGTGATGTATTCCATCGGGCCGCAAGGCAGCGTGGTTGGATCGAGGAAGGTGAACTTCTTCTCGATGCCGAGCGGCTTGTTGATCCAGTGCCAGGCATTGCCGTCACGATGCAGGGTGAACAGCTCCGGATAGTCTTTCGCCTTGGTCACCATGATGAGTTCGAGCAAATCCCACCCGGCCAACTCCATATGCGGCAGGGATTGGCAGCGCAGCGGATCTTCCGCGAGGGTGATCTCGCGGTCTTTCATTTCCGCAACGTAATGCTCATCCACATCGAACATCTTCTCGAACGGCGTGCCTTTGCGCCCGCCGGGATGCTGCTCGATGTTGACCGAGTACATGTAGGTGTCCTGATCGAACGGGAAGGGAAAGCGATTGATCGCCTCTTTCGAGTTGAAATACGTATATTCGCCCCGGAAGGTCTCGTCATTAAATTGCATGGTCATCGGACAGTCTCCTCACAGGTCCAGTTCAAGCCGCGCGCCTTTGAAACGCGACATGCAGGGCATGATGTCTTCTTGCGCGGCCCGCTCATCGTCAGAGAGCCAGTGATCATTGTGCAGAATGCGCCCGTCACAGCTCGTCACCTTGGTCTGACAACGGCCACAGGCCCCGCCGCGGCAGGAATAATCCACCTCGACCTTGGCCTCTTCGAGCGCTTCCAGAAGGCTCTGATCGGCTTTCACATGAACGGTCTGGCCGGTCGATGCGATCACCACATCGAACGGCTCGCCCGGCGGCGGTGCGGCGAAGGCTTCGGAATGCACGGAGGTTTTCGGCCAGCCGAGACGCGCGGCCTGATCGGCCACGGATGAGATCAGCCCGTCAGGCCCACAGGTGTAGATATGCGTGCCCAGAGGTTGCCCATCAAGCACGGCACCGAGGTCCATGCGCGAGCCTTCTTCCGAAATGTGGATATGGATATGCGCCGCCTGCGGCAAAAGCTTTACCCCGGCCGCTTCCTCGCGCGAGCGTGCAGCGTAATGCAGCTCATAGGGCTTTTGCTCCATATCGAGCTGGCGCAGCTGCGACAGGAAAGGTGTGATACCAATGCCGCCGCCGATCAGAACGTGTTTCTTTGCACGCAGATCGAGCTGGAAGAGGTTCGAGGGCAGAGACACAGTGATCTCGTCGCCTTCAACCACTTTCGTGTGCATGTAGAGAGACCCGCCCCGTCCCTTGTCTTCACGACGGATGGCAATCTCGTAGCCCGACCCATCATAGGGGTCGGAAATCAGAGAATAGGAATTGCGGCGGATCGTGTCGCCTTCCGGCATCTCCACCGTGATATGCGCCCCGCCGGAGAACACCGGAAGCGGCGCACCGGACGGATGCTCAAAGCGGAAACGCTTGACGAGCGGGGAGAGTTGTTCGACCTCGGTCACTTTCAGAGCAAGTTTCATGCGCGGATCTCCACGGTCTCGGGCACAACGCCGGGTGTTTCGGCATCGACGCAGACACCTTGAAACACGCCCAGACGGCGGGAGAAATGATCGCGCACGAACAGCGTCAGCCCGCAGTGGGAGCAGGTGAACGGATCGGTTGCCACATCCTCGGTGATGCCCTTGCAATGCACGCATTGAATGCGGCGCGCGATGGAGCCGCGATGTTCGGTTTGAATTTCGTCCAGCGGCAGTCCGGCGGCGAAAGCCAAGGCGGACACATGCCCAATCAGCCCTTCGGAGCCCGCAAGATAAAGCTGCGTGCCCATACGCGCCTCGCCCAGAAGCTTGTCGACCAGTGGCGTGGCGGCGTCGAAATCGGGGGCTGCGTGTACGGCAACGGGTTTCAGGCCATTGAGCTGCTCGGCCACGTCGGTAGATTTTGCAACGAGCACGATATGCGCACGGTCCATGACGGATGCATCGGAAGCGGCGAGATCGATCAGCGCTCCGGCACCGGCCTCATCAGCGACCATGATCGCGGGGGCAGAACCTTGCGAGACAAGCCCGGCATAGGTCGGGCGACTGTCGATCGACGGGGAAAATTCAGTGTTGGGCATTGAAATACCTTGGGACGTCCTGTTGGTCTCATGAGGCGGGCACGGGATTGCCCCCGCCTCGTAAGTCTTTGTGCGTTTTGACTTTACGGCTTTGAATTGACGCTTAGCCTTTGGCGGTACGGCGTTTCTTGTCGACGTCGTAGAAAGGCATCGGATGGGCGATGGCCTTGATCTCGCCGTCCGGGTTCTTGACGGTGAGTTCCGTGCCTTCCACAGCGCAATCAACCGGCATACGGGCGATCCCGACGTTGTGCTCGTTCAGCGGCGAGTACATGCCGATGGTCACAACGCCGACCTCTTTGCCGTCTTTGAGAAGCGGCGCACCTTCGGCGGCGGGCGTGGTGCCTTCGAGTTTCACACCGTAGATTTTGAAACGCTCTTTGCCTTGCAGACGGTAATGCTCTTCAGCGCCCCGGAAGCCGGTTTTGCCTTTGGAGACGGTGAAATCGAGGCCAAGTTCCCAAAGCGTGTCGCCCGGACCTTCGTTCTCGAACGGGTACATTTCCGAGTTGTCATAGGGGAAGAACAGCAGATAGCTCTCAGCACGCAGCCAATCGAGCGTGGTGAAGCGCGTCGGGATGATCCCCATCGCCTCGCCTTCCGCGACAATCGTGTCCCAGATTTCCACGGCGTCTTGGCGACGGCAGAAAATCTCATAGCCGCGCTCACCTGTGTAGCCCGTGCGGGAAATCATCACCGGCTTCCCGAAGAGCGTCGTTTGCATGTGGCTGAAATAGACCACGTCGCGGATGCCCGGCACGTGCTTTTCGAGATAGTCGACGGCCATCGGCCCTTGCAGCGAAATGTCATGCAGGTCATCGTCGAAGATCACCGCGACATTGCGGCCAGCGGCGTACATGGTCAGTTGTTCATGACCCGCGCCGGAACCATGGACAACCATGAAGTTCTGCGGCCCGAGGCGATAGATCACACAGTCATCGACGAACTTGCCGGCGTCATTCAGCATGGTGGCATAGGTCGAGCGACCGGGTTTCAGCTTTTCGATGTTCCGGGTCGTGGCCTTGTCGAGCACGTATTGCGCATGCGGACCCACCACATAGACCTTTTTCAGCCCCGAGACATCCATGACGCCCGCTTTCGTGCGGATCGCCAGATATTCCTCCGTCTGATCCTTGTCATAGCTCCAGGCTGTGCCCATGCCGCTCCAGTCTTCCAGATCGGAGCCAAGGGCGCGGTGCCGGTCCGCCAGTGCGGAAAATCTCCATGATGCGATCATTGTTTTTATCCTTAGGGTCGTATTTCAGTGTCGTATTTGAATTCTGTTTGTGGGAACCGGCGACAGGGACCGCCGCCGGTTCAGGGGAAGGGATTGAAACCCTGTCAGAGGGCTGGGATCAGCCTTTCTTCTCGGTCGCCTTGTAGGCATGTTCCTCGTGGCGCCAGCCGAAGATGATCGCGATCACGACCATGGCGAAGCAGGCGAGGAGCCAGAGGCCTTCCACAGAGCCATAACCTGCGTAGATCGCACCGGTGATGCCGTCCCAGGAGGTTGCGTCAAAAGGAGCTTCCATTTGATATTCCTTTCCTTGTTAGAGGGATCACTCAGCCGGGCTGACCGACGGGTGAAGCGCTTCGGGGTAGGCTTCGGCGGGCACTTTGACCGCGTCGAGGCCGAGGATTTCTGCTTCTTCCGGCACACGGAGCTGGCCCGTGACCTTGAGGATGAAGGAGATCGCGTAGCCCGGAACAAAGCCCAGAAGGCCCATGACCACGGCACCGACGAGCTGACCGAGGAAGGAGGTCTCGATGACATCCTCACCGAACAGCGCCGGGTAACCTTGTGCCGCGATACCGACGGCGAGCAGGCCCCACATGCCGAGGAAACCGTGCACAGCGAAGGCACCCACGGCGTCGTCAATGCCACGGCGCTCAATAAAGGACGCGACGAAGGGCATGGCGACTGCACCAAGGAAACCGATCACGAAGGCCATCGGCGGATACCACAGGTCGAGACCGGCAGCACAGGAGATGATCCCGCCCAGAGCGCCGGACATCATCCAGAACGGATCGCGTGTGACCATCCAAGCCCCGATGATACCGCCAGCAAAGCCCATCAGCGTGTTGAAGGTCATGCCCGAAAGGGTCATCGGCGTACCGTAGATGGTAGCCTCAATGGCATTGCCCCAAGACCAGGCTTCGCCCGGAACGATGACACAGCCCATCAGGAAGCCCCAGAAACCAGCGATGATCAGCATAAGACCGATCAGCGTCATCGGCATGGAGTGACCTGCGATGTGGTTGGCGGAACCGTCGGCGTTGAACTTGCCGATCCGCGGTCCAAGGTTGATCAGAACGCCGAGCGAGAAGAAGCCTGCGATCATGTGCACGACACCTGCGGCGCCGAAGTCATGATAGCCGAACTTGGTCACGAGCCAGCCGTCTGCATGCCAGCCCCAAGCGGCAGCAAGGATCCAAACAAACGCGCCCAGAACGATCGCCAGCACAACAAAGCCAGTCAACTTGATGCGTTCGATCACACCGCCCGAAAGGATCGAGGCTGTGGTCGCAGCAAAGAGCACGAAAGCGCCCCAGAACACGCCGGAGGCACGGTCGTCTAGGTTCGGCCCCATGTACTGGCTCCACGGCAGGGCGACGTCATTGGCATAGGCCAGACCGGAGGTGCCCATGGCGCCTTCTGAGAGGGACAGCCCTGTCGGGAAAGCCCAGTAGATCCACCAGCCGATGAAGTAGAAGAACGGCACGATCATCGCGAAGGCGAGAATGTTCTTGATGCCCGAGGCCAGCGCGTTTTTCGACCGCGATGCGCCCATTTCATATGCGAGGAACCCAGCATGGATCAGAACCATGAGCGGGATCGTCAGGTAATAGAAAGTCTCGGAAAACGTACCGTTTGTCGCGGCGTGGTTTCCCTGAAGCTCCGCAACCGCGGCAGCCAAGGATGCAAGATCCTGTTCCAAGTCGTTCTCCCTGTCCTGTTGAACTTGATTGGAATACCAAGCCAGCTTCGGTCCATTGGTTTGGACCAATTGTGCGAACTGGCTCACTCAGTAAGGTCATGAAAGAGGACCAGATCACCTTCGGTCAAAGTTTTTTCCTGTGAGGAATTTAACTTCACCCCACCCACGCCGCTTTTTAGGTCAAACGACCACCCTTCTGCCGCGCAATGATGAAAATATGTGCGCGAGACAAACAGGGTTGAGTTTTCGAGGGAAGCGCAAAGCCACATAGACCTCGCACAACGACGCAGAGGACAGCCCAAAGCGGGCACCGAAACATGCAAGATTCGCGGATTTTTTCTAGATCAAACGGTCAGAAAATTCATCGCCAGCGATACAGTGATTGGTTGGGCCAATATTGGCTCAATCTTCTTGAAGCAGGAGCCGTTGATCCTCGATCAAGGCCAGCTTCATGAACTCGCTCGCCTCTTCGATATCGCGCGCGGCAATGGCATTGAACAAGCCATTGTAGCCCTGCTGATAGATCGCAATCCGCCCCGGCGTCAGGTGTCGGCGGTACATCGCAGTGCGAAAGGACTGCCGCCGCGCATCGAGAACCAGATTGTAACAGGCGATCAAAAGCGGGTTGCCCGTGCCCTCCGCCAGAAGGCGATGGAATTCTTCTTCCAAGCGCACAAAAGCAGTCGCGTCGGTTTGCACCGCTTCCATTTTTGACAGCACAACAGACAGGGCTTCGATCTGTTTCGGCGACATATTGACGATGGCCAGCCGTACCATCTCGGGCTCCAAGATGCCGCGCATCACCTGCAATTGCAGCGGACCTGTTTCCGAGGACACCGGAGACAGCGCCTCCCCCTGCCCGTCCGGATCATAGGTGACGAAAGAGCCGGAGCCCGCGCGACGGCGGATCATGCCGCGCGCTTCCAATTGATCGAGCGCCTCGCGCACCGTATTGCGCGCCACGCCCAATTCCTGCGCCAACTGCCGCTCGGACGGCAACCGCTCTTCCGTGGCATATTCCTGCGTCACGATCCGCGTCGAGAGCGTTTCGATCACATATTTCACTGTCGCGCCGGGAAGCGAGGCGGCAGGAGAGGACGGTGTGGCGTTGGGCAATAGATCAGTCCTTCAAGGTCTCCGCCTATTAGACCAATTTTTCACAACTGGTCCAGAGCAAGCGCGCTGGGATCGCTGCGAAACGCGAAAGAGGCGCGGAAAAACCGCGCCTCTTTGGGAGTTTATCGTCTTGGAGACTTGCGTCGCGACCGGTACGCTCGCAAGCATGCTCGGGCGTTCGGCGCCTTACCCCATCCGTTCCGAAGAATAGGACCCGGGCGAAGCTTGGAACACGACGGTTTTATTGCCGTTCAGGAACACACGGTGGTTGGCGTGAGCATGGATCGCACGGGCCAGAACCTGGCTTTCCACGTCACGGCCCAGCGAGACGAAATCTTCCGGGCTTTGGGCATGGGTGATGCGCACCACATCCTGTTCAATGATCGGACCTTCGTCGAGATCCGCCGTCACGTAGTGCGAGGTCGCACCGATCAGTTTCACGCCGCGGGCATAGGCCTGTTTGTACGGGTTGGCACCTTTGAAGGACGGCAGGAACGAGTGGTGAATGTTGATAATACGGCCGGACATCACCTTGCACATCTGATCCGACAGGATCTGCATATAGCGCGCCAGGACGATCAACTCGGCACCGGAATCTTCGACCACTTTCATGATCGCAGCTTCCGCCTCCGGCTTGTTCTCTTTCGTCACACGGATACAGTGGAACGGGATGTCGTTGTTCACGACAACCTTTTGATAATCCATGTGGTTCGAGATCACGGCAACGATTTCAACCGGCAGCGCGCCAATGCGAACGCGGTAGAGCAAGTCATTCAGACAGTGGCCAAAACGGGACACCATGATCACGACTTTCATCTTCACGCTCTCGTCGTGGAACGCGAAGGTCATGCCGAACTCTTCGCCGATTTTGGCGAAGTCCTTTTCCAGCTGCGCCTGATCCGCGCCTTCCTCAGAGGCAAAGCTCACGCGCATGAAGAAATGGCCGGTTTCGGTGTCGTCGAATTGCGAGCTGTCGGTGATGTTGCAACCATGCTCCGCGAGGAAGGTGGCGATGGCGGCGACGATCCCGCGCGTCGTTGCGCAGGTCACGGTGAGACAGAATTTCGTCATCTTTTTCTCCAGATGCAAGGCGCTCCCCTGACACGCGCCCTCGATGTTGGTGTGTTGTTTTTGTTATATTTTATCGTTGATTAAGTGGAGCGCCCTTCGGGCGGTTTAAGCGGTGAGCCCCTCGGGCTCAGGCAAATCGTTGGCGCGGCAGGCGGCGGTCACCGTGTTGGCGAGCAGGCAGGCGATGGTCATCGGACCGACCCCGCCCGGCACAGGCGTGATCGCTCCGGCAACCTCGGCGGCACTCGCGAATTCCACGTCGCCCACCAGCTTGGTTTTCACCGTGCCATCTTCGCGCAGGCCCTTTTCCGGCGCATCGACGCGGTTGATGCCTACGTCGATCACAGTCGCGCCGGGTTTGACCCAATCGCCCTTGATCATTTCGGGGCGACCAACGGCCGCGACGAGAATATCCGCGCGGCGGCAGACCTCTTCGATATCCTTGGTGCGCGAATGCGCGATGGTCACGGTGCAGCTGTCGCGCAGCAACAGTTGCGCCATCGGCTTGCCGACAATGTTCGAGCGACCGACGACGACCGCGTTCAGTCCGGACAGGCTGCCGAGTTGATCGCGCAGCATCATGAGACAACCGAGCGGCGTGCAGGGCACCATCGACTTTTGACCGGTGCCCAAAAGGCCGACATTGGAAATATGGAACCCGTCCACGTCTTTTGCCGGAGAGATGGAGTTGATCACCAGATCGCTGTCGAGATGATCCGGCAGCGGCAGTTGCACGAGAATGCCATGCACCGCCGGATCGGCGTTGAGCTGTTCGATGAGGGCCAGAAGGTCAGCCTCGGACGTATCTGCGGCCAGCTTGTGCTCGTAAGAGTTCATCCCGCATTCAACGGTCTGTTTGCCCTTGTTGCGCACGTAAACCTGGCTTGCGGGATCTTCCCCCACCAGCACCACGGCCAGACCCGGCGTGATCGCGTGAACTTCTTTCAGACGCGCCACATGAGCGGCGACTTTTTCGCGGACGGTCGCGGCGAAGGCCTTCCCGTCGATGATCTGTGCAGTCATTATGTTTCCTCCAATCGGTGTCCGAGAACCTCAGTCCTCAAGGCGGCGGGCGGCAACGGCCAAGGCGTGCCACAGCGATCCCGCCAGTGTGCGCATCCCAATCACGGCCAGCCGGTCATCGGCGCGGCGGATCAGGAAAACAGTCATATGTTCCAGCCCCGTGCGTGTCGTTTGACCCGCGCTCAAAGCTTTCGGATCAATGTTCACCAGCTTGGTCAACAGCGCGTCAATGGGGGCCGCGCCCTGTGAAGAGGCGATCTCGAAGGTCGTGAAACCGTCGGTCTGCTCCGTCACGGAATAGTCCGGAGCTTCGGATTTCAGCATGGCGGCGAAATCGACATCCGCCTTGCCCGTCGCTTCGATCATCCATTGGCCCGGCCCGGTCCAGAAGGCGGCGTAATCGCCCGCAGAGACGGCCTTCGCCACATCCGGAAGCGTCAAGCCGAAAGGCGATGGAGCCTCCTGCCCGGTGCGCAAGGCCAAAGAGGCGAGGCCAAGATCGGCATTTTCCGAGATGGTCAGCGCGCCGAACATCTCAGAACGTGCCACGGTGCCGCCCAAGGCGGTGATGGGAGTCAAATCAGTCACAGTATCAATCACGGAGACGTCCTCCTTCGGGGTCAACGAAATGGGCGGAGACCACTTCGACCTTGTATTCCTGTCCTTCGAGCGGGTTGGCGGCAATCACCACCTCGCCCATCCGCGCATCGCCGTTCTCAAGGAACCCGAGCGCGATGTAGCTCTCCAGATGCGGGGAGTAGCACGACGAGGTGATCCAGCCCTGATCTGTTGTCATATTGTGTGCCGTCCCTTCGGTGAAGAGGTGCGACCCCGCCATAACCTGCTTTTGCGCGTCCAACGGCTTGAAACCCACCAGTCGCCGGGTGTCTGCCGCCATACCTTCGCGCCGCGACATCACCGCGCCGATGCTGTCTTTCTTGGCGGAGACCATCTTGCCGAGCCCCAGCATCTGCGCCGATGTCTGACCGTTGAGTTCCGCCCCAGCCGCGTGACCTTTCTCGATCCGCAGAACAGCCAGAGCCTCGGTGCCGTAAGGTGTCACGCCCAGATCAGCACCTTCCGCCATCAAACGCTCCATCAACGCCTGACCGTAACGGGCCGGAACAGCGACCTCATAGGCCAGCTCGCCCGAGAAGGAGATGCGGAACAAACGCGCCCGCAGACCCTTGCACACCGTCAACTCGGCGCAACCCATGAAGGGGAAGGCCTCGTTGGACATGTCGAAATCATCGACAATCCGCGAGAGCAGTTCACGCGACTTCGGCCCCGCCACGGCGATCTGCGCCCAGGCGTCGGTGGTCGAAATCAGTTGCACGTCCAGCTCCGGCCAGAGGCACTGATGCGCGAATTCCATCTGGCGATACACGAGGCCCGCGTTGGCGGTCGTCGTCGTGACCACATAATGATCCTCGCCCATCCGCGCGCAGGTCCCGTCGTCATAGGCATGCCCGTCTTCGCGCAGCATCAGACCATAACGGACTTTGCCCACTTTCAGCGTGCCCATCATGTTGGAATACATGCGGTTGAGGAACTCGCCAGCGTCAGCACCTTGCACATCGACCTTGCCGAGCGTGGTCACGTCGCAAAGACCAACCCCGGAGCGCACGGCCAAAACCTCACGGTCCACGGTCTGACGCCATGTGGTTTCGCCTTTTTGCGGGTAATACTGCGCCCGCATCCACTGACCGACTTCGACGAATTCCGCGCCAAGGCGTTCGGCCCAGAAATGCGTCGGCGTCAGACGGCGCGGACGGAAGAGAGGCCCGGTATCGCCGCCGCCCAAAACCGCAAGGGAGACCCCGGTATAAGGAGGACGGAAAATCGTGGTGCCGGTCTCAGGGATCGACTTACCGGTCAGCTCGGCCATGACCGCCAGCGCGGAAATGTTCGAGGTTTTGCCCTGATCGGTCGCCATGCCAAGCGTGGTCCAGCGTTTGAGATGCTCGACCGGACGCATGTTTTCTTTATGCGCCAAGGCGATGTCTTTGACGGTCACATCGTTCTGGAAATCGACCCAAGCGCGCTTGCTCCCCGGCACATGCCAGAAAGCCACCTGCTCCGACGCTGCGTTTTCAGCTTTCGGCAAAGCAATCTCAGACGCCGCAAACCCGATTTCCGAGAGCGCCTTGATCGCCGCTTTCATACCGTCTTCCAGAGCCTCCGCCGTGCCGCCTTTGCCGACAGCAGCACCTGCCGGAATAAGGCCTTTCGGACCATCCGGGCTCGGAACAAAGGCCAGCAGGCCTTCGTTCCACACAGGACGCCCGCGGTGATGCGAGGCCAGATGCACGTTCGGGTTCCAACCGCCTGCGACGCCAAGCGCACCGACAGTGTGCCATTGCGACTGGCCATTGCAGGTGATCTCGATGGAGCTCAGCCCCAGACGACCTTTCGTACCGGTCACGGTCGAACCCGCGAAGACTTCATAGTCGCCAAAGGCCTTGGCCTCGGCGCGGGCATCAATGACACCCAGAACCTTAGCTCCTTTGGCAATCAGGTCCATCGCCGTGCGGTGCCCGTCATCGCCATTGGTAAAGATCGCGATCGCGTCGCTGTCGCGTTTCACCGGGCTTGCGGCCCAGCGGTTCGCATAGGCACGCATCGCGCCCGCCATCATCACGCCGGGACGGTCATTGTCAGCGAAGGGAATATGCCGCTCGGTCGCGCCTGCGGCCAGAACCGTGCGTTTCGCGGTGATCCGCCAAAGCGTCTGGCGCACCTTATCACCCGGCGTCGGCAGGTGATCGGATACCCGCTCCACCGCGCCGAAAATGCCGTGATCATAGACACCGAACACCGTGGTGCGGGTCATGATCTTCACATTCGGCAGGCTTTCCAGTTCGGCCTGAACAGCCGCAATCCATGCAGACGCCTCCGCCTCATCCAGCAGATCGCTTTCCGCGAGAAGCCGACCGCCGAGAGCGAAATCTTCGTCGGCGAGAATGACATTCGCACCGGCACGCCCAGCGGTGAGTGCCGCCGCAAGCCCGGTCGCGCCCGCGCCGACGATCAGAAGATCGCAATGCAGGAAGCCTTTGTCATAATCATCCGGGTCCGGAAGCATCGAGAGAGAGCCAAGACCGGCCGCCTTGCGGATCGCAGGCTCATAAAGTTTTTCCCAGAACGCCTTCGGCCACATGAATGTCTTGTAGTAAAAACCCGCGGCAAAAAAGGGCGACAGCAGGTCATTCACCGCAAGGAAGTCACGCTCCAGCGGCCCCATATGGTTTTGCGAACGGGCCGACAGCCCTTCGAACAGCTCGGCCACCGTGGCCCGCGTGTTCGGCTCCTGACGTGCACCGGTACGAAGCTCGACCATGGCGTTCGGCTCTTCGGAACCTGCCGCGAAAACACCGCGCGGGCGGTGGTATTTGAAACTCCGGCCCATCAGCTGCACGCCGTTGGCGAGCAGGGCGGAGGCCAGCGTATCGCCTTGGAAGCCTTTGTAGGCCTTGCCGTTGAAAGTGAAGTTCAGCGGCGCGGTGCGGTCGATCAGACCACCTTTGAGACGGGTCATTGCGCAGCTCCCAGTTTGACGTTTTTGGCGAGTTCCGCGCCGAGAATTTCATGCGTGGTGGTGTCGCGAGTGACGACCAGCCAGCTGCGGTCGCCCTGTTCGTGGAACCACAATTCGCGATGTGCGCCCGCCGGGTTGTCGCGCAGGAACACGTAGTCGCAGAATGCGGCTTCGGCATTTTCCGCCGCCGGGTCGGGACGGAGCATCAGGTTCGCGTCGCCCAGATAGGTGAACTCTTGACTGTCGCGCAGTCCGAGAAGGGGATGAGGGATCAACATTGCTCTCTACCTCAGTGCAGGTTCGGTTGGGCGCCAACGCCCTTTTCATCGATGACGTAACCGCGATTGAAGCGGTCGAAACGGAAGGCGGTCGCCACCTCGTGCGGGGTGTCCTTGGCCAAGAGATGCGCGAAGCAATAGCCCGCCGCCGGAGTCGCCTTGAACCCGCCGTAGTTCCATGCGCCGTTGAAATAGAGGCCGTCGATCTCGGTCTTGTCGATGATCGGCGAGCCGTCCATCGACATGTCCACGAGACCGCCCCAAGCACGCAGAAGACGCGCGCGGCCGATCATCGGCATGAGCGCCATGCCGCCTTCGAGCACGTCTTCGACCACCGGAAGGTTGCCGCGCTGCGCATAGGAATTGTACCCGTCGATATCGCCGCCAAAGACGAGGCCGCCCTTGTCCGACTGGCTCACATAGAAGTGCCCTGCCCCGAAGGTGATCACACCGGGGATCGTCGGCTTGAGCCCTTCAGACACAAAGGCCTGAAGCACATGGCTCTCAATCGGAAGACGCATTCCGGCTTTCGCCATCACCCGACCCGAAGACCCGGCAACCGAGACACCGACCTTTTTCGCGCCGATAAAGCCGCGCGAGGTCTCAACGCCAA
Source organism: Celeribacter sp. ULVN23_4 (assembly GCF_054788345.1). Lineage (NCBI taxonomy): Bacteria > Pseudomonadati > Pseudomonadota > Alphaproteobacteria > Rhodobacterales > Roseobacteraceae > Celeribacter > Celeribacter sp. ULVN23_4. The sequence goes on along the minus strand of NZ_JBTVYO010000003.1, from coordinate 211,908 downwards.
GCACCTTGCCACTCTCGATCTTGAAGCCGGTGACTTCGCAGTTCTGGATAATATCGACGCCGCGCGCATCGGCGCCACGGGCATAGCCCCAGACGACACCGTCGTGACGCGCCGTCCCCGCGCGCGGCTGCATCAGACCGCCTTTGATCGGGAAACGTGCGTTGTCAAAATTGAGGAAAGGCACCATCTCCTTCACCTCGTCCCGCGACAAAAGGCGCGCGCCCGCCTCAGAAATCATCATCGCATTGCCGCGGCGTCGATAGGCGTCGCGCTGACCATCGGTGTGGATCAGGTTGATGATCCCGCGCTGGCTGACCATCGAGTTGAAGTTGGTTTCCTGCTCCAGATTTTCCCAGAGCTTCATCGACAATTCGTAAAACGGCTGGTTCCCCGGAAGCAGGTAGTTGGAGCGAATGATCGTCGTGTTCCGACCTGCGTTGCCGGATCCGATCCAGCCTTTTTCCAGCACGGCGACCTTCAGTTCGCCAAAGGTCTTTGCCAAATAGAAGGCCGTCGCCAGCCCGTGCCCGCCGCCACCAACGATGACGATATCATAGGCGGGTTTCGGGTCTGGATTGCGCCACAGGGGCGTCCATCCCTTATGGCCCGTCAGGGCCTCTTTCACGACTTTGAAACCTGAGAATTTCATGCATTGCGCTCCTTCGTCTCATAGCCTTTGTAGCGGTGAATTTTGCCCTGTTCCTCCATTGTCAGGTCATATAGTTATATATTTAGGACGCTATTTCAGATTAATCGCAAGGCCCGAAACATGAAGAGAATCGCCTTCCTTTTGGTCGATGGATTCGCCCTTTTGTCGACCGCTTCAGCGCTTGAACCACTGCGTGCGGCGAACCTGTTTTCGCCCACTTTGCGTTATGAGGTGACACTGCTTTCGCATGGCGGAGAGATGGCGAAATCCTCGGTCGGCGGACTGTTTGAAACCCGGTCTTTCCGCGATCTTTTTCCCCGATTTGATCTGGTTTTCGTGGTCGCGGGAGGTGACCCGGCACGGGTCAATGACCCCGCGCTTTTCTCTTGGCTCAGACAGGCGGATCGCTCAGGCGTTGCCCTCGGGGGCATCTCCGGCGGGGCGGTGATTTTGGCCAAGGCGGGACTTTTGGCAAACCGCCGTTTCACTGTCCACTGGCACCATTACGGCGACTTCGAAAAGCTCCCCGGCGAGTGGCTTTTGGAGCGCCGTTTGTTCGTCATCGACCGCGACCGCTACACCTGCGCGGGGGGCTCCGCGCCCTTGGATATGATGCACGCCATCATCGCTCGCGACCACGGAACGAGCTTTGCGCAACGCATTTCTGACTGGTTTATTCAAACCGAAGTCCGGGGCGCCGACGCCCCGCAACGCACCTCGATCACAGGGCGATACGGCGTCATTCCCGAACCCGTCGAAGCCGCGTTGGAACTGATGGAAAGTCACATCGCCGACCCGCTCGGCCAAGACCAGATCGCCACGCTTTCCGGTCTTTCGACCCGCCAATTGCAGAGACAGTTTCGCGAGACGACCGGGCGATCGATCATGGAGGAATACCGCCGTATCCGATTGGAAACAGGGAAGGAATTGATCACATCAACGCGCATCCCCCTGACAGAGATCGCCCAGATGACCGGATTTTCTTCACAGGCGCATTTCTCCGACGCCTTCCGCAAATTCTTTGGCGCGGCCCCCTCCTCGCTGCGCAAATAAAGCGTTTCTACTTAAACCTGAATCAGGGTTTGAGCAGAAACGCGGTGCAACGTCCAAGCGGAGCGGGCGTTTCGACTTTATGTGATAAATCAAGTTAAAGTCGAAACGCTTTAGAACAAAAAAGGCCCGGCAAAAAACCGGGCCTTGGGGACGATGGCGGGTCTGGCCGCCATCCAGGGAAGTACAGTCGGAAGGGACCGATCAGATGTCCAGCGTGTTGTCTTTTTCCCAGCGGGAGAAATGCGACACGAAGGAATTCCATTCCTGATATTTCATCTTGATGTAGGAGGCCGAGAAATCATTTCCCAGCATTGCTTTGAGAGCCGGATCCGCGTCATAGGCGCGGATCGCGTCAAGCATGTTGAGCGGCAGTTTCGGCGCGCCTTCGATCTTGTGACCTTCGGCATACATGTCGATGTCGTAACGCGGGCCGGGGTTGGCTTTGGAGCGGATGCCCGACAGACCGGCGGCGATGATCACGGCTTGCAGCAGGTAGGGGTTCACGGCCCCGTCCGGCAGGCGAAGCTCGAAACGGCCCGCCCCCGGAACGCGAACCATGTGCGTGCGGTTGTTGCCGGTCCAAGTCACCGTGTTCGGCGCCCAGGTCGCGCCGGACATGGTGCGCGGTGCGTTGATGCGTTTGAACGAGTTCACCGTCGGGTTGGTGATCGCGGCAAGCGCTTCTGCGTGCTTCATGATCCCGCCGAGGAAGAAACCGCCCTGCTCAGAGAGACCCACTTCACCAATCTGACCACCGGCATCGCCAGCGAAAGCGTTGGTTTTACCATCGAGATCCCAAACGGAGATGTGCGCGTGGCACCCGTTGCCGGTCAAGCCTTGGATCGGCTTCGGCATGAACGTGGCGCGCAGACCGTGTTTCTCTGCGACAGACTTCACCATGAATTTGAAGAAGCTGTGACGGTCGGCTGTGATGAGCGCATCGTCGAAGTCCCAGTTCATCTCGAACTGACCATTGGCGTCCTCGTGGTCGTTCTGATAAGGGCCCCAGCCCAGCTCCAACATGTAATCGCAAATCTCGGCAATCACGTCATAGCGGCGCATCACGGCCTGTTGGTCATAGCAGGGTTTTTCCGCCGTATCGAACGGGTCGGAGATCTCATCGCCTTCCGGGGTCAGCAGGAAGAATTCCGCTTCGATCCCGGTTTTGACGCGGAGACCTTCTGCGGCGGCCTCTTTGATGAGTTTCTTGAGGACGTTGCGCGGGGCTTGCTCGACCGGCTCACCTTCCATGACGCAATCGGCGGGCACCCAAGCCACTTCGGGTTTCCACGGTAGCTGAATGGCGGCATCCGGATCCGGAACAGCCAACATGTCCGGATGGGCCGGCGTCAGGTCGAGCCATGTCGCGAAGCCTGCGAAGCCCGCACCGTCTTCCTCCATACCCGCGATCGCAGCAGTCGGCACCAATTTGGCGCGCTGACCACCGAACAGATCGGTGTAGGAGATCATGAAATATTTCACGCCGTTCTCTTCGGCGAATTTGGCAAGTTTGCTCATCTGTCTTTTCCTGTTCCCTGTCAGAGAAAGAGGGGCTCTCAGGCCCCTCTTCGTGGGCCTCAGAAGCCCGGTTTCCCCGGGTACCAATTGGTCCCGGCGAGCGGAATTTGCGCCATGGCAGCGGCCTCCATGGTCAGCGCGCAGAGATCCTCGGGTTCGAGGTTGTGCACGTGGTTGTGACCACAGGCCCGTGCGATGGTCTGGCATTCCAGCGTCATCACGTTGAGATAGTTGCGCAGCATGCGAGCGGCTTCCACCGGATCGACGCGCTTCATCAGCTCGGGGTCCTGTGTGGTGATACCCGCAGGGTCTTTGCCCTCATGCCAGTCATCGTAAGCATCGGCGGTGGTGCCCAGAGCCGCATATTCCGCGCCCCATTTCGGGTCTTGCTCGCCGATGGCGATCAGAGCGGCCGTGCCGATGGACACAGCGTCAGCACCCAGAGCCAGAGCTTTGGCGACGTCGGCACCATTGCGGATACCGCCGGAGACCACGAGTTGAACCTTGCGGTGCATGCCCAGATCCTGAAGCGCTTGAACGGCAGGGCGGATACAGGCGAGGATCGGCTGACCCACGTGCTCGATGAACACGTCCTGCGTCGCGGCGGTGCCGCCCTGCATCCCGTCAAGCACGACGACATCAGCGCCCGCTTTCACGGCCAGCGCGGTGTCGTAATAGGGACGCGCGCCGCCAACCTTGATGTAGATCGGTTTTTCCCAGTTGGTGATCTCGCGCAGTTCAAGGATTTTGATCTCGAGATCGTCCGGGCCGGTCCAGTCGGGGTGACGACAGGCGGAGCGTTGGTCGATGCCGACCGGAAGGTCACGCATACCGGCAACGCGCTCGGTGATTTTCTGACCCAGCAGCATACCGCCACCGCCCGGTTTAGCGCCTTGCCCCACAACGATCTCGATGGCGTCAGCACGACGCAGATCGTCCGGGTTCATGCCGTAGCGAGACGGCAGGTATTGGTAGACGAGCTTCTCGGAATGTCCGCGCTCTTCTTCGGTCATACCGCCGTCACCGGTGGTCGTCGAGGTGCCAGCCATGGTCGCACCGCGACCCAAAGCCTCTTTCGCCGGACCGGAAAGCGCGCCGAAGGACATGCCCGCGATGGTCACCGGGATTTTCAGCTCGATCGGCTTTTTCGCGAAACGCGTGCCGAGGGTAACGGAGGTATCGCATTTCTCACGATAGCCTTCGAGCGGATACCGCGACATCGACGCGCCGAGGAACAGCAGGTCATCGAAATGCGGGACGTGGCGCTTGGTGCCACCGCCGCGAATGTCGTAGATGCCGGTGGCCGCAGCGCGACGGATTTCGGCGTTGGCGGCGTTGCTGAACGTGTAGCTGTCGCGCGGCGGGGTGTGGGGTGTCTTGTCCATCTTTGCGCTCCTCAGTATTCGCCAGCGTGGTCGATGTTGAAGTTGTAGAGTTTGCGCGACGAACCGTAGCGTTTGAACTCTTCCGGTTTGGCATCCGCCCCGGCTTTCTCAAGAAGGTCCTTGAGGATCTCGATATGCTCCGGGCGCATCTCTTTTTCGACGCAGTCGGCGCCCAGAGATTTCACGGAACCGCGGACAAACAGGCGGGCTTCGTAGAGAGAGTCGCCAAGCGCATCGCCCGCATCTCCCAGAACAACAAGATTGCCTTTTTGCGCCATGAACGCGCACATGTGGCCGATATTGCCGTGCACGACGATATCGATGCCTTTCATCGAGATGCCGCAGCGCGAAGAGGCGTTGCCTTTGATGTTCAGAAGACCGCCGTGACCGGTGGCGCCCGCATATTGCGAAGCGTCGCCCTCGATGGTCACAACGCCAGACATCATGTTTTCCGCAACACCAGGACCGGTGGAGCCTTTGACGGTGATGTCGGCTTCCTTGTTCATCCCGGCGCAGTAGTAGCCGGTGGAGCCGTTGATGGTCACGGAAACCGGACCGTCGAGACCAACGGCGACCGCATGCGCGCCGCGCGGGTTGGTCAGTTCGAAAGCTTCGTTCGCCTTGCCTTTGGCAGCGGCTTGAAGCGTGGTGTTGACCTCACGGAGTTCCGTTTTGGTCAGATCGAGCGTGTTGGTCATTGGATCAGCGCTCCCAGAAGTAAACAGTTGCAGGTTCCGGTTCCCAGACGCGGGCGGCATCGATGCCCGGCAGGTCGGCAAACGCGCGGTATTCGGAGGCGAAGGCGACGTAATCGTCGGTTTCTGCCATGATCGCCGGTTTGCAAGCGATCGGGTCACGCACGACGCCGAAGCCGTTCTTGGTGCCGGTCACGAAGGTGAAGAAGCCGTCGAGATCTTCGATCGTGCCTTCGAGCGCTTCGCCGAGGGAGGCACCATCTGCGATGCGCGACGAGATGTAAGCCGCGCCCACTTCGGTGTCGTTCTCAGAGCGGGTGAACACGCCTTTCTTGGCGAGCGTCCGGCGCATTTGGTTGTGGTTCGACAGCGAACCGTTGTGCACGAGGCACTGATCGTCAGCGGTGGAGAACGGGTGAGCGCCCATCGTGGTCACAGCGGACTCGGTGGCCATACGGGTGTGACCGATGCCGTGGGAGCCGCCCATCGCGCGCAGACCGAAACGGGCCGCAACGTCTTTCGGAAGACCGACTTCTTTGTAGATTTCCATAGAAGCGCCAGAGCCCATGATGCGCAGACCCTTTTCTTCCAGGAAAGCAATGGCAGCCGCTTCAACCGCTTCCGGCAGGGTCAGAACCGCGTGGGTGTCGACGACTTTGATCGTCACCGGCGCATCGACAGCGGCGCACACGGCGGCGTCGAGATCGGCGAACGCCTCATCCGGCGTGTCCGACTGGACCGTGATCTTCACCATGCCTTCCGTCTCATCGCCATAAATCGCGATACCGGCGCTATCAGGGCCGCGTTCGGTCATGGTGATGAGCATATCGGTCAGCATATCGCCCAGCTGCGGGCGCAGTTCATCCTTTTTCAGGAAGAGGCCAACAATGCCACACATAGGTTCCTCCATAGTGGGTGTTATCTCGGCGTTCTAGCGCCGTCACAAACTCACTAATGGGAAACCTATTTTCTCTTCAAGAAAGTTTTTGTCCTGTCCGGAAAAAATACTTATCGACAGGAAAGTCGCCTCAATTTCACTCACTTTCGCCCTCAGGGCCAGAAGTCTGCCCGCAATTTGAGCAGACTGCGAACTCGCACCCCGTTCAACGGGCCTGCGGATAGGTGATGATCGACAGGTATTTTGCCGGAAGCTCGACAATTTCTTCGGGACCATGCGGCGCATCCGAATCGAACAAGAGAGAGTCGCCCGGCTCCAGCAGGTAAGTTTGATCGCCATGGCGGTAGTTCACGACACCTTCGAGCATATAGAGAAGCTCAATGCCTTCATGCTGAAACGCCGGGAAGCGATCAGAGGCACTGTCGAGAGTGATGAGATAAGGCTCAACCACAACACCCGAATTGTTCGACCCGATATGGCCCAGAAGATTGTATTGATGCCCGGCCCGCGTGCCTGCCCGCTCGATCTCGACCCCCTCGCCCGCTTTGACATGCATGCAGCCGCGTTCTTCTTCATAGCCAGAGAAAAGTTGTACCAGCGGGACGCGCAGCGCATGAGCCAGTGCGGAGATCGTATTGAGCGACGGAGAAATCACCCCGTTTTCGATTTTGGACAGCATCCCGACAGACAACCCCGTCTGCGCCGCCAAATCGGCCCCGGTCATGCGCTGACGTTTGCGCAGCTCGCGCACTTGGCGCCCGATGGCCACCTCAAGGTTCTTTTCCCGCTGCTCCTTCACCGCATGCGGGTTCTGCCGCAAAATATTCTGTTCCGTTTTCAAATCATACTCCTGTCGTCTTTTCTTTTTATTTCAATGCCGGATCACTCTTCGGCAAGCGCGCCCGCCAGATCGGGCTTGCCGCGCTGATGCCAAAGCTGCCCCAGATCACCAAGCTCCTGCATGAGCCGCGCCCCGTGGCTTTCCAGCCAGTTTAGAACCGAACCGAATTCCTGAATCTGCGCCTTGCCACCCCGGATCGTAACCACCGGCCAATCGCCGACCAGCGCATTGTCGATGCCATAGACCTCGGTGCCCCACCAATTCGCCAAGCCGAAAGCATGAGGCATCCGCCGTCCACGCTTTAGAGCCGTAAGAACCGAGGCCGGGCTCAGACTGTCCGCCGTTTCCACCGCCTCGTGCCACAAATCGAGGATCGAGGCATATTCCCAACTCACCGCCGACCAATGCGCCGGGAAACGTTCATTATAAGAGTCGAAAAACGCTTTCGGCCGGTGAAAGAAGAATGCTGTATCCGCCAGTTTGGGATCATCGAAATCCGGGAACTGGAAGGTGAACTGTTCCATGAAGGCTTCTGAGGTTCGCGCGATCATCCTTTGATAATTGTCGCAGGTACAGGCGAGGATTTCGCCCTCGAACCCGGCCTCATAGGCGGCGACCGTCATTTCCTCGATCATTGGCGGTGAGGAAGAGCACCAGCACAACACATCCGGATTTTGCAGCATCATCTGCGCCACGATCTGGCGCGGATCGCCATGTTCCTCCTGATAGATCACCTCGCTCACAATCTCGCGCTCCGCGACATCGAACGCCGCGCGGTAGACCGCAAGGGACGGCAGCCCCAGCAAATCAGTCTGTGAACACAGCGCCACGCGTCGGGCCTCTGGGCGCTCGCGTGCGAGCCATTCGACGCCCGTGACATTGAAGAACGGATGCACCTCCGCCGGGGCGATCAGATACGGGTGATCCGGCGACAAATCCGACGGCAAAAGCGTCGCGGTCAGAACCCGACGGTCCATCAGATAGGCCAGCGCCAGCCCGAGATCGCCACCGCCGAGCGTCAGAACAAGACGCACACGCTGGGTCTCGACCATCTGACGCGCCGCCTCCAGAGAGCTAACCCCGCCTTCGGCACTGTCATGCACGATCAACTCAACAAGGTGCCGCCGTCCACCGACCATCATGCCGCCATGCGCATTGATCCAGTCGACCCAAAGCTCGCAGCCTTCGATCCCCGGCCGCCCCCAGGGTTCTTCCGGTCCAGACATAGGCACCAGCGCCCCGATCCGGATCGGCGCTCGATCCTGCACGCTCAATCGCGGCAGCGAGCCTCCGACAACCAGTCTCTGCGCCAGCGACGCGCTGCTCATTTTTTCACCTCACGCTCAAAAATAGGCCAGATGACCCATTCATCTCCTGAATCTCATATTCCTCTAAAGAAAATTCATTGACCACCAGAAAATTTTTGGACCAAACCGGATTAAATCCAAAAGAACCAATCTTGATTATTGGTCCATACCAACACACGCTCAACCAACGGGAGTTATAAACATGACCAAACGAGTCGCCGTCATCGGCGCGGGCCCCTCCGGCCTCGCTCAGCTGCGCGCTTTCCAATCCGCCGCCCAGAAAGGTGCGGAGATCCCGGAAGTCGTCTGCTTTGAAAAGCAATCGAACTGGGGCGGGCTGTGGAACTACACCTGGCGCACCGGCGTCGATGAAAATGGCGAACCGGTTCATGGCTCCATGTATCGCTACCTTTGGTCGAACGGCCCGAAAGAGGGTCTCGAATTCGCCGACTATTCTTTCGAAGAACATTTCGGCAAACAAATCGCCTCCTACCCGCCGCGCGCCGTGCTGTTCGATTACATCGAGGGCCGTGTGAAAAAAGCCAATGTCCGCGACTGGATCCGCTTTTCCTCCGTCATCCGCTGGGTCGAATATGACGCCGAGAAAGGTGACTTCGAAGTCACCGTACACGACATGAAAGAGGACCGCGTCTACAAGGAGCGCTTCGACAACGTGATCGTCGCCTCCGGCCACTTCTCCTCCCCGAACGTGCCGGAATATGAAGGCTTCGCCCAGTTCAATGGCCGCATCGTCCACGCCCATGATTTCCGCGACGCCCGCGAATTCGAGGGCAAGGATGTGCTCCTGATGGGCTCCTCCTACTCCGCCGAAGACATCGGCTCGCAGTGTTGGAAATACGGTGCGAACTCGGTGACCACCTGCTACCGCTCCGCGCCGATGGGGTTCAACTGGCCGGACAACTGGGAGGAAAAACCCGCCCTGCAAAAGGTCGAAGGTAAGACCGCCTATTTCGCCGATGGCACCACCAAGGACATCGACGCGATCATCCTCTGCACCGGCTACAAACACTATTTCCCGTTCCTGCCCGACGATCTGCGCCTGAAGACCAAGAACCGTCTGGCGACCGCAGACCTCTACAAAGGCGTGGTCTACAACAACAACCCGAAGATGTTCTACCTCGGCATGCAGGACCAATGGTTCACCTTCAACATGTTCGACGCCCAAGCGTGGTACGTGCGTGACATCATCATGGACCGCATCGAAGTGCCCGCCGACAAAGCCGTGCTAGAGGCCGACGTCAAGGAACGCGTGGAGCGTGAAGATGCCTCTGACGATGTGAAATACGCGATCAACTATCAGGCCGAGTACATCAAGGAACTCATCGCTGACACGGACTACCCGTCCTTCAACGTCGACGGCGCAACCGAGGCCTTCATGGAATGGAAAAAGCACAAAGCGAAAGACATCATGGCCTTCCGCAACAATTGCTACCGCTCCGTGATCACCGGCAGCATGGCGCCCGTCCACCACACCCCGTGGAAAGACGCGCTGGACGACAGCCTGGAAGTCTATTTGCAGAATTGATCAGCCAGAACTGATCACGCGAAACCAATCAGGGCGCCCCGCCTCGGGCCCCCTTCCCTCTCCCCCTGATCCGGGGGCCAGCGATCCTCGCACCCCCGGATTTTTTTATACCGTTGGAGATCCCGTTGATCCTCGATCCTTCCGGCCTTCCCTTCCGTCCCGGCGCCCCTAAAGGGTCCATCCCCCGCCGCGCCTCCGCATTTACCCTCGCCTCAAACGAGGAACGCCACACTGTCCAAGGCGGTGGGGCATCTTTGCTTGAGATGAAGCCCGGTGATCGGATCACCCTCACCAACACGGAGGGCGGGCAGCGCTGTGAGTTGCTTGTCGCTCACAAGGACGGGCGTGTTGACCCCGGCGTTCTCGGCTGGTCCGCCGATGCCTCGGGCGAGGCGCTCCGAGCGACGGTAAACAGCCCCCTGCCCGGCATGGCCCGCATCCGCCTTGGCCTCGCCAAACGTCAGATCGACATCACGCGCGCCAAGGCCATCGGCCTCTTCTCCGGCACCAGTGCCGCAGGCGAAGGCGTCAGCTTCACCGCGCAGGATGCGGGTTGGGTGCTGATCACCGCGCCCGCGCCAGAGCCGGATTTCGAGGCGCAAACCACCGCCACGCCGATCACCGTCACGATCACCCGCGCGGAGGCCCGCCATGCCGGGTCTTTCGCCCTGCCCGATCCTCTTGCGGACACGCTGCAAGACATCCGTATCGCCTCCGCCACGGCGCAAGCCTACACGGTCAAAAAAGGCGAATTCATCCAGATCATGGATGTCGATGGCCGTCAGTGCACCGATTTCCAGTGCTTCGACGCGCGCAAAGTGGACAAAGGCATTTTCCACCCGCTCGACGTCACGACCACCCGTACGATCCAAGGTCACGCCTACCCGATGCCCGGCCTGCATTCGAAATATTTCGACCATGACCTGACGCCCTTGGTCGAAGTCGTCCAAGACACGTGCGGTCGCCACGACGCCTTTGGTCTGGCCTGTAATGCCAAGTATTACGACGACATCGGCTACCCCGGTCACGCGAATTGTTCCGACAATTTCAACGCAGTTTTAAACCCTTACGGCATCCCCGCCCGTCCCGGCTGGATGGCGGCCAACTTCTTCTTCAACACTGCGATCGACGAACATGGCGTGATGCTGGCCGACGAACCGTGGTCCCGTCCTGGCGACTACGTCCTCCTGCGCGCGCTCACCGATCTCGTCTGCGTCTCGTCGTCCTGCCCCGATGACACCTCTGCCGCCAATGGCTGGCACCTCACCGACATCCATCTGCGCACTTACGCCGCCGAAGAACGCTTTTCCCGCGCCACCGCATGGCGCCCGACCCCTGACGAGGATCCGATCATGACGCGTGAAAGCGCTTTCTACGACTCCTTCGCCGCGATGACCCGCGATTTCACTGACTACAACGGCTTCTGGCTGCCGAATTCTTTCCCGGACTGCGATCCGGTGGAAAGCTACTGGGCCTGCCGCGAGGGCGTGGTGGTCATGGACCTCTCCGCGCTGCGCAAATTCGAAGTCACCGGCCCCGATGCCGAGGCGCTGATGAACTGGGTTCTGACCCGTAACGTCGAAAAACTCGCCGTGGGCCAAGTCGTCTATTCCGCGATGTGCTATCCACACGGCGGCATGATCGACGACGGCACTCTGTTCCGTCTGGGCGAGCATAATTTCCGCTGGATCGGTGGCTCGGATGAGGGCGGTGTCTGGATGCGCGAAGAGGCCAAGCGCCTCGGCCTCAACGTCATGATCCGTTCCTCCACCGATCAGATGCACAACCTCGCCGTCCAAGGCCCGAAATCGCGTGATTTGATCAATGATCTGTTTTGGACCGCGCCGCATCATCCTGATTTGATGGAAATGGGATGGTTCCGGTTCACGCCCGCGCGTCTTGGCGATCACGACGGCATTCCTGTCGTGATCTCGCGGACCGGCTACACCGGCGAACTGGGCTATGAGATTTTCTGCCATCCGAAACATGGCGCGGAGATTTTCAAAGCGGTCTGGGAGGCCGGTCAAAAGGTCGGTATGAAACCCATGGGTCTCGCCGCTCTGGACCTCGTCCGCATCGAAGCCGGGCTTGTCTTCGCGGGCTATGATTTCTCCGATCAGACCGACCCGTTCGAGGCGGGCGTGGGCTTTACCGTCCCGCTCAAATCCAAAACCGCCGATTTCGTCGGGCGCGAGGCGCTTCTGCGCCGCAAGGAAACCCCGTCGCGCAAATTCGTGGGTCTGGAGATCGACGGCCAGAACGCCGTCGCCCATGGCGATTGCATCCGCATCGGGCGCGCACAGGTAGGCGAGATTTGCTCCGCCATGCGCTCCCCCCGGACGGGTCAATGGATCGCACTCGCCCGCATCGACGTGGCGCACGCGGAAGAGGGCACGCAGATCGAGGTCGGCCAACTTGACGGCCATCTCAAACGCTACTCCGCCCGTGTCGCCCCCTTCCCGCATTACGACCCGAAAAAGGAACGCCCGCGCTCCTGATCGCCAGAAACAACAAAACCCCGCCAAATCGGCGGGGTTTTTCATTGACCTTTTGAGGATGTCAAAGCGCCTGACCAGCCTCAATCACCAGAGCATGCAGGCCTTCGCCACCCTGTCCCAGATAGGTTTTAAGCTGGTTCAGCATCCGCGGTTCCCAAAAATCCTTGAGATGCGCCGCCACGCCCGCCGCCTGATCCCCGGGCTGCGTGGCAAAAAAACTCGCGATCTGATTGGCCATCAGCACCATTTTCGCATCGGTCATGCGCAGTGTTCCTTTTCATCCGTATAGGCTACCACCGCCTCGCGGCGCAGCACCATCAAAGTCAGTCCTGTGTCTTTTGCCAGCTCCACCGCCGCGCGCGTCGGCGAGGACAATGCGAAGAGCCCGGAAATCCCCGCGCGCACGCATTTCTGCACCAGATCGACGGAGAGCCGCGAGGTGATGATCACCGCGCCATGGCTCACATCCGTCCCAGCCAGCGCGCCGATCAATTTGTCGAGCGCATTATGGCGCCCAACGTCCTCGCGCAGGGCCATCAGCCCATCGGAGGTGAAGAACCCGGCGGCATGCATCGCGCCCACCTGATCGCGCCGCTTTTGCCCGGAGTTCAACGCCTCCAAAGCAGAGCGCGCATAAGCCTCAAGCCCCGCCGCCATCGGCGTCACCATCCCCGGAAAACCCGTCGCCTCATCAAGACTTTCAATCCCGCAAAGCCCGCAGCCCATCGGCCCGACAGAAGCCCGTCGCCGCGCATCCATCGCGCCGGAGCGCTCTTCAGGAATGCGTCCGCGTACCTCATAGCCGTTGGAATGCTTGATTGCCGTGATTTCCGTCACCTCCGACGCATCCGCGACAATGCCCTCGGACACAGCAAAGCCGTTCAAAAACTCAGGCAAATCAAAGGGCGACGCCATCATGACCGCCGCCGTCGAGCCGTTATACACGAGCGCGACGGGGGCTTCTTCCGGGAGGGCGTCGACCGTGGTCATTCAGCGGCCTCAATCCGGCGCGATTGCTCGGCCTGCGCGTTGTAGCGCTCCTGCCATTCCGACGGGCCGTTCGATGGCGACACCTGCACCGCCGTCACCTTGTATTCCGGGCAATTCGTTGCCCAGTCGGAGTAATCCGTGGTGATGACATTGGCCTGCGTGTCCGGGTGGTGGAAGGTGGTGTAGACCACGCCGGGGCTGACGCGGGTCGTGATCTTGACCCGCAGCGAGGTCTCGCCAAAGCGCGACGCCAGACGCACCCAATCGCCATCCCGCAAACCGCGATTTTCGGCGTCATGCGGGTGAATTTCCAACACGTCCTGATCGTGCCAGACGGAGTTCTCCGTCCGACGCGTCTGGGCACCCACGTTGTACTGGCTGAGGATACGGCCCGTGGTGAGCAAGAGCGGGAAGCGCGGCCCGGATTTCTCGTCCGTGGCAATATATTCGGTGACGATGAACCGCCCCTTGCCGCGCACGAAACCGTCGACATGCATCAAAGGCGTGCCCTCCGGGTGCGCCTCGTTACAGGGCCATTGGACAGAGCCTTTCTCTTCAAGAACCGCGTAATCGACACCTGCGAAGGACGGCGTGGTCGCGGCAATCTCCGCCATGATCTCCGCCGGATGGGTGTAGCGCCACGGCTTGCCGCCCGTCTCTTTCAAAACGGCGTTAGCGAGCATCTGCGTGACCTGCCAATCCTCGAACCCATTCTTAGGCGACATCACCTTGCGCACGCGGTTGATGCGGCGCTCAGCGTTGGTGAATGTGCCTTCTTTCTCCAAAAAGCTCGATCCGGGCAGGAAAACATGTGCGTAATTTGCAGTTTCGTTCAAGAACAGATCATGCACGATGACGCATTCCATCGCAGCGAGACCGGCGGCCACATGTTTGGTGTCCGGGTCGGATTGCAGGATGTCTTCGCCCTGACAATAGAGCCCTTTGAAGGTGCCATCGACAGCCGCGTCCAGCATATTCGGAATGCGCAGACCGGGTTCCGCATCAAGCTCGACGCCCCAGGTGTCTTCGAAAATCTTGCGCACTTCCGGCAGTTTCACATGGCGATAGCCCGGCAGTTCGTGCGGGAAAGAGCCCATATCGCAGGAGCCCTGCACGTTGTTCTGACCGCGCAGCGGGTTCACACCCACGCCTTGACGGCCGATGTTGCCGGTCATCATCGCAAGGTTGGCGATGGCCATGACCGTGGTCGAGCCTTGCGAATGTTCGGTCACACCGAGGCCATAATAAATCGCTCCGTTGCCGCCCTGTGCATAAGCACGCGCGGCTTCGCGGAGCGCCAGTGCAGGCACGCCTGTGAGGGCTTCGGTCGCTTCCGGCGCATGGCGTTCGTCGGAGATGAACGCCTTGTAATCTTCCCAGGCATCCACATCACAGCGCTCCGCGATGAAGGTCTGATCATAAAGCCCTTCGGTCACGATCACATGCCCCAGCGCAGAGACCACGGCGACGTTGGTGCCGGGTTTGAGCGGCAGGTGATGCGATTCATTCAGGTGTGGCGTTTCCAAGAGATCGATGCGGCGCGGGTCGATCACGATCAGCTTGGCCCCTTCGCGCAGACGTTTGCGCAGGCGCGAGGCAAAGACAGGGTGTCCATCCGTCGGGTTCGCGCCGATCACCACCACGACATCGGATTTCTCGACCGAGTCGAAATCCTGCGTCCCCGCCGAGGTGCCGAAGGTCTGCCCCAGACCATAGCCGGTCGGGGAGTGGCACACCCGCGCACAGGTGTCGGTGTTGTTGTTGCCAAAGACCGCGCGGGTGAGTTTTTGGACGAGATAGGTTTCCTCGTTGGTGCAGCGCGAGGAGGTAATAACCCCGATGCTCTTCTGACCGTATTTCTTCTGAAGCCCGACAAGTTTCTTCGCCGCGAAAGACAGCGCCTCATTCCAGGACACTTCGCGCCACGGCTGATCGACGCTGTCGCGGACCATCGGGCTCAAAATACGATCCTTATGGGTGGCATACCCATAGGCAAATCTGCCTTTAACACAGGAATGCCCCCGGTTCGCCTTGCCGTGTTTATAAGGCACCATGCGGACCAGTTGATCGCCCTGCATCTCCGCCTTGAACGAACAGCCAACGCCGCAATAGGCGCAGGTGGTCACAACGGAACGGTCCGGCGTGCCCATCTCGATCACAGATTTTTCTTGCAGCGTCGCGGTCGGGCAGGCCTGAACACAGGCGCCACAGGACACGCAATCGGAAGCCAAAAAATTCTCTGCGCCCACGGCCACGCGGCTGTCGAACCCGCGGCCTTCGATAGTCAGAGCAAAGGTCCCCTGTACCTCTTCGCAGGCCCGTACACAGCGGTTGCAGACGATGCATTTCGACGGATCGTAGGAGAAATACGGGTTGCTGTCGTCTTTGGGCAGCCATTCGGGATTGGCCTCTCCAGAGGTGTTGCGCGTCTCGAAATGGTTTGCGAGCGGCGCGCTTTTCGGCGCTTCATAGCGCACATCGCGCAGGCCGACCGCGCCTGCCATATCCTGCAATTCGCAATCGCCATTGGCCGAACAGGTCAGGCAATCGAGCGGGTGATCGGAGATATAAAGCTCCATCACGCCCTTACGAATGCGGCGCAGTTTGTCGGTCTGGGTGTGGACCTTCATCCCGGCGTGCACCGGCGTGGTACAAGACGCGGGCGTGCCACGACGGCCCTCGATCTCGACGGCGCAAAGACGGCAGGAGCCAAAGGCCTCAAGGCTGTCGGTGGCGCAAAGCTTCGGCACCTGAATGCCCAGTTCAGAGGCCGCGCGCATGACAGACGTCCCCTCCGGCACGGTGATCACCATCCCGTCGATGGTCAGCGTCACCGGTTTTCCGGTCTTGGCGGGCGTGCCACGATCCACATCGTCATAGACACCCGTCCCATTCTCCCAGGGAATCACAAAATCCTTCATGCCACCGCCCCTTTCTTTTGTCCGCAAATATCCCGGGGAGCGCGAGGGGCTGGCCCCTCGCTCCAAAGCTCAACACTCATTCTGCGGCCTCCTTCTGCGCGATCTTCGGCGCAAAATCTTCCGGGAAATGCCGCAGCGCCGACATCACCGGATAGGGCGTGAACCCGCCCAGCGCACAGAGCGATCCGTCCACCATCACCTCGCACAAATCGGTCAAAAGCGGGATCGCAGCCGTATCCCCCTCGGCAATCCGATCAATCGTCTCAACGCCCCGCACCGCCCCGATGCGACAGGGCGTACATTTGCCACAGCTTTCGACCGCGCAGAATTCCATCGCGAACCGCGCCATCGACAGCATATCCGCGCTGTCGTCGAACACCACGATTCCGGCATGGCCAATCAGTGCCTTTTGCCCGTCGAACTCTTCGTAGCCAAAGGGCGTGTCGAACTGATCCGGGTGCAGATAGGCGCCCAGAGGCCCACCAACCTGCACGGCCTTAACCGGACGCCCGGAGGCGGTGCCGCCCGCGATCTCGTTGACCAACGTGCCGAGCGGCATACCAAAAGCGGTCTCGAACAGCCCGCCTTGTTTGACGTTCCCCGCGATCTGGATCGGCATGGTGCCTTTCGAGCGACCAAGGCCAAAATTGGCGTAATGCTCCGCGCCCTTGGCGAAAATCGCCGGCACGGTCGCCAGAGAGATCACGTTGTTCACCACGGTCGGACGGCCCAGAAAGCCCTCAAGCGCCGGAAGCGGCGGTTTGGCACGGACCACCCCGCGTTTGCCTTCGAGCGAATTGAGCAAGGACGTTTCCTCGCCGCAAACATAGGCCCCCGCGCCAACACGGACTTCCATGTCAAAGGCACGACCACAGCCCAGCACATCAGCCCCCAGCACGCCCGCACCGCGCGCAATCTCAATCGCCCGGCGCATCACGGCCACGGCATCCGGATATTCGGAGCGGGTGTAGATGTAACCCTTCGTCGCCCCACAGCCGAGGCCTGCGATCGTCATGCCTTCGATCAGGGTAAAGGGGTCGCCCTCCATAATCATCCGGTCGGCGAATGTACCACTGTCGCCTTCATCGGCGTTGCAGACGATATATTTCTGCGGCGCACGGGCGAGCCGCACCGTGTCCCATTTGATCCCGGTCGGGAACCCCGCCCCACCGCGACCGCGCAGGCCGGAGAGTTTCACCTCGTCGATGATATCGTCTTGCGACATGCCAATCGCACGCTTGAGACCTGCGAGTCCGCCGTGCGCCTCATAATCCGCAAGAGACAGCGGATCGGTCAGGCCACAGCGCGCAAAGGTCAGCCGGGTCTGACGCGCAAAGAACGGAATGTCCTCGACCTTGCCCAGTGTCTCGACCTCGCCATCCAGAAGCGCCGCGACATCGTCCTCGGACACCGGCCCATAGGCCAGGCGTTCGCCATCCGTCTCGATCTCGACCAGCGGTTCCAGCCAGATCATCCCACGCGTGCCGTTGCGGATGATCTCTGCATCCAGACCGCGCGCAGCAATCTCTTGCGCCAGCGTCGCAGCCACGTCGTCAGCGCCCAGCGCCTTGGCCGCCGAATCCATCGGAACGTAAATTTTCATGCCGACACCCCAATTTTCGTGGCCGCCAAAGCCTTCTCCACCCGCGCCTCATCGGCCCGCGCGATCAGCTTGTCATCCACCATCGCGGCGGGCGCGCAAGCACAAAGGCCAAGGCAATAGACCGGCTCCACCGTCAGCTTCCCATCCGGCGTGGTGCCATGCCACTCAAGGCCGAGTTTGTCCAAAAGCCGTTCGGCCAAAGCGACCCCACCCATCGACTGGCAGGCCTCAGCGCGGCAGATTTTCAGCACATGCTTGCCTGCCGGTTTTTCCCGGAAATCATGGTAGAACGAGATCACGCCCTTTAATTCGGCTGAGGTGATCGAAAGCGCCTTGCAAATCGGCGCATGGGCCGCCGCCGGGATCACACCGAACGCATCCTGCAACGCGTGCAGGATCGGCAAAAGCGGACCTTCGTGTGAGACATGTGCAGAGATAATTTCTGCAATGGTCCCGTCATCTGCAGACAGAGCGAGAGCGTGGGCTGGCGACATGGCTGACCTCATGGAATACGACCGTATACATTTTGACCATGTGACCACGCGCGACATCGTTAAATCAATATCGTTAAATCGTTAAATGATAGAGAAAAACTATCAAACTAGATCTGAAATCCGTCGCGCCTCGGCCAACAGCGCCGCCAAAACCGGCGTATTCGGATCACGGTGTGGCGCGATGAGCCCCACGCGGTGCCCGACCTCCCCACCAGAGAGTGGAATAAGATCGAGCGCCTTACCCTCAGTGAGAAACCGCGCCACGCCTTCGGGCAGGACTGTGATCCAGCCACCGCTCTCCACATGCGCGATCAACACCACCGTCGAATTCGATTCGACGCCCACCTCCGGCACCACACCAGATGCGCTCAGGTTACGGTCGATGATCCGTCGGTTCTGCATTTCCGGCGACAAAAGGCAGATCGGCACCCCGTCGAGATCGCTCCAATCGACCGATTTGCGCCCGGAAAAGACGCCCCCCTCAGCGCTCACCACCATGTAACGCTCTTCATAGAGCGGCACGGCACTCACGCGACCAAGAGGTTCATTGTCGAGATACGTCAGCCCCGCGTCCGCATCGAGATCGTCCAGCATGGTCAGGATTTGCGACGAAGGTTTCGACAGGATCGTCAGGCGCACATTCGGATGCGCCGTCATGAACACGGTCGAAAGCCGCGCGGCCCAAGTGAGCGCCGTCGGGATCGCCGCAATCCGCAACTGCCCGGACAGGCCATGTTTCGTCGCCCGCATTTCATCGCGAAGCTGGCGGCTGTCGGCGACAATCTTGCGCGCCCAGACCAAGGCCCTTTGCCCCTCCGGCGTCAATCCGCCGAAGCGCGAACCGCGAAAAATGAGCTGCACGCCCAACTGATCTTCGAGCTGCTTGATTCCCGCCGAAAGGCTGGGTTGCGTGATGCCAAGCGAGATCGCGGCCCGCCCGAAATGGCCCTCTTTGGCGACGGCGATGAACATTTCGAGCTTGCTCAGCATAGGGAGGTTCCGATCAAAAGCGCTTCTTTTGATAGGCATATCATATCACCCCCAAACAGGCCACGTCTCCTCTTGGCGCGGCCGATCAGGACCGCTAAGACAGACGTCCCGACAGGAGGACCACAGTTGAGCACGCCCACCGATCCGCAAACATCCGCGCGTATTGCCCGCACCATCGCCACCGACATCGCCGCCTCGCAGACACAGGTCTCCGCCGCGATCGGGCTTTTGGACGAGGGCGCGACCGTCCCCTTCATCGCGCGCTATCGTAAAGAGGTCACGGGGGGCCTCGATGACACGCAGTTGCGTCTTCTCAATGACCGCCTCTCCTACCTGCGCGAGCTTGAAGCCCGCCGGGTGACCATCCTCAAATCCATTGAGGATCAGGGCAAGCTGACCGACGAGCTCAAACGAGCCATCGCAGGCGCGGAGAGCAAATCAACGCTCGAAGACATCTACCTGCCCTACAAGCCCAAACGCCGGACCAAGGCGATGATCGCCCGCGAAAACGGCTTGGAGCCTTTGTTGGACGCGATCAAATCGGACCGCTCCGCCGATCCCGAAAAACTGGCCGAAGGCTTCATCTCTGAGGCCGTCCCCACCGTCAAAGACGCGCTCAACGGCGCGCGTGACATCGCCACCGAAGAGCTCTCAGAAAGTGCAGAGCTTCTCGGCAAGCTGCGCGATTTCATGCGGCGCGAGGCGCTTGTCACCGCGAAGGTCATCGCGGGCAAGGAACAAGAAGGCGCGAAGTTTTCCGACTATTTCGACCATTCCGAGAAATGGGCTGACATCGCCTCCCACCGCGCGCTTGCCATCCTGCGCGCCGCCAAGGAAGAGATCGTCACGATGGACATCGCGCCCGAGCCGGAAGACGGCGCGGCACGCGCCATCGCCATGGTCGCGTCTTATCTGGGCACCGCATCGGAGCAGCCCGGCGATCTGTGGCTGCGCACCGTGGCGCGTTGGGCTTGGCGGGTCAAATTTGCGATCTCGCTGCACATCGACCTGCTGGGCGAGTTGCGCCAGCGTGCCCATGAGGACGCGATCACCGTGTTCTCGCGCAACCTCAAAGACCTTTTGCTCGCCGCTCCGGCGGGCGCGAAAGCCACGCTCGGCCTCGATCCGGGTATCCGCACAGGCGTCAAAGCCGCCGTGGTCGATGCCACCGGCAAGCTCTTGGAAACCGCAACGCTCTATCCGTTCCAGCCGAAAATGGATGTGCGCGGGGCAGAGGCGAAAATCATCGATCTAGTGACCCGTCACGGCGTCGATCTGATCGCCATCGGCAACGGCACCGCCAGCCGGGAAACCGAGAAACTCGTGGGCGAAACGCTCAAACTCCTGCCGCCCTCCGTCAAAGCCCCGACCAAAGTCGTGGTCTCGGAAGCGGGCGCGTCGGTCTATTCCGCATCTGAGCTTGCCGCCACGGAATTCCCCGATCTCGACGTGTCGCTTCGAGGCGCGGTCTCCATCGCCCGACGTCTGCAAGACCCGCTCGCGGAATTGGTGAAGATCACACCCGAAAGCATCGGCGTCGGCCAGTATCAGCACGACGTCGACCAGCGCCGCCTGTCACAAGCGCTCGAAGCCGTGGTCGAAGACGCGGTGAACGCCGTCGGCGTGGACCTGAACATGGCCTCTGCGCCGCTCTTGGCCCAAGTCGCGGGGCTCGGCCCGTCACTCGCCCAAAGCATCGTCATCCACCGCGACATCCACGGCGCTTTCCCCTCGCGAAAATCCCTGCTCAAAGTTTCCGGCCTCGGCCCGAAAGCCTTTGAACAATGCGCGGGTTTCCTGCGCATCCGCGAGGGCGACGAGCCGCTCGACGCCTCCTCCGTGCACCCGGAGGCCTATGACGTCGCCCGCGAGATCGTCAAAGCCTGTGGCCGCGACATCCGCGATATCATGGGCAGCCCCGCCGCGCTCAAGGGCCTGCGCGCCGAGCAATTCGTCACCACGGACTTCGGGCTACCCACCGTGCGCGACATTTTCACAGAGCTGGAAAAACCCGGCCGCGACCCGCGTCCCGAGTTTAAAACCGCGACCTTCACCGATGGCGTCGAAGACATCAAAGACCTGAAACCCGGCATGCGGCTTGAAGGCACCGTCACCAACGTCGCCGCCTTCGGCGCGTTCGTCGACATCGGCGTGCACCAAGACGGGCTGGTCCACGTCAGCCAGCTCGCCGACCGTTTCGTCAAAGACCCGCATGAGGTGGTGAAAGCTGGAGACATCGTTTCTGTGCGCGTCACCGAGGTGGATATTCCCCGCAAACGCATCGGGCTTTCGATGCGCAAGGACGGCGGCGCGTCCGAAGATCGCAAACCCCAACAGTCGCGTGGCAACCCAGCTGGCAACGGCGGCAAAGGCAATTACGGCGGCAAGCCCCGTGGCCCCAACCCCGGCGGTCCGAAAGGGCGCGGCGCGCACAACCAAGGCAAGGGCCAAGGTGGACCCCAAAGCGGTGGCCAAGGTGCCCTCGGCGCGGCTCTGCTTGATGCGATGAAAAACAAGCGCTGAGCAAACCCGCCGCCACGCGCCCTTCCGCGACGTGAAGCCATATATAATGACGCGATTGGCCGGAGAATCTTGACTTCTTCGGCCATATCGCTTTTCTGCACCCATTCAAGTTCCGGCATAACACCCGGATAAAAGGGAACATGGAACGGGCCCTAACGCCCGAAGCCGTGGCTGCCCCCGCAACTGTGAGCGGTGAGCGAGGCCAACCAGAGCCACTGGGATTTCCCCGGGAAGGCTGGCTGTCGCCGAGATCCGTGAGCCAGGAGACCTGCTTGGATGATCACCCTTTTCCGGGCGCGGGGCGTGCCATGGAAGCGGCACATCCGCAGCGGTGACGCACTCACTGTCTGCGGAGCATTCCTCCACAGGCCCAAACGGATCACGGGAAGCCGCGCGCTTCTTTTCAGGAGGATACTCCATGCACGCCCTTACCAGCCTGCGCTTTTCATTGCTGGCCTCTGCCGCATTAACCCTACCACTTGCCGCCCTCGCCCAAGACGCGGGCGAGATATACACTCTGGACGAAATCGTCGTCTCCGGAAGCCTGACGCCCGTCGCCAAAAGCGACACGGGCGCGACGGTGGAGACTTTGGGCATCGATGAGACGGGCGACGCCGCGCAATCGGTTTCTGATGTACTCTCTACTCTGCCCGGCGTCTCGATGAGCCGCAACGGCGGTGTCGGAGCCAGCACCACATTACGCATTCGTGGCCTCTCCTCCAATTACATCGGAGTACGGATCAACGGTATTGACGTGACAGATGTGGCAGGCCCTCAAGCACAATATGATTTCGGCGGGCTACTTTCCTACGGCATCTCCTCGATTGAGGTACTCAAAGGCTCGCAATCCGCGCTCTACGGCTCCGAAGCTATTGCCGGATTGGTCAGCATCGACACACTCTCAGGCGAGCCCGGACTGAGCACGACCGTTGAGGCCGGCAGCTACGGCACCTACTCCGCAGGTGTCTCCAACAAAATCGAAAGTGACACCGGCTCTCTGGCTTTCACACTTTCTCACTTCAAAACCGATGGTTTCTCTGCACAGTCCAACAACACCGAAGATGACGGGTTCGAGGAAACCACTCTGACCTTTGGCCTGGAGCAAGACGTCAGTGACACTGTAACGTTTGGGCTAAGCGGTCTCTATCGCACGTCTGATCTGGACTATGATGTCTCCTTTGATACCTACGCGACCGCAAGCCGCGAGGAAAAAGGTCTGCGGGCCTACGCTCAAATCCATGGCGATCTCGTGACGCATGAAATTGGCGCTTCAATGTTCCACGCCGACCGGACCAACCTGTCAGGCGGGGCGGCAATCGACTACATCAGCCGCCGCAAGGAATTCACATACCTCGGCTCCGCCGACATTTCCGCCATTACGACATTCACTTTTGGTGCCGAATATACCGAAGAAAAATTCAAGGTTCTCAGCGCGTGGGGCAACACCATAAACAAAGACCGCAATGCCGCCGTGAAAGGAGAGATTTTGATCGAGCCGACCTCTGGGCTGAACATTTCCGCCGCATTGCGCTATGACGACCATTCCAAACTCAGCGATCACCTTTCGGGACGCCTTGCTGCCGCATGGGAAGTCACACCCGATTGGATCATACGTGGGGTTCTGGGCACTGGTTTCCGCGCCCCCTCGCTCTATGAACGCTACAGTGACTATGGCAACCCCGACTTCACCGAAGAAACCAGCCGCAGCGCTGAATTGAGTGTTGAGCGCCGCTTCTTGGGCGATGATTTCGCAAAAGCAACGCTGTTCTACACGGAAATCGACGACAAAATTGACTACAACTACAGCACCTATGCTTACGAGCAGATCGGCGGAACCACCACGTCCAAAGGTCTTGAGCTTTCCGGGCGCTATGGTCTGTCGGAACGGTTCGCACTCTACGGTAACTATACCTATACCGATGCCGAACATAGCAACCAGCGCGCGGCACGGGTTCCGCGTCATGACGCCTCCATCGGCCTTGATACCACTCTGACGGACCGCCTTTCCGGTGCCTTCGAAGTGCAATTCGTCTCAGACCTCAAGGACATCGACACCTCCACCTCGACGCTCTTCGATCTGGATGACTACACGTTGTTCCACGCAAGCCTGTCCTATGACCTGACCGACAAGGTTCAACTCTACCTGCGCGCAGACAACCTGACCGACGAGGATTACGAAACCATCTCAGGCTACAACACGCCGGGTCGCTCCGCCTATATCGGCGTCAAAGCGTCCTTCTAAGTGCGCCCTTCTGCGCTCATAAGCTTCGCCGCCGCCCTTGTCTTCACGGGGGCGACGGCCTTTGCCGACAATCTGTCCGAGCCACCGTCGAAGTCACTGTCGAAGCCACCGTCCGAGACCGCCCCCAAACGCGTCGTCTCGATCAACCTCTGCACCGATCAGCTCGCCATGATGATCGCAGCGCCCGGACAACTGCTCTCGATCACAGACTACGCCCGCGACCCGAGCGCCTCCGTGATGGTCGAAGAGGCACAGGCCTATCCCGTCAATCACGGTCAGGCCGAAGAGGTCTACCTTCTCAAACCCGATCTCGTCCTCGCCGGGCAATATACCGCGCGGGCCACCGTTTCGATGTTACGGCGGCTGGGGATCGAGGTTGTGGAATTTGCTCCGGCGCGCTCGCTCGATGATGTGCCGGTCAACCTTCTCAAAATGGGACAGGCGCTTGACCGCGAGGATGTCGCACAAACCATCGCCGATGATTTTGCCCGACGCTTGTCCGACACAAGTCCGACGCAAAGCCGACGCCCGACTGCGGCGACTTATGCGGCCAATGGCTACAGCACCGGGGCCGAAAGTCTCGCCGGTGACATCATCGAAGCCGCAGGCCTCAAGAGCCTCGCGACAGAGCTCGGCCTGCCCTATGGCGGGTTTCTTCCGCTTGAGGCTTTGGTCATGGCCGATCCCGATCTGGTAATCTCCGGACGCGGACAAGGCGGCTACGCGCGGGCCGAAGAGGTTCTATCCCATCCCGCCTTGACCCATTTGAGCGGGGGTCATATGGCCTTTCAGGACCGCGATTGGATTTGCGGCCTTCCCGCAGTGATCGGCGCGGTGGAGCGGCTTCGGGACGTGCGCGAAAGGCTGGAAGACCAATGAAATATCCGTGGCTTATCGCACTCCTCACCGGTTTGATCATCGCCCTGTTCGCGCTCTCTTTGGTGATCGGCGTGGCGCAGGTCGGCCCTATCGAGAGCCTCGTCGCCCTGTTTTACGACAGTGATGGCCCTCTCAGCATGGTGATGCGCGAGATCCGCCTGCCGCGCGCCATTCTCGGCGTGATGGTCGGCGTGAGCCTTGGCCTGTCGGGGGCTGCGATGCAGGGCTATCTGCGCAACCCTCTGGCGGAACCCGGCGTGATCGGCATCTCCGCCTCCGCAGCGCTCGGCGCGGTCATCGCCCTGCAGACCGGCCTTGCCGCCCTCTTCGCCCTCGCCCTTCCGCTCGCCGCCCTCGCCGGCGCCGCCGTCTGCGTCACCCTCCTCCTGCTCCTCGCCGGGAGCGGCGGAACCCTGTCCCTCATCCTCGCCGGGATCGCGGTCTCCGCCTTGTCTTCGGCGCTCACGGCATTGGTGCTCAACCTCTCGCCAAACCCTTTTGCCGCCAATGAAATTGTCTTCTGGATGATGGGGTCTCTGGCCGATCGCTCGTTCCTGCATGTCTGGACCGCGCTGCCCGTCATGGCCATCGGCTGGGCGCTTCTGGCCTTCACCGGACGCGGCATCGACCGTCTGACATTGGGCGAAGAAGCCGCCGCCTCCATAGGCATCAACCTCAAGCGTCTGCGCCTTTTGCTCGTCGCCGGGGTCGCCGCCTCCGTCGGTGCAGCCACCGCCGTTGCGGGGGCCGTCGGCTTTGTCGGCCTCGTCGTGCCCCATGTCCTGCGCCCGCTCGTCGGCGCACGTCCGGCGCGGCTTCTCCTGACCTCCGCATTGGGCGGCGCGGCGCTTGTTCTGACTGCCGACATTGCCGTCAGATTGATCCTACCCGGGCGCGATCTGAAACTCGGCGTCCTGATGGCTTTGGTCGGTGCGCCGGTGTTCTTCCATCTGATCTGGCGGATGCGGGGGCGGTCATGACAGTGTTATCCACGCATAATCTCACGGTTCGCCGCGGCAATCGCATCACCCTCGACCACGCCTCCTTTACGGTCGCGCCCGGCGAATTCGTCGGCCTGATCGGCCCCAACGGCGCAGGAAAATCCACGCTCCTGCGGGCGGCCCTCGGGCTGATCGAAGCCGAGGGCGAGAGCACGCTCGCAAAACTTTCCCCCGCCGCCCGCGCCAAGGCCGCCGCATGGCTGCCGCAAGCGCGCGAAATCGCATGGCCGGTCAGCGTCGCGCATCTCGTGTCCCTCGCGCAAAACGAACGCCAAGACGCGCCGGAAGTGATCACAGCGCTTGAGCGCATGGACCTCATGAGCTTCGCCGAGCGCCCCGCGACAGGCCTGTCCGGCGGCGAACAAGCGCGCGTCCTGATCGCCCGTGCTCTGGCGCAGGATACGCCGCTGCTCTTGGCCGACGAACCCATTGCAGGGCTCGACCCGGCGCATCAAATCGGCTGCATGGACACGTTCGCAGCCCTCGCCAAAGAAGGCCGCGGCGTTGTCGCCTCGCTGCATGATCTCGGCCTCGCGGCGCGCCATTGTTCACGCATCGTCGTCATACACGAAGGGCGCATCGTCGCGGACGGCGCACCCCGCGCCGTTTTGACGGAGGCGCTTCTCGCCGAGGTGTTCGCAATCCGCTGCCACATTGCGGAAGCGCCCGAGGGCATGGTCTTGCAGCCGCTTGGACGGATCACACCAGAGGCCCGCGCATGAGCGATCTGTTTTTGCGCCCCAAGCTGGACCGCCCTTGGCTCGCCGCCGACTTCGGCGCGCCGATGCGGGTGCTGAGCTTTGCCCCCTATCGCCCCGGCTTCGTCACCGCCCGACATATTGTCTGGCGCGAATTGAAGAATGCGGACCTGCCGGTCGGGCTGAGTGTCGATGACTGGATCGCCAGTGAAATGGCGCGCCATGGTCACGCGGACGCTGTCGGCTTTCTGACCTCGCGCGACATCACCAAATTCAAGCACATGGAGGTCACCGTCGCAGACGCACATGTCGCCGCCCTCGCGACGGTCGGGCTTGGCAATGCCGAACGGATCGGCGCGAGAACCCCGCGCGATTGGGCGGTCGAGACCTATGGCACGATCAACATCGCCGTGCAGCTGAGCACACCGATCCGCGAAAGCGCCCAGATCGAAGCCCTCACCATCGCCGCGCAGGCCCGCACGGCAGCGGTGATGGAGGCCGGATTGCGCTTTGTCGATGGTCCGGTGACGGGCACAGGCACGGATTGCATCGCGCTCGCCGCCCCCGCCGGACAAGGGGCTTATGCCGGGCTTCACACCGCTCTCGGCGAGGCCATCGGGCAAGCCGTCTACCGCGCTGTTGCCATTGGTGCAGCGGAATGGGTGCGCGAAAACCCGAAGATGATGCGACAGGTGTTTGGCGACAGTTGAACATCCCCGCTCGCGAAAAGATGGACAGGCAACATGACCAAAATCACCCTGCTCGACGGCGGCCTCAGCCGCGAATTACAGCGTTTCGGCGCAGAGCTGCGCCAACCTGAATGGTCGGCCGGTGCACTCATGGAGACGCCTGACGCAGTGCGCCAAGCGCATGAGGCCTTTTTCCGCGCGGGCGCAGAGATCGCCACCACCGACAGCTATGCCGTGGTGCCCTTCCATATTGGAGAAGACCGCTTTTCGGAGCGCGGTCAGGAACTCGCCGCCCTGTCCGGCAAACTGGCACGAGAGGCTGCTGAAGCGACACGGGACGAGCAGCCCAATGGCCGCGTCGCGGGGTGCCTGCCACCCGCTTGTGGCTCCTACCTCCCCGATCAGTTCGACCCAATGAGAGCCCGTGATATCCTCGCCGTGTTGGTCGAAGGCCTCGCGCCCTATGTCGATCTCTGGCTCGCAGAAACCATGAGCAGCCTCGAAGAAGCGCGGGTGACAGCGACAGCGGTGGTCGGAGCAGGCAAACCGCTCTGGATTGCCTATAGTCTGCGCGATGACGACCCGCTTGCACCGAACCCGCCCCTGCTGCGCTCCGGCGAGCCTGTGCGCGATGCAGTGACGCTTGCCGTGGAGCTTGGTGCCGAAGCCATCCTGTTCAACTGCTCCATGCCGGAAGTGATGGAAGCTGCCGTGAGCGAGACGCGCCAGACACTCGAAACCCTTGGGAAAGATATCCCGATCGGCGTCTATGCCAACGCTTTCACGGCGCGCGGCAAAGATGGCGCGGCCAACGAGGTGCTTTCCAAAATCCGGGACGACGTCAGCCCCGAAACCTATCCGCTCTGGACCGATCTTTGGGTGAAGGCCGGCGCGACGTTGATTGGCGGCTGCTGTGGCATCGGCTCCGATCACATTGCCGCATTGAATGCCCGCTACAAGAGAAGCGCGTAACGCCTTTTAAAAGAGCCATTCGGGCGCACAGCAGAAAATCTTGGTGAGAAAAGGCGGCCAAATCCCCTCCTCTCTTGACGGGGCTATCCACGCCTTCACATTGGCAGCAAACCGGCACCCCGGCTGAGCAATGCTACCGCATGTGTTGATCACCACATTGTTGCAAATCATTCTCATCTACTTGACTCACGCACAAAGCTACGCTTTATACCCCTACATGAGAATGATTTGCATTAACGGTATCTCCTCCAATAACAGGATCACATGATGACGACCTCCCTCGCACGCCTTCTGGGCGCCACCAGTCTCGCAGCTCTGATCACCGCCCCGGCCTCCGCAGCTGAGGATCGGATGAAAGTTGTGACCACCTTCACGGTGCTTGCCGACATGGCCAGCCATGTGGCCGGGGATGCGGCGGATGTGGTGTCGATCACCAAGCCCGGCGCGGAAATTCACGGCTATGAACCGACACCGCGTGACATCGTAAAGGCGCAGGGGGCCGATCTGATCCTATGGAACGGCATGAACCTCGAACTTTGGTTCGAACAGTTCCTGTCCAACCTCAAAGATGTCCCCTCCGTCACCCTCAGCGACGGGATCGAACCGATCTCCATCACCGGTGGCTCATATGACGGAAAACCGAACCCGCATGCTTGGATGGGGCTAGACAACGCCCTGATCTACATTGACAATATCGAGACAGCTTTCGTTCAACACGACCCGGACAATGCGGACACCTATCAGGCCAACGCCGCAGCCTATAAAGACGAGCTGCGCGCGACGCTTGAACCTCTGCGTGCCGAGATCGAGACCGTGCCGGAAGACCAGCGCTGGCTGGTGACCTGCGAAGGGGCCTTCTCCTATCTCGCCCGCGATTTCGGCATGAAAGAACTCTTCCTCTGGCCGATGAACGCCGATCACATGGGCACACCGCAACAGGTGCGCAAGGTAATTGATGGGGTCAAGGAACACGACATCCCGGTGGTCTTTTGCGAGAGCACGGTGAACACCGCCCCGGCGAAACAGGTCGCCCGCGAAACCGGCGCAGCTTACGGCGGTGTGCTCTATGTCGACAGCTTGTCAGAGCCGGACGGCCCGGTGCCGACCTATCTCGATTTGTTGCGTGTCACCTCGGAAACCGTGGTGAACGGGCTTGAAGCTGGCATGAACTAAGCGCAACCTGCCTTTGACACCGCCTGTCCCGCGACCCTGCCTTCAGTTGTGCGTTTCTGGGTGTGATTGCGGGACAGGCCTTATACATTCTGGGCCGCCGTCCCTTCCGGTAGAAAGACCAGTCATGAACGAGACGACCGTACACGCCACCACAGCCAGTTCTGTCCAGTCGGACCCGGGCGGCGGCATTGCGGCCAGCGATGTGACGGTGACCTATCGCAACGGGCACACCGCCTTGCGGCACGCCTCTTTCGAAATTCCCCGCGGCACGGTGACGGCGCTCGTGGGCGTCAACGGCGCCGGAAAATCCACATTGTTCAAGGCGATCATGGGGTTTGTGCCCGTGGCCAAGGGCGACATCCGGCTTCTCGGCATGAGCGTAAAGGACGCGCTGCGCCAAAACCTCGTCGCTTATGTCCCGCAGTCCGAAGAGGTCGATTGGTCCTTCCCGGTGCTTGTCGAAGACGTGGTGATGATGGGGCGCTATGGCCATATGGGCTTTCTGCGCCGCCCGTCCAAAGCCGATCATGCAGCGGTGGAGGCCGCGCTCTCGCGGGTCAATATGCTCGACTTTCGCCATCGCCAAATCGGCGAACTGTCCGGCGGCCAGAAAAAGCGCGTCTTCCTCGCCCGCGCCCTCGCCCAAGAAGGACAAGTTATTCTGCTGGACGAACCCTTCACCGGCGTTGATGTCAAAACCGAAGAGCAAATCATTGCGCTGCTCCGAGAGCTTCGCGACGAAGGCCGGGTCATGCTGGTCTCGACCCACAACCTCGGCTCCGTGCCCGAATTCTGCGACCGCACGGTTTTGGTGAAAGGCACGGTCTTGAGCTATGGTCCGACAGAGACGACTTTTACCCGCGAGAACCTTGAGCGCGCCTTTGGCGGTGTGCTGCGCCAGTTCACACTGGGCGGTGCCGACCTGCATGACGACAACGATCCGCGCCATGTCACCATCCTGACCGACGATGAACGGCCCTTGGTCCGCTACGGCAGTCAGAACAAGACCCAGACCGCGCCGGAGGCGGGAGAATGAGCATCCTGTGGGAACCTTTCACCTATGGCTATATGACCAACGCGATGTGGGTCTCCGCCCTCGTCGGCGGCGTCTGCGCCTTTCTCTCCTCCTACCTCATGCTCAAGGGCTGGTCGCTGATCGGTGACGCCCTGTCGCATTCCGTCGTGCCGGGGGTTGCCGGGGCTTACATGCTCGGCCTGCCCTTCGCCCTTGGCGCATTTCTCTCCGGCGGCCTCGCCGCCGCCGCGATGTTGTTTCTCTCTGAACGGTCCGGCCTCAAGATCGACGTGGTGATCGGGTTGATCTTTACGTCCTTCTTTGGCCTCGGCCTGTTCATGGTCTCGCTGAACCCGATGGCGATCTCGGTCCAGAGCATCACCATGGGCAATATCCTCGCCATCACACCAGAGGACACGTTGCAACTCGCGCTGATCGGCTTCGTCTCGCTGGCTGTGTTGCTGGCAAAATGGAAAGACCTGATGGTGGTGTTTTTCGACGAAAGCCACGCCCGCTCCATCGGTTTGCGCCCCGGTCTTTTGAAAGCCGTGTTCTTCGTGCTGCTCTCCGCCTCTGTCGTTGCGGCGATGCAAACCGTTGGCGCGTTTCTCGTCGTCGCCATGGTCGTGACACCGGGCGCGACCGCTTATCTGCTCTGTGATCGCTTTCCGCGCCTGATCGTGACCTCCGTTCTGATCGGCACGATCACAAGCTTCCTCGGCGCTTACATCAGCTATTTCCTAGACGGGGCGACCGGTGGGATCATCGTCTGCCTGCAAACACTGATCTTCCTCGCGACCTTCATCTGGGCCCCGAAACACGGGCTACTGGCTGCCAAAGCCAAGGCCCGCGCGGCGCTCACAGAGGAGGCTGCAGAATGATCGACACACTCCTTATGCCCTTCCAGTTCGGCTTCATGCAGAACGCATTTCTGATCTGCGCCATCGTGGCGGTGCCCACAGCGCTTTTGTCCTGTTTTCTGGTGCTCAAGGGCTGGGCCCTCATGGGCGATGCGATCAGCCACGCGATCCTGCCGGGCGTGGTTCTGGCCTATATCCTCGGTCTGCCGCTGATCTTCGGTGCCTTCGCCGCAGGGATGGTGACCGCGCTCACAACCGGCTATCTGGCGCAGAACAGCCGGGTGAAGCAGGACACCGTCATGGGCGTTGTCTTCTCCGGCATGTTCGGGCTTGGCATCGTGATTTACACCGCAATTTCATCAGACGTGCATCTCGATCATATCCTCTTCGGCAATATGCTCGGCGTCGAACCTCATGATCTTTGGACCGCCGGCTCCATCGCCCTCTTCGTTTCCGCCGCTCTGCTTCTCAAGTGGAAAGACCTGATGCTGCACGCCTTCGACCCGGCACAGGCCCGCGCGTCGGGCCTTCCGGTCGGCCTCTTGCACTATGGGCTTTTGACGGTGATCTCACTGACCATCGTCGCGACCCTTACCGCGACCGGGCTGATCCTCGCGGTCGGGCTGTTGATCGCGCCGGGGGCCATCGCTTTTCTGCTCACCCGACAGTTTGGCCGGATGCTGGGACTGGCGGTGGTGACCTGCGTCGTCTCGATGATCAGTGGCGTCTACCTGAGCTTTTGGCTCGACAGCGCCCCCGCCCCCACGATCATTCTGATCCTGACAGCCCTGTTCCTCATTGCCCTGACCTATCGCAGCTATCAGGTCAAACGGGCGTCCGCCTCGGCTTGACCCAAAACGAAAAAGGGAGAGCCGAAGCTCTCCCTTTGAAAGATCATCTGACAGCCTGAGCTTACCAGGAGGTCAGCACCGTACCGTGATAGCTCTCTTCGATGAATTTCTTCACCTCGTCGGAGTGGTAGGCTTCGACCAGCGTCTTGACCCACGGTTCGTTTTCGTCGCCGGTGCGGACAACGATCACGTTCACATAGGGGTTCTCTGCGCTTTCCATCGCGATGGAATCTTCTTTCGGGCTGAGACCGGACGCGATCGCGTAGTTGGTGTTGATCAGCGCAGCATCAAGATCGGCCAGCGAGCGCGGCAGTTGCGCGGCGTCGAGCTCTTTGAACTTCAGCTTCTTCGGGTTCTCGGTGATGTCGAGCACGGTCGGTTTGAGACCAGCGGCCTCATCCAGCGAGATCAGACCGAGCTGTTGCAGAACGAGAAGCGCGCGGCCACCGTTGGTCGGGTCGTTCGGGATCCCGAAGGTCGCGCCTTCTTCGAGATCGGCCAGATCGGTGATCTCGTCAGAGTAAACGCCCATCGGGGTGGTGATGGTGGTGCCGACGACGGTCAGATCAAAACCGCGATCAGCCATCTGGTTGTCGAGGTAAGGAACGTGCTGGAAGGAGTTGGCTTGGATGTCGCCATCGGCCAGCGCTTGGTTCGGCACGACGTAATCAGAGAATTCCACCACGTCGATGTCGAGGCCCATCGGCTCGGCCACTTTCGCGACTTCTTCCATGATCTCGGCATGTTCGCCGGGGGATACGCCGACTTTGATCTCTTCAGCCGTGGCGACAGAGGCCATCAGGGCGAGAACGGATGTGAGGGTTGCAACGCGCAGCATGTGTAATCTCCTTATGTTGCGGTTATTGGCCACGCCCTTTGGGCGCGCGTTTGTCCACTTTGGCGGCGATCCACTCTCCGAGGGATTGCACGAGCTGGACGAGGACGATGAGAATGACGACCACCACGGCCATGACATCAGGCATGAACCGTTGATAGCCGTAGCGGATACCGAGATCGCCAAGACCTTCACCGCCGACCGCACCGACCATCGCAGAATAGCCGATCAGGCTCACGACGGCGAGGGTCAGGCCAAGCGTGATGGACGGCAGCGCTTCCGGGATCAGAACCTTGCGGATGATCTGGAACGGTGTCGCGCCCATGGCGCGGGCCGCCTCAATGAGACCGGCCTCAACCTCGCGAATGGCGTTTTCGACCAGGCGCGCGATGAAGGGAATGGCGGCGATGCTCAACGGCACGATGGCCGCAGAGGTCCCGATAGAGGTGCCTGCGATGATCCGGGTGAAGGGAATGATCGCGACGACGAGAATGATGAAAGGCACGGAACGCGTCGCGTTCACGACGAGGCCGAGCACTTTGTTCACCAGCGGCGCGGACAGAAGCTCACCCCGTTGCGACACGGCAAGATAGGTGCCGAGAGGCAGGCCGAAGACCGTCCCGATGAAGGCGGAGATCGCCACCATGTAAAGCGTCTGCCCGGTGGCCTCGATCAGAAGGTTGATAAGATTAGCTGACATAGCCAAGCACCTCCGTCAAAAGCTCATGGCGTTCGAGATAGGCCCGTGCCTCCGCCCCGCGCTCGGCGGGAAGAGAGACCAGAAGATTGCCAAACGGGTGCACGCCGATTTCCTCGACCGCACCGGCAAGGATATTCACCTCGATCCCGAGATCGCGGGTCAAAAGCGCCAGCATCGGATCGGTGGCATGTTTGCCCGCAAAGGTGACGCGGATCACCTCTTGACCGCCGCTTGTGGGCGGGGTGTCCTGCATCTTATGTTTGACGAAGGCCGGAAGGGTCACGCCCGTCACACCCGACAGGAAAGAGCGCGTCGTGGCATGTTGCGGCGCGGTGAAGACGTCATAGGTCGGCCCCGCCTCAACGATACGCCCGCCGTCGATCACGGCCACGTGGCTCGCGATGTCCCGCACCACGGCCATTTCGTGGGTGATGAGCAGAACGGTGAGACCAAGATCACGGTTAATGTCGCGCAGAAGTTCGAGAACCGTCTGGGTGGTTTCGGGATCGAGTGCGGAGGTCGCCTCATCCGACAGCAAAACCTTCGGCTCGGTCGCCAGAGCGCGGGCAATGCCGACGCGCTGTTTCTGACCGCCGGACAGTTCAGCCGGGTAGCGATCCGCCTGCGCGGTCAGCCCTACACGGTCGATTAACTCCGCCACACGCGGCTTGATCTTGTCCGAGGCCACACCGGCGATTTCGAGCGGCAAGGCGATGTTGCCTGCCACGGTGCGCGAGGACAAAAGATTGAAGTGCTGGAAGATCATCCCGACGTCGCGCCGGATCGCACGGAGCGCCGCGCCCTTGGCGGCACCGACATCGTTCTGACCGATCAGAACACGGCCCGATGTCGGGCGTTCCAAACCGTTGACCATCCGCAAAAGCGTCGATTTCCCCGCGCCGGATCGGCCGATGATCCCGGTGATCGCACCGGGTTCCACGGTCAAAGACACGTCTTCAAGCGCGGTCACGGTGCCCCCGCCCGGCTTGGAATAGGCCTTGCCCACCGTGTCGAACACGATGGAGGCCGCGTTGGTTTTACTCTCGGTCATGGTCACGCCAGTTTACGAATTCGTGCCGTCCGTAGACAGGAGTTGGACCAAAGGTTCAAGGCCCTATCCCCGCACATCCGCTCTGTTCTCAGGAGAAACATTTACCAAAGCCGCCCGATTTCACACTCGGGGTACGCAAAAAGGTCCGCCACAGCCACAGTTTTCGCACCAATCCACGCCAGCGCGGAACATTGTTCTTCTTCATGCAAGCAGCGCGATTTCCCAAATCTCTGCTGCGCATTTCTGCCCCAAAGGACAAAAGGCGCAACACCACCGATCAGAAGCGGCAACAGATCAAGAAACCTCAGGCTCAGTAGCTGAGGGCGGCCCCATCCGCGCGCGGATCACTGGCCGCCTCCAAAAGCCCGTCGGGATGGCGCAGAACAGCACCGGCATGGCCTGCCAGATCGGAGAACGGCGGCAGGAGTTCCACATCATGTCCTGCCGCCTTCAGCGACGCGACAAGTGCGGGATCGAAGCGATCTTCGAGTTTCAGCGAGGTGGCCTCGTCACCCCATGTCCGCCCCAAAAGCCAACGCGGGGCGGTGACAGCTTCCTGCAAATCCATGCCGAACTGCACATAGCGGGTGAAGACGGCGGATTGCGTCTGCGGCTGCCCCTCCCCGCCCATGGTGCCATAGGCGAGAACGCGCCCGTCCGACAGTTCTGCGAGAGCCGGGTTGAGCGTATGGAACGGGCGCTTGCCGGGGGAGAGCTGGTTCGGTCCGGGCGTGAGCGAAAATCCCGCGCCACGGTTTTGAAAATAGACACCGGTTTCCGAACAGGTCACGCCGGAGCCAAATTCCCAATAGACGCTTTGAATGAAACTGACGACCGTGCCCTCGGCATCGGCAGCGCCCATCCAGATCGTGTCGCCCTGTTTCGGCTCATAGGGCCAATCGAGCGCGGTCTTCCGGTCGATATTCGCGGTCATCGCATTGAGACGGTCCGCGTCCAGCCAGTTTTGCGCGGGCTCCCCCATCGTGCGCGGGTCACCAAGCTCAGCATTGCGCTGGATAAACGCCTGTTTCGTCGCCTCCACGAGCCCGTGGATATGCTCGAAACTGTCCCCTTCCGTCACGCCCAACCGGTCGAACAGAGCGAGGATCATCAATGAAGCAACGCCCTGTGTCGGGGCGATCATGTTGTAGAGCTTGCCATGCGAGGTCTCGACCGTCAGAGGCGTGACGATCTCCGCTTCGCAGGCTTCGAAATCCGCAAGACGCAAGGGGCTGCCCGCCGCCTCCAAGGTACGCGCGTGCGCCTCGGCAATCGGGCCGGAGTAGAAACTGTCGAGACCCTTTTCAGCAAGCGTCCTGAGGGTCTGTGCCAATGCGGGTTGACGCATCAAGTGGCCAGTGGGCGGCACGCCGCCATCCGTCAGGAACACATCGGCAAAGCCCGGCACATCGCGCAGACCGTCGAGTTTCTCTTCGGTCGTGCGGGATTGATTGCCGGTCACGGCCATGCCGTTCTGCGCGTAGTCGATGGCATTCGCCAGCAAGGTCGACAACGGCAGGCGGCGCGCCTCCGGCACAAGCGACAAGGCCTTATCCCACCCCCGGATGGTACAGGGCGCTGTGAGGGCCGCCATCCCTCCGCGCGTCGGAAGGTTCTCGGTATAGCCACGTTCCGCATACCATTCGGGCGTGGCCAGAGCCGCCGCTTGTCCGCAAGCCGAGACACCCACAGGTGCCTGACCGGGGCGATGGATGATCCAGAACCCGTCTCCGCCAATGCCGTTCATATGCGGATAGGTGACCGCGATTGTAGCCGCTGCGGCGACCATCGCCTCAATGGCCGTCCCGCCCGCCTCAAGAATATCCCGCCCCGCCAAGGCGGCGGCGCGATGCGGGGCGGACATCGCCCCTTTATATCCAAGTGCTGAATGCAGCATGTCTCACCATCCGATCGCTTCGGGCAGCCAAGTGGCCAATCCCGGAAAAAAGAACAGCACCAAGAAATCGACAGGTTGTAAAATTATCAAGAGCGGAACCGCTCAAGCGAGCAGAACTATGCCCGGAGCACGCACTCAACAAATCCGCGGGAGCTGTTCGCCGACGAGCATATCGACGATCCGCCCCGCCCCAAAGAGTGTGCGCATCGTCACGCGCGGACCGGGTCCCGCGACTTTGGCGTGACCAATGGCGACCGCGCCCTGCCCTTCCGGGACAGAGCGCATGGCGGCCAGAGCGGCCTCGACCTCTTCGGGCGCAACGAAAAGCACCAAGGTGCCCTCATTCGCAAGATACAGAGGATCAAGGCCCAAAATTTCGCACATGCCCTTGACCTCGGCCCGGATCGGCAGGCCGTCTTCTTCGATCTCCACGGCCACATCGGCCTCAGCCGCAATCTCGTTGAGTGCAGAGGCCAGACCGCCACGGGTCGCATCGCGCGCGCAGCGCAATGACGGACAGGCTTCCGCGACCGCCGCCATAAGATGCCCCAAGCCCGCACAATCGGATGGAATATCGGCGCTCAAAGCCATTTCGCCGCGCGCCGCCAGAATAGCCGCGCCGTGATCGCCCAGAACATGGTTCACAATGGCCACATCCCCCGGCTGGACCTTGGCGGCACGCAGATCGCGGCCCGGTGGGATCACTCCGACACCGGAGGTCGTGACGAAGACCTTGTCAGCAGACCCGCGCCCGACGACCTTGGTGTCGCCCGTCACGATCTTGACCCCCGCCTTCTCGGCTTCCGATTTCATCGAAGCCACGATGCGTCGCAAAAGCGCGATCTCAGTGCCCTCTTCAATGATAAAGGCCGCAGAGAGCCACAGGGGCGTCGCGCCGCCAACGGCGAGATCGTTGACCGTGCCGCAGACCGCGATCTTGCCAATGTCACCGCCGGGAAACTCAATGGGATCGACCACGAAACTGTCGGTCGTGAAGGCCAGCTTTGCGCCGTCTTCCTGAAGCGCTTCCGTCATGAGACGCGCTTGATCCTCGCTGCTTTCCGGTTCGAAAATGGAGGTAAAGACCTCGCCGATCAGATCGCGCATCGCCTTGCCGCCGCCACCATGAGCGAGCGTCACATGTTGATCCCTGAGTGCCATGTCTTTGTCTTTCTTGCTCAGATACGCAGGCGGCGATCACCGCCGCGCAGGTTTATTCAGCCGCTTCTGCCGCGCGGGCACCGCCATATTGGTAATAGGCCGCGCAGGCGCCCTCGGAACTGACCATCAAGGCGCCCAAAGGCATTTCCGGCGTACAGCCCTTGCCAAATTGCGGGCACCCCGTCGGTTTGAGCCGACCGGTCATCACCGCGCCACAAGAGCAGCCTTCGGGCTCTTGCACAGAGCGCAGCCCCGCCGCATAGCCGATCCCGAATTTCTCCTCGGCATCGAATGCGCGGTATTTCTCCCGAATGCGCAGACCGGAATGATCGATCTCACCGAGCCCGCGCCATTCAAAAGAGGGACGCATTTCATAGACATCTTCGATCGCCGCCATAGACACCGGATTGCCATGCTCCGGAACAACGCGGGCGTATTGGTTTTCAACCTCGGCCCGACCATCGCGGATTTGCTCCAAGACCATCATCACCGATTGCAACAGATCGAGCGGTTCAAACCCCGCGACCACGATGGGTTTGCCATAGTCCTCGGCAATGAAATCATAGGGATGTGTCCCGATCACCATCGACACATGGCCCGGCCCGACGAAGCCATCGAGCAACATGTGAGGGTCATCGAGCAGCGCTTTGATGGGCGGCGGGACGGTGATGTGATTGCAGAAGATCGAGAAGTTGGTGAGATCTTCGCGCGCCGCCTGTTGGATCGACAGGGCTGTCGAAGGCGTCGTCGTCTCGAACCCCAGCCCAAAGAACACCACCTCCCGGTCTGGGTTCCGGCGCGCCAGTTCCAGCGCGTCGAGCGGCGAATAGACCATACGGATGTCAGCCCCGGCGGCCTTTGCCTGCATCAGCGACTTCTTCTGGCCCGGCACACGCATCGCATCGCCAAAAGTGGTGAAAATCACCTCCGGGCGTTCGGCGATCTCGACACATTCATCGACCCGCGCCATCGGCAGCACGCAGACCGGACAGCCCGGCCCGTGGATAAACTCGATCCCGTCAGGCGTCAGCTTGTCGAGACCGTAGCGGAAAATCGCATGGGTGTGCCCGCCGCAAATTTCCATGATGTAGACCGGCTTTTCCTTGGTCGCACCGATCTCGTCGGTCAACTCGGCAATGCGGGCCAAAAGTGCCTTGGCGGCTTTCGGGTCGCGGAACTCCTCGGCGTATTTCATGCCCGTGCCTCCGTTCCCGCAAGCGCCTGATCGCCAGCCGCCATCGCCTCATGCGCCTCTTGCGTCTCTCCGAGATCATGCAGAGCCTGAAGCGTCGCGGCAGCTTCCTCCTCGTCGATCAGCGCCATCGCGAAGCCGACATGGATCAGAGCCCATTTGCCGATCAAATCCTCAATCGCCCCGGTCAGAACCGGCGCGATATTGACCTCACGTTTCACCCCAGACACATCGGCCAAAGCCATCATCCGCGTCTCATCGGTGATCTGAACGATCTGTCCCGGAATTCCCAGACACATGGCTTACTCCTCTTCGGTGGCTGTGTGTTCATCTTGCCGTTTGGGATCGGCCAGACCGTAGCGTTCAATTTTGGCGCGCAACCCGACACGCGACAAGCCAAGCTCGTTCGCGGCGCGGCTTTTGTTCCATTTCAGGCGGGTGAGCGTTTCACGCAGGATGCGCATTTCGATCAGCTCGACCCGATCCTTAAGCGTCCCCGTCCCGATCAACACCCGATCCACGGCCAGCTCCGGCTCCGCGTCGGAAATCGGATTGGCCTGCAGAATGTGGCGCGAGATAAGCTCAGGTCCGAGCAAAGCGTCTTGCGAGAAGATCAGCATACGGACGATCTCGTTCTCAAGCTCACGCATATTGCCGGGCCAGTCATATTCCGAGAGGAATTGCAGCGCATCGTCGGACAGCCCGTTGACAGGTTTGCCATGCTGCTCCGCCAATTCAAACAAAAGCGTTTGCGCCAGAATTCCAAGATCTCCAGACCGCTCGCGCAGTGGCGGAACGGTCAAGTTCGCCTTGTTGAGCGCATAGTAGAGCTCGGCATTGAACCGCCCTTCCGCCACCTCAACGCGCAAATCGCGTTCAGTCCCCGTGAGGAGCCGCACTTGTGACTGCCGCATTTCATGACCACCGACAGGGCGGAACGTCCCATCGCGCGCCACGCGGAGCAACAAAAGCTGCAACCGGGGCGACAGGTTGGACACGCCAGACAGGTAAAGCGTCCCGCGATCCGCCTTTTGAAACAGCCCGGCCTTGTGGCTCGACACGCCGGGCAACGCCCCGCGCCGGGCACCGAAAAGTTCGATCTCAAGTATATCGTCATCGACAGAAGAGCAGTCGAATTCGAAATAAGGCCTGTCAGACCGCAGCGAGCTATAGTGCATCGCCCGCGCCAGATGACGTTTGCCGGTGCCACACTCCCCGGTCAGAACGACAGGCACATCAAAGGTCGCAAACTGTCGCGCCTGTTCGATCACGGCGTTCATCGGCGAGTTGCCCGCGCGCAGCACAGCCTCGAACCCTAGCCCTTCGCGGAGCGCTTTGCGCTGTTCTTCGATCTTGGCTTCGACGGAACGCGACAGATAGCGCATCTCCAAAGACATGCGGTCATGTTCGCGGGTCAGGTGGAACAGATCGGTCGCGTTTTTCGCGACCATCAGAAGATGGTCGGGATGCCAAGGCTTGGTCAGGAACTGATAAATCCCGGCATCGTTGATCGCGGAAATCATGTCCCCGGTCTCCGTGTAGCCCGTGATGATGATCCGAACGGTCTCCGGCCACAACTCGCGCACTTGGGTCAGGAACTCGACACCCGTCGTCCCCGGCATACGGTGATCGCAGAAGATCACCTGCACGAAATGCTCCTCCATGAGCGCGCGTGCTTCCTCGGCGTTAAGCGCCGTCAGGCACTCGAAGTCATCTTCGAGCGCCATGCGCATGGCCGAGAGGCTGTGTTCCTCGTCATCAACAAGGAGGATCGTGGGCAGCGTGTCGGCCATGATCAGCTCTGAGCAGCCGGTTTCGCGGCAAGGCGATTGCGCAGCCACTCGACCCAAGCTTCCATGCCTTCCCCCGTGCGGGCGGAAATGCGGATAATCTCGATCCCCGGATTGATCCGGCGCAGGTTGGCCTCGTAGAGATCAAGATCGACGTCGCAATACGGCGCCAGATCGACCTTGTTGAGCAGGGCGATCTCGGACACGGTGAACATGTCCGGGTATTTGAGCGGCTTGTCTTCGCCTTCGGTGACGGAGATCACCGCAACCTTGCAATCTTCGCCAAGATCGAAGCCCGCCGGGCACACGAGGTTGCCGACGTTTTCGATGAAGAGCATGGCGTTCGGTTCAAGCGTCAGATGTTCCATCGCATGGCCCACCATATGCCCGTCGAGGTGACAGCCCTTGCCGGTGTTGACCTGTACCGCTTTTGCGCCGGTCGCACGGATGCGTTCGGCATCATTGGCGGTCTGTTGATCGCCTTCGATCACGGCGAGCGGCTGGTCGCCGAGCATTTCGATGGTTTTGCACAGAAGCGTTGTCTTACCGGAGCCGGGAGAGGAAACGAGGTTGACCGCGAAAGAGCCAAGCGCGTTCAAGGCCACACGGTTCGCATCGGCGTAGCGGTCGTTTTTCGCCAGAATATTGGTTTCAAGCTCGATCAACCGCTCCTGTGACATGCCGGGCACTTCGACGCCTGCGGGGCCATGGCCGAAATGCATGTCATCGCCGCTGTGGTGATGGTGGTGGTGATCGAGGTCATGATGGTGATGTCCATGCTCATGGCTGTGCTCATGATCGTGGTCATGATCATGCGCATGCCCTTCCACACTCGCCGTTCCGCATCCACATACAGTACACATCAGAGCACCTCCAAGTCCTTGATCCGCATTTCATCGCCCCCGACGGGCATCAGCTTGCCACCGCCACAGATCGGGCAAAGGTCGAGCCTATTCTCAATTTCGACTTGCTTCATGCAGTCGTAGCACATGGCCGATCCCGGCAAGTCGATCATCTCAAGCGTTGCGCCTTCGGCAACAGAGCCGCGCATCACGACATCGAACGCAAACTCAAGCGCGGGCTTCTCCACCCCCGCGAATTTCCCGATCTCGACGCGCACGGCTTTCACGCTGGAAAACCCATTTTTGACGGCAGCATCTTCGATCACGGAGCGGATGCCTTCGCACAAGGACATTTCATGCATCTGCGCGCCCTTCCCTATTCGAGCCGCCACTCAAAATCACCGGGCTGCAAGGATCGATCACATCGATCAAAAGCTGCGCCAGCCCATGTTTTTCTTCCGGTAGTCCCGCAAGAGACTGCGCCATGATGCCACCCGGCGCCATCATGTGATCGGTCGGCGTAACCCGTTCAAAACGTGTTACAACCCCATCCGCTACTTCTGCTCTCATGGCATAGGCTCCGCGCGACGCCGGGACCACAACCCAGCCATTCTCCAACTGGAGCGGCTCAGGCAGTTCGCAATTGAGACAGGCTTCCATATCCAGCATCCGCGCCGCTGTGCGCCACAATGGTCCACGGCCCCGGCATTGCTCAATAACCTGCATCAGCGGATGTTCACTATGACGCGCCGCGACCGAATTTTCACAAGCAACAGCCTGCGTCACCAGGTCTTCGGTCAGCGCAGGAACATCCGCCGTCGCCTCATAGGGTGCAAACCGCGCATCGATCCGGCGCAGAACGGGCGCAAAACCGGCATCTTCTTTGAGAAACCTCTCAAGCTCCCTTTCCGTCTCCGGCATATGCTTCGGCAGAAGTGCGCGCGCGCCCAGTCCCACGCGAAGCGATTCAAGCCCAAGCTGGCGCGGCAGGATGATCCCGAGACGCACCAGATGATCTCGGATGAAATCCTCAGCAAGCGTGGCTTCCAGTTTCGGATCGACCTCCAGACCCAGAGCCATCCTGATAGCCACGTCCTGCGCCCCGCGGCACAGGTTAAACAGGCGCGGGATCAGGGCCACCACCGCATCGACAGGCTTGCCGACCGCCAATCGCGCCACCGGCGGAGCCGGGGGCAACATGGCGCTCAGAACCTCTCTGTCAGGGGTGGCGTCAGGCATTGTTTACTCAGTCTCCTCGTCCGTTGAGGCATCCCGAACATCGCTCATTCCGGCCGTCAGAACCTGACGCCGTGTCGGCGCTGTGGCAAGCTCCTCTGCGCGCTCGGCCTCCTCAAGCGCCTCTCGCTCCGCAGCCGCCTCCTCCTCAAGGGCCTGCTCGCGCGCG
The DNA here is from genome assembly GCF_054788345.1 of Celeribacter sp. ULVN23_4. Classification (NCBI taxonomy): domain Bacteria; kingdom Pseudomonadati; phylum Pseudomonadota; class Alphaproteobacteria; order Rhodobacterales; family Roseobacteraceae; genus Celeribacter; species Celeribacter sp. ULVN23_4. The sequence goes on along the minus strand of NZ_JBTVYO010000003.1, from coordinate 168,744 downwards.
GCCCGAATATCGGCACTGCGGTCCGTTTCCGCACGATGCTCCTCTTGGAACAAGGCAACCATAACGGCTTTCGCCACATCGACGGCCTGCGCCTGTGTCTTGAACTCGCCCATCGGAGAGAACAGGGAACAGGCTTTGTACCCACCGGTTTGCTCGCGCGTGTTATGAATAAATTCATACTCACCCGACGGGAAACACAAGACTTCTTTTTCTCCAGCCGTCAAAGCGTCCCAAGTCTCACTCTCAGCAGGCAGCTGAATGAGGTTCATGAACCACGGGGAAATCAGGACGCCAAGCGGGCGCCCTTCATGCTCGACAAAGCCGACCGCCTGAACATGCAGAACCTTATTCACAATCGGAACGTCCCGCATTTTCGCGTGCCAGACCTCTGTGAAATCTCGCACCAAGGCTTCCGTCTTGCGGGCAAGCCGCGCCGCCGCAAGCATGGCGTCGGAACCGGGATCGTCAGAGACAAGGAATTGCTCTTTCGGCGCATCGCAGTTCGGGCATTTCCAATCTTCCGGCAGCGCCCGAAACGGCGTTCCCGGCAGGACCTGACGGGTATCGTCGCCCTCCGCTGGATCGTAGGGGGTCCAACAGATTTTACACTCCATGATCGCCTGATCAGAGATTTTGTCCTGAGCGCCGAGATAGGAGCCCTCGAAACCGATGGTCTTCGCCTGCTCGATCATCGAATGGCCTCCAAAACCTCACGCAGACGCTCGGCACTGTCCGCGAGATCCTCACGCGCGGCCAAGGCCACTTCCGGCATGGTCGTCACCTCGAATGTGTCGAGGATCAGCGTGTCCATCGAGTTGAAAAACTGCACCCGCCAAACCTGCGGCAAGGCCGTCGCAGTCACCCGGCAATTGCCGTAACCGCGTGACAAAATATCGGTAGAACCCTGCCCCAAGGCGACATCCAGCCAAACGAGGTCTTCTTCCGTATGCGGCAACAGCGTCAGGTTGATCACATGCGGCTCTGCACCGGGGGTGTAGCCTTTGGATTTGTCCTCAAGCTCGACCAAAAGCGGCGGCGCGTTGACCACGGCGGGGTTGCGCGGCGCACCAACGCCTTGCCCGGCGCGCATCGGCTCAAAGGCACGAGACAAAGCCATCTGCGGCACGGGGGCGACCTCAATCGCATCCAGCCCAACCCCGTGCAGAAGCCAGACACCAGCAAACACGCTTTCCTGAACCTTGATGGCCGGGATGCCTTGGAGTTTCATGGCCACTTCGCCTGCGCCCATCGTCTCCCCGATCAGCGCACGATTGGCCTCATCAAGCACGGAAAGATCGAAGGGCGCGACGGCAGCACCCGTCGCAGCCTGTTCGCAAGCAATTGAAATCTTGCCCAAAAGATCAAGCGCCGGACGCAGATTGTCGGTCACCTCGACCTCGGGCAGATGCGTTGTATAGGTTCGCATGTCCTGCGGCATCGGCATATATTCAAGCTCTGCGCCGTCTTCTTCCGGCGGCTGCGAGCCCGGTCCGAACCCCATCGGCGGCAGTTGGAAATTGTTGACCATCTTCTGTCTCCCTTAGACCGCTTCAGGCGTCGGCATCGCCAGAATCTGCGCGATACGGTTCATGTAATCGTCCCAGTCGCGCACCTTCGGAATGCCCGCGAGAAAAGCGCCATCGCGATAGAAAAGCAGCGAGGGGGTTTTCAGGATACGTGTTGCCTCGCGCAGCTCGGTCTCGATCGCATCGCTGACGACAGCGCAGTCAAATTTGCCCTGAAAGGCGATCTTGAGTTCCGGCAAGATCACGGCCACGTCGGCGGTCTCCAGATTGCGCTTGGCGTCACCCGGTACGAACAGGACATGCATGCCCGGACGCGAGGCGAACTCCGCCACATCGTGATCATTCTCCAACAGAGCCCAGCCCAGCTCCGTGGTCAGGCGGTCTATCAACGGATGGCTCATGCGGTGGTGTTCCCTTTGTCCAGCGCCGCCTGAAGATGCGGCGGCAATTGTGGTTCGCGGTTGTCGAGATCGGCGAAGGCATCTCCCAACTCACGCCCCTCCATAAGGGCGGCAAGTCCACCCAGTGCATCTTTGATTTTGAGAGCTTCTGCCTCGCTCAGCACTTCGCGAGCGGTCCCGAGAAAGGTCAAAACCCATGTGCCCGGCTCAAGCGGACCAGTCAAAGCAAGGTCGATCAGATGGTGTTGCTTTCCGTCACTCGCCGTTGCGGCAAGATCTTCACCAAAAAGGATTTTCATAGGGATACCGACGCACATCTCAGGCGTCCTGCGGCAGGAAACGGTGATCGCCGACGCGGCAAGCATCTTCTTCGGACGGGCGACCGTCTTCATAGGCCGAACGCAAGATCGAGGGATCGGCCAGATCATTGCTCTCGGTCCGACCTTCGCGCACCTCGACACCAAGCCCGCGCAGTTTTTCGATCGCGATCTCAATCGCAGGCGCGATCTGGGCGGCAACGACATCACGCAGCCCTCCGCCGTAATCTTCGATCTCTTCGGGCTGGCACCCGATCAGGATCAGCTTTTCGGGGCAATAGTCCATGAGTTGCGCCGTGGCGATCACGTCCTGAAAGCCCGTCTGATGCAGCGACATCTTCTTGGCGCCCATGAAGGCCGGCACATCGTCATCCTCAACGATTTTCAGCGTTCCGGGTTCAAGACCGTAATCCACAGCATCGAACACCAAAAGCGTGTCCACCTCTTCAAGGAACGGCAAAAGATAGAGCCCTTGCGTGCCACCATCGAGAAGTTTGACCTCCGGACCAAAGGCATGTGTCTGAGCCAGTGTCTCGACACACCGCACGCCAAAGCCTTCATCCGCCCAAAGAACGTTTCCGATCCCAAGGACAAGAACCTGTGCGCCCATCCGCTCTCCTCCGCATTTGCCATCCACATCCTTGCGCTTTTGCGTCTGTCGAAAGGTGGATGGTTAGTTTCCGATATTTCCGTCCGTTGATCGTAAACCTTCTGTTTTGCGCTCACACACAAATTTTAGAATACAACGGGATACATTTAAGCTGCGAAAAAGACTGTGTTTTTCGGCACCAGGGGGCGAGCAATGACAACTAAAGTGAAAGATAGATTTCCAAAAATTTAAAAAATCGGAAACAAAAAATACAGAAAAGGCGAAGCAACGCTCCGCCTTTCCAAAATGTCTGCTCTGACTCGCCGTTATTCCGGGCGGGTGTCCTTGAACGTCCGCGTGCCCGAAATCATCGTCGACACCATCGACTGACGCGACAGGATGTCTTCGCGAATGGCGGCATAGATGTGGATGATCATGAACACCACGATGAACCACATGCCAAGATGATGCACGGAATGCACGATCTGGCTGTTGCCAAAGAGCGTCAAAACCCAACCTGCGGCATGGTCGGCAAAGCTGCCCTGCCCCGTGCCTTCGGAATAGAGCGCCCAGCCGGTCAGGATCATGAATGTCAGGCCGATTGTCATAAAGAAGAACATGGCGGTTTGCGCCAGCGGGTTGTGACCCACGTATTTCTTCGGCTCTTTCTCAAGAAAGCCATACCAGCGCAGTTCGAACACGACCTCTTTCCACCAGCGCTTTTTCCACACCGGGATGTAGAACAGCTGTTTGGCATGGTGATTGCCAACGAAGGCCCAGTAAATGCGCCCGAAGAAGCCCACCGTCACGATCATCCCCGCCGCGAAATGCGCGAAACGGATATAGCCCATGACGAACTGATGCGTGGCCTCAGCGATCTGCATCGACGGCAACGGAGAGGCGATGAACCACCCCGTCACACAGAGGATGGTGATCGCCAGAGCGTTGACCCAATGCCATACGCGCACTGGCCATTCGTAGACGAAGACCGAGGTCTGGTTGCGGATGCTCTCGATATCAGAGTCTCGCGCATCCCCAGTCAGCCGCGACGCCTCAAGCGGCAGCGGCATATTCGGGTTCGGATGGTGAATCGCGTCCTGATCCGACATCTTCACTCTTCCTTGCGCTTGGCGGTCCATGCCTTGAACGACGAGGCAACCAGCCAGATCGCCACAGCGGCCACAACGGCCATGACAGCGTGCGCTTCAGCGTGGCCATGCGCCCCCGGCAGAACGGCATGTCCGTCATGAGCCAGCATCGGCGTGGCCGGCACAGAGGCCACGATCGAAGCGATCACAATACGAGATTTCATGGACAATTCCTCCCTTAACGGACTTTCACGGTGGTCAGCTCATCGCCATCGGGCGACATGACGTGGGTCGAACAGGCAAGGCACGGATCAAAACTGTGCAGCGTGCGCAGGATCTCGACCGGCTCTTCCGGACGCTCCATCGGCGTGTCCAGAAGCGAGGCCTCAAAGGCGCCGATATTGCCCTGACTGTCGCGCGGGCTGCCGTTCCAAGTGGTCGGCACGACGCATTGATAGTTCTCGATGCGGCCGTCCTTGATCTTGATCCAGTGCCCCAGAGCGCCACGCGGCGCTTCGGTCATGCCGACGCCTTTCGCTTCGGCGGGCCAAGTGCTCGGGTCCCATTTCTCGACATTCGCCGTCGAGCTGTCGCCGTTTTTGATATTGGTGATCAGCTTGTCGAAGAAGTGTTGTTGCAAGCGCGAGCAATACTCGGATTCAAGCGCACGCGCTGCAGTACGGCCCAGCGTCGAGAACAGCGCGTCGAACGGCAGGTCCATCGTCTTGAGCAGCCCATCGACCTGCCCTTTGATGTCCTCATGACCTTTCGCGTAGCCGATGATGTAGCGGGCGAGCGGCCCGACTTCCATCGCATGACCTTTCCAACGCGGCGCCTTGATCCAGCTGTATTTCGCAGCCTCATCCAGTTCCTTGATGTTGGTACGGGTGCCTTTCGCGTTCGGACCAAGCTCGTATTTCGGCTCAGTGATACCGTCCCACGGGTGCAGGCCTTTGCCCGGCTCCCCGTAGGTGTACCAGCTGTGATCCACGAATTCCTGAACCTGTTCCGGGTCACGCGGATCGACATCATAGACGGTCGACAGATCACCGTTGATGATCGCGCCGCGCGGCAGGTGCAGTTGCTCCGGCGAGAAATCGTTCGGATGCTCCGGAATATCGCCGTAAGCCAGACAGGCTTGGGACGACAGACCGCCGCCATAGAGCCAGTTCTTATAGAACCCGCCGATGGCGATCACATCCGGGATATAGACGTTGCGGTTGAACTCAAGCGTTTGCTGGATGATCGACTGAACCATGTTCAGACGTTCCATATTGATCGCGCCGACACCGCCCACGCCATCGACGTTGATCGGGCATGGCACGCCGCCCACCAACCAGTTCGGGTGCGGGTTTTTACCGCCGAAGATGGTGTGGATTTTCACCACTTCTTTCTGAAGATCGAGCGCCTCCAGATAGTGGGTCGTCGCCATCAGGTCCGCTTCCGGCGGCAGTTTATAGGCCGGATTGTCCCAATAGCCGTTCTTGAACAGACCAAGCTGACCGCTCTCGATGAATTTCTTCAGGCGGTTTTGCACATCGCGGAAATAGCCCGGGGAGGAGTTCGGGTGCGATGGCGAAACCGCCTGCTGCAGCTCGGAGGTGGCCTTGGGATCCGCCTTCAAGGCATTCACAGGGTTCACCCAGTCGAGGGCATGCAGATGGTAAAAGTGGACGATGTGATCGTGGATTTGCAGCGCAAGCTGCATCATGTTCCGGATCGAGTTGGCGTTGTCCGGGATTTGAATGCCCAGAGCATCCTCGACCGAGCGGACAGAGGTCAACGCGTGGGTGCCGGTGCACACGCCGCAGATGCGCTCGGTAAAGGCCCAAGCGTCGCGCGGATCACGACCTTTGAGGATCACTTCGAGACCGCGCCACATGGTGCCGGTGGAGACCGCGTTGCGGATCACGCCGTTCTCATCGACGTTCACTTCACAGCGCATGTGACCCTCGATCCGGGTCACCGGGTCGACGACGATCCGCTGGCCGGTGTTGTCGAGATTGAAACCGTTCGGAGTGCTGACCATCGGTTACGCCTCTTCTTTCTTCTTATTGTCTTGGACTTTGCGTTGCGCGGTTTTCAGCGCGGAAACGGCGGCGTGAGCAGCGACACCCGCCCCCACCACACCGGCAGCAGCAATCCCGATCTTGTCGGCATTGGCCTCAACCCCGAACTGCGTCAGGTCGGTCACGCGGTCATAGAAAGAGCCCTGATCCCAGAACCCGTCTTCCGAGCAGCCGATACAGCCGTGACCCGATTGGATAGGGAAGGATACGCCCTCATTCCAACGCACGGTCGAGCAGGCGTTGTAGGTGGTCGGGCCTTTGCAGCCCATCTTGTAGAGGCAGTACCCTTTGCGCGCGTTCTCGTCGTCCCAGGCTTCGACAAACTGACCCGCATCAAAGTGCGGACGGCGGTAGCATTTGTCATGAATACGCTGAGAATAGAACATCGCCGGACGGCCCTGACGATCGAGCGTCGGCAAACGGTCAAAGGTCAGCATATAGGTGATCACCCCCGTCATGACCTCGGCAATCGGCGGGCAACCCGGCACTTTGATGATCGGCTTGTCGGTGATGACCTTGTGCACTGGCGTGGCGCGGGTCGGATTGGGCTTTGCGGCCTGCACACAGCCATAGGAGGCACAGGCCCCCCAGCTGATGATCGCTTTGGCATGTTCTGCAGCATGTTTAAGCTGCTCGACAAAGGGCTTCCCGCCAATGATGCAGAACATCCCGTCTTCATTGAGCGGCGGGTTGCCCTCAACGGCGAGAATGTAATTGCCTTTGTATTTCTCGATGGTCTCTTCGAGGGCTGCTTCTGCATGATGCCCGGCGGCTGCCATGAGTGTGTCGTCGTAGTCGAGAGAAATCATCGACAGCACCACGTCCTTCGCCAGAGGGTGCGCGGAGCGGATGAAGCTTTCCGAACAACAGGTGCATTCCAACCCGTGGACCCAGATCACCGGCGTGCGCGGTTTGGTCTCCATCGCATGGGAGATTTTTGGGACGAACGCCGGGGACAGCCCCAGTGCGGCCGCTGTCAGAGAGCAGTATTTCATGAAAGACCGACGGGTGATCCCCTGTCGGCGCATGACGTCGTAAAACGTCTCGATCTGACCATTGGTTTCTGTTGTCGATGCCTCGGTCAAAGTGCGTCCTCCCTTATCGAGCGGTTGGGCCCTAAGGCCACTTGCGAATGCGATGGCTACAATGCCTCGATCCTCAGTCTCGCCGGGAGAAGCGCGTAAAACAAACAGAGCGCGACAAACTGTCGTGTCTTATTTTTACATTAGATTCAAAAAGATGACGGAGTTGAGCCCTCACAAGGCGGGAAGCGACTAACCGCAAGAACACCGAAGCGGAAAGAGTCTTACCGCCCCACCGGGAGACGCCGCGCCGCGGCGACGAGCGCCTGCCCAAAGGCCAGCCCGCCATCATTCGCGGGCACCTGTTTATGGAGAAGCACAGGGACATCCCCAAGCGCCATGAGCGTCAGATCAAGAAGCAGAGCATTCTGGAAAACACCGCCGGTCAATGCCACGGCCTCCGCCTCTCCCGCCTCGACCAAGCCGCGCGCGACCGCTACAAAACCTTGTGCAAGCCCGGCATGGAAACGCATCGCGACAGCTTCGGGACTGCCGTCAGCCTCCCGGCCGTCGAGCCATGCTTTGATCATCGCAGAAACATCCAGCTCCCCCGAAACGCAGGGCAAAGGATAGGCTTCACCAGCCTCCATCGACACGCGCTGCGCGAGTGTTTCAAGCCACATCGCCGCCTGCCCCTCGAAGCTCTGCGCCCCCTCGAAACCGGCGAGCGCGGCGAAGGCGTCAAACAACCGCCCCACACTGGAAGACAGCGACGCGTTCAATCCTCTGTCCCGCGCCATTCTCAGCATGGCGAGAGGATGCGCGCCGAAGGCTTCATCAGCGACCTCCGACATATCGGCCTGATCCAAACGCGCCACCGCATTACGCCACGGTTCTTTCGCGGCCATATCGCCGCCAATGAGCGGCGCTGGTTTGAGCCACGCTTTGCGTTCGAACCCTCGATAATCGCCGAGCAGAACCTCGCCACCCCAAACCGTTCCGTCCGGACCAAGCCCCAAACCATCGAGCACGATCCCGGCGACTTTACCTCCGTTCAGAGGCCAATCGTTCTCGCCCAAACAGGCCGCCAGATGCGCATGGTGGTGCTGTACCTCTTCCACCGGAAGGCCCTTCGTTTGCGCATGGATTGAGGCACGAAATTCCGGATGGAGATCACAGGCCACGGCCTCCGGATGATGATCGAACAGCTCTGCATAATCCGCATCCGCCTCGAGAAACGCCTCATAACACAGCGCACCGTCGAGATCGCCAAGGTGATGCCCCAAAAGCGCCTGCCCGTCCTTGATCAGGCAAAGCGCACCTTTCATCTGGCCGCCATAGGCCGCGATCTGCGGCACAGTCTCAAAGCCTTCGGGCAGCGGCAGAGTTCCCGGCACACGGCCCCGCGCACGGCGCAAGACCATCGGCCCGTGCGGCGTGATCCGCTCCACAGAGTCGTCCAACCGCCGGGCAATCGCGCGATCATGCATCAGAAAGGCATCGGCAAAACCGGAAAGCTTTTCGCGCGCTTCTGCATTGCCGATGACCTGCGGCTCCCCCGACAGATTGCCAGACGTCATCACCAAAGGCCCGCTCACCGCCGCGATCAGCAGATGGTGCAAGGGCGTGTAGGGCAGCATCCAGCCAAGCGTTGCTTGCGCCGGCGCGATCCCTTCTGGCGCAACCCCCTCCGGCTTGTCCTTTGCCGATAGCAAAACGATGGGCGCGGTCGGGTCGTTGAGCAACGCCTCTTCCTCGCCGGAGACATGGCACCAGCGCCGGATCATCTCCAGCGTGCCCATCAAGGCAAAAGGTTTCGCAGGCCGATACTTACGTTTCCGAAGCTCAGCCACCGCATCCGCGTTCAGCGCATCACACGCCAGATGAAAGCCACCCAGCCCCTTCACCGCAACGATCTTGCCCGACCGCAAAAGAGCGGCCGTTGCGGCCATCGGATCGCCCTCCACCTCCGGTTCAAGCCAAAGGCGCGGCCCGCAATCGGGACAGGCCACGGGCTGGGCATGAAAGCGGCGGTCTTCGGGGTTTTCATATTCCGCACGGCAGGCCGGACACATCTCAAATGGCGCCATGGTCGTATGGGCGCGGTCATATGGCAGCTGCTCGACGATTGTGAAACGCGGCCCGCAATGGGTGCAATTGGTAAAGGCATATCCCGCGCGGCGTTCGCTCGGGTTGAACACTTCAGCAAGGCAGGACGGGCATGTCGCGGCGTCCGGCGTGACACGCGTATGGGCCTGACCGCCTTGCGAGGCGACGATTTCGAACCGCTCCGCCGTACCGGAAATCTCAGAGCTTTCGACCGCATCGATCCGGGCCAACATCGGAAGCTCTGCCCTCAGCCGCGCCTCGAACCCGTCGGCCTGACCGAACAGCCGGATCAGAACGCCCTCAGCGTCGTTAAGCACCTCGCCGCGCAATCCCATGTCGCGCGCGAGCCGCCAGACGAAGGGCCGGAACCCAACCCCCTGAACCTGTCCGCGCACCCGGATTTCGAGGCCTTTTTCGTTTTTCGATGCCGTCACAACCGCCGCCCTCAGTGCACCGTGCAGACCATGCAGGGATCAAAAGATCGCACGATATGCTGCACCGAAATCGGCGTATCTTCTCCCGCGCGCACCGGAGCGCCTTCCAAGGCGGCCTCCACCGGCCCCGGCACACCGCGCCCGTCACGCGGCGAGAAATTCCACGTCGTCGGAGCGATGATCTGATAGGACGCAATCTGCCCGCCTTCGACACGCATCCAATGGCCCAAAGCGCCGCGCGCCGCTTCCACCATCCCAACGCCTTCGCCGTCTTTCGGCAGTTTGACGTGCCGCATGAAAGGCTCGCGCGGGTCAATGCTGCTCAAAAGGCGTTCCATCTCGATCTGGGTTCGGGCGAGTTCCAAAAGGCGGCCCACGACACGCGCCCGGACCGACCCTTCCGCCGCGAGCGCCACGGCCAAAGGATGCCCGTCGATGATCTGTCGTGCCAACGCCCCGGTTTCAAAGGTCTCCCCCGCCAAGCGCGGCGCTTTGCACCAGCTATAAGCCGCGTCGCGCATATCCTCATCCGGGTGCGTCATCCCCTGTGACGGGTGTGCATCTTGGCCGAGCATCCAGCTGTGGGAAATCTCCTCGACGATTTGTTCCGGATTGAGGTCTCCCTGCGCTCCGCCCTGCCAGATGCCGCGCTTGAACAGCGCGCCTTTTGGGCCGGGATAGGCACCGAAGGACAGATACCGCCCCGTCCCGACGCCCGAGGCCTCAAGCGCCAGATCATTGGAAATGGAAAGGAACAGGCCCGCGTCACCGCTCTCCCATGCCTTCAGATGTTCGATCTGTGCAAGCTCAATGAAATGCTCCAGAGGTGCGCCGAATACGGTTTCTTCGAGATAGGCACGGAAGGCCGCAAGGTCAGCCCCGATCCGCACCTTGTCACGCGCAGAAGGCGCACGGGTCACCCCGCCCGGCTGGATCGCCAGCGTATGGGGCCATTTTCCGCCCAAAAGCCCGACGATATGCATGAGCGCCGCACGGGCCTCCATCGCTCGTTTGAGCGCAGAGCCTTTCGCGGCTGTAAAGCGAGTCATGGCGCGGTCATGCCATGGCCGGCCCTGATAGATGGGGCGCGCGAAATCAGGCATGAAGAACAGGTTGAAATGCGTCAGATGGTCGGAGACGTTCTCCACCATATGCAAAAGCTGCGCGACTTTCGCGCCTTCCGGACTGGGCGACGCACCAGCCAGATCGACCAGCGCCTGCGCCGCCGCCATCGACTGGCTGATCGAACAGATACCACAGATGCGCGGCACGATGGTCAAGGCGTCCATCGGGGCCTTGCCCTGCATGATCCCTTCGAAACCACGAAACAGCGGCGAGTTGACATAGGCCGCGCTCACCTGCCCGTCTGCCACATCGAGACGAATTTCGAGATCGCCTTCCACGCGGTTGAAAGGGCCGACCAAAAGGGTTGTCTCGTCAGTCATTTTTTCGGCTTTTCACGGAAGGGGGAACAAGGATGCGATCGGCGACGGCGTTCTGTGCCACCCGATCCGGCGTCGCGCGTTTTGACAGAGAGGCAAGCGCCATGAACCACGCTTTCGGCATATCCGTCGGAAGCCCCACCGGGATGCCCGCAAATTTCGGCGTCTCGGTAAAGCCATGCCCCGGCTCTTCGAACTCTGGCGCGGTGCAATTGATGCAGGGATAGCCCGCCCGCGTGCAGCTTCCCTCGCCGTTCCAAAGCCTGATGTTGCAATCGCCCACCGCCTGCGTGCCGATACAGCCCAAATGCTCCATCATACAGCCCATCTGGCTCAGCTCCTCGGCGGAGGCCTTGTATTCGTAGAACTCGTTTTTGGTGCAGGCGTGATGGACCAAATTGTCGGCATAGAAGCGCGGGCGCGCATAGCTGTCTAGGTCTTCCGGCCCAAGCTCGCCCTCCGCCAGAAGCATCAAGGTTTCGGTCACCCAATCGGGATGGATCGGGCAGCCGGAGATATTGATCACCGGAAGGCCGCCACGTGCCCGAAAATCCGATGGCAGAGCCGCCCCGCTGTGCCGCCCCTCATATTGTACGCCCGTGGCATCGGACGGATTGTCACCCGCAGAGGTCACCCCGCCATAGGTCGCACAGGTTCCGACAGCGATGACATGCTCGGCCTTTTCAGCGAGTGATTGCACCCAGTCGAGCATCGAGCGCCCGGTTCCGGCCAACATATGATAGCGCCCGGTGCCTTTCGGGCCATGAATGATGGAACCTTCGATGCAGAGAATATCGAGCGTTTGCTCGCCCGCCTCGATGGCCTCCAAAAGCTTGCGCACCTCGGCACCAGAGGCCTCCGACAGAGAGGGGTGCCAGAGGAACTCAAGCCCAGCCGCCTCGAACAGATCCAGCAGATTGGGGCTTTCCGCGCACATCAAGGACATGGTGCAGCCGCCACAGCCGCCCGATTGTAGCCAGAGTATATTCAAGCCCGCCCCCCCCGCTTCAACGCGAGACGGAAACAGGCACCTTCGGCCACATCAGAGAGATAACTCAGCGAACCGCCATGTTCCTCGACGATCTTCTGCGAAATCGACAGGCCAAGCCCGGTGCCATGGCCGACCTCTTTCGTGGTGAAGAACGGATCGAAAATGGCGGCGCGCAGATCTTCGGGCACGCCCGGCCCGTTGTCACAGACCTGCATCACGGCCAGATCATCCTCATAGGACATCAGCACCTTGATTTCCGGTTGCTCCACGCCCGCCATCGCATCGGCGGCGTTCTGGACGAGATTCATGATCACCTGTTGCACATGGCCCGACCGGCCCAGCGCGAGACAGGGGCTTTCGCCCTCGACCGTGACTTTCATCTGACGTTTCAAACCGCGCTGCACCCATTGCGCCCCGATCTGTGCGGTCTGCGTCAGATCGAAAGGCGCGATCTCGCCCGAGCCTTCCGCAGACAAGCGGCGCAGGTCTTCAACAATATCGCGCACCCGCTCGGCCCCGTCCCGAGCCCCTTCGATCGCGACACGCAGGTTTTTGAGATCGCGTTCCAGCTTCAGTTCAGAACGCAGCGCCACCAGCTCTTCGCGACTGGCGCCGGATTGCACCTGATCGAAATAGGACTCGAAACGGTCCAGATATTTCTGAAGGCTGTGGGTGTTGGCGTAGACAAAGGAAATCGGGTTGTTCAGCTCATGCGCCACACCCGCAAGCAAACGCCCCAGAGAGGCGAGTTTTTCGGTGCGCACCAACTGGGTCTGGGCCTGTTTCAGCTCTTCGTGGCTGTGCTCCAGATCATGATAGGCTTGGCGCAACTCGCCCAAGGGCCGACCGGTCAGGATGAACCCGGTGACGCGCTTGCGCCGATCAAGCCGGGCGGCGACACGAAAATCGACGGGGCTCGCGCCGCTGAGCGTTTCGAGATCGACCTCAAAGGTCTTCTCCATCTTCTCGCGTGCGACCTCGGACATCGCGCCGGTCATCCGGCTACGCATGTCGCCCTCGAAAAATTCCGCCACCGGCCGCCCGATCAGATCGGCCTTCTCTGCGCCGATTGCGGCACAGAAAGACCGGCTGAGATCGGCGATGAAGCCATCCTTATCGGTCACCACGAGATAGTCAGAGATCGAGGTCATGATCGAGCTGAGAAAGGTGCGCAGGCTGGAAAGCTCCGCATTCCGGGTCTCAAGCTGCTCCTGATAATCGACCAGCTCGGCATAGGTCTTATCGACAGCGTCGAGCACATCAACCCACGCGGCGTCGTCAAATCCAGACTTGAGCCCATCACCCAGTTTTGAGGACATATTCGCCATAAAAGCCTCCGATGCCTCAGCGTGTCAGGCAGAGAACGGGGACGCAATAGGAAATGGCGTCACACGCGCATGCCCCGACCTGTAGCAGCGCCCCAGGACACGAAGGACTACGCCCCCAAAAACTGTCTGAAAGCAGGTGACGATGCGAACTCGCAGAAGATTTGCATGCATTTTTCGACATCTCCTTGACATTTCACCGCAAAAATATAGTTAGCCTGCTAACATTATTCATTAGCAAGCTAACCAACCCATGCACGACACCTCTCTGATCGACTCCCTGCTGCACGTGATGCGCACGTTGCGCCATCACTTCGACGACTGTGCCCGCGGCATGGGGCTGACGATGTCGCGCGCCCGCGTCATCACCACGCTTGCCCGGCATGACGGCCTCTCGCAACGCGAGCTGGCCACCATGCTCGACATCGAAGCGCCGACACTGAAACGGCAGCTGGATGCGCTGGAGCGCGATGGTTTCGTCATTCGCGAAGCCATTGAAGGAGACGCACGCAAGAAAGCGGTCTGCCTGACCCAGAAAGCCAAGGACAGCGAGGTGACAGAGTTTGGAAGGAAGCTGCGTTCAGAGGTTCTGCAAGGCATCTCGAATGAGGACTTGGCGCTGACAAAACGCGTGCTGGATCAAATCGCCACCAATATTGCCGAGCGAGCCAGCAAGTGAGCACCGAAACAACAGCACCCACCCCAGAGCAACCCGCGCCCCTGCCAATCGGACAGGCCTTGGCCTATATGGCCGCGGCCACGATGATCGCCGTGACACAGGGCTTGGCGCAGGGTTTTGTCTCCGCGAACATTCCCGCCTTTGCCGGGGATCTGGGCATGACGACGACAGAGGCCAGCTGGCTGATGGTTGCCTTCATGGTTCCGCGCGCTGCTTTGCCGTTGCTCCTGATCAAACTGCGCACCCAATTCGGGCTGCGGCGCTTTGCCGAGTTCAGCATCCTGTTCTACATGATCGTCGCCTTCGCTTCGCTCTGGGTCACAGATTTCCGTTCTGCGGTCATCATCCAGACGCTTTCCGGCATCGCGGCGGCGCCGCTTTCGACACTGGCATTCCTCTATATGCTGGAACCGCTCTCTCAGAACTGGAAACTGCGGCTGGGCCTGCCCGCCGCCCTGACCGCCATGATGGTCGGCACCCCGCTCTCACGCGTTATTTCCCCCATGCTGTTGGGCGATGGCGGCCTGACGCTCATGCATCTTTGCGCCTTGGGTCTCGCGATGATCGCCCTGTCGCTCGTCTATCTTCTGCCGCTGCGCCCCACTCCGCACGCAAAGGTCATCGAACCCATCGATTTCCTGAGCTGCGCGCTGATCGTCTTCGGCTTTGCCGGTGTCATGATCGGCTTTGTCATTGGCCCCATGTACAACTGGCACGACGTGACATGGCTCGGTTGGCTCTTGGCCGCAGCGGTTGCCGCACTTGCCGCGACCGCCGTCATCGAGCTGCACCGCAGCTCCCCGATCATCGATGTCCGCTGGATCGCCAGCCCCGCGATCTTGCACCTCACCATCACGCTCTTCCTGTTCCGGCTCATCTTGTCAGAACAATCCTCCACCGTGCCGCGCATGTTCCTTGCGATGGGTGTCTCGGCGCAGGAAATGATCCCGCTCTTCAAGGTGGTCTCCATCGCGACCATCATGGGCGGGCTCGCCTGTGTCGCATGGATCAAGCCGACGCGGGTTCACTGGTTTCATCTGGCCGCACTCGTTCTCATCATGATCGGCGCGTGGCTCGACAGCCAATCGACCGTGATGACACGCCCGGAACAGCTGATCCTCAGCCAAGCGCTTATCGGCTTTGCTGGCATGCTGTTCATGCCCACAGCGATGATGGCCGGTCTGATGTCCGCCCTCGCGCGTGGGCCTCAGTACATCCTGTCCTTCGTGATCATCTTCATATCGACGCAATCGCTCGGGGCCGTGGTCGGCAGTGGCTTGTTGTCCACGCTCGCAACCCTGCGCGCCAAGCTTCACTATCAAACCCTGCTCGATCAAATCACCCTGTCGGATCCGAACATCGTCGCATCCATCACGACACAGATGAAAACACTGGCCACGCAATTCCCCGACCCCGTCATGCGCAAGGCGCAGATCGTGGCGGGCATGGCCCAAGACGCCAACCAGCAAGCCACTGTCATGGCCTATGATGACGTCTATTTCGCAGTCTTCCTCATCGCCGCCTGCGCCTCTGCCGCGCTTTTGCTTCACGTCCTGCGCGACCTGATGGCGGCCCGGCATGAGGCCATAAAACTTTCCCGCAATCCGGCACAAGCCCGCACGGAACCTACAACATGAAGAAAACGCACGCACTCCCGACCGCCATTGCCGTCTCCATCGGCATCGCGGGTATCCTCCTTTTGCTCTACGCATGGCATTTGCCGCCGTTCAACTCCGCTCAGCCGACGACGGAAAACGCCTATATCCGTGGGCAGGTCACGACCATCGCCCCGCAGCTCTCCGGCTACATCAGCGCCGTTGAGGTCACGGACTATCAGGCCGTCAAAACGGGCGACGTGATCGCCCGCCTTGATGATCGCATCTATCGCCAGAAACTGGCGCAGGCCAAAGCCCAGCTCGCCTCTGCGAAAGCCGCGCTCGAAGTTGGCAAGCAAAGCGTGTCCTCGGCAGAAGCGAGCCTGCGTGCGACTGAGGCGTCCCATGACGCTGCCAAATCGGCGCTGGAGATCGCACAAACGAATTGGGATCGCATCGAAACGCTGCACACGCGCGGGGTTGCCTCTCAATCCGATCTCGACACCTCGCATCAAAGCCTGCAACAAGCGAAAGCGACCGAGACCCAAACCGCAGCTCAGATCGTCGTGCAACAAGAAGCCCTGAAATCCGCCCGCGTGGCTCTGGCGGCCGATGACGCGGACATCGCCAGTGCGAATGCGGCTGTGGCTCTCGCCGAAATCGATCTGGACAACACCGTGATCCGCGTCCGCCAAGACGGCCATCTCGGGGCCGTGTCTGCCCGCGTCGGTCAATACGTGAGCGCGGGGACGTCGCTGGTCACGGAGATCGGCAAGGACGTCTGGATCGTCGCCAACTTCAAGGAAACCGCGATCGGCGACATTCGTTTGGGCGACGACGTTTCCTTCACCGTCGATGCCCTGCATGGGAAAACCTTCCACGGTAAAGTTGACTCCTTCTCCCCGGCCACGGCCTCTGAATACAGCCTGCTGTCCGGGTCGAACGCGACCGGCAACTTCACCAAGATCGCCCAGCGTCTGCCGATCCGGATTTCCATCGATGCCGATCAGGAGATGGCCGATCATCTCACTCCGGGGCTCTCCGTCGTTGTGGAAGTCGAAACCAAAAGTCAGACCTGATCCGGCAAGCTATCCCCAAAGTGAAACGCGCGGCCCTTCTGGACCGCGCGCTTTTTCTTTCAGGTATATGAGGCCAGTGCCGCCGCAAGGTCAGGGCCTTTCAACCCCTTACCCACAAGCGCCGAGAGCAGCAAACGCGCCTTCACTGCGGAGAGGTCTCCGGCGAGCAAAGCGCCCTTCGCGACAAGCGTGACCCCGCCACTGTCCTTGCCATAGATCGCCTGCGTGCGCCCTTCATGGCAGCGAGACGCCACCACGACCGGGCACCCCGCCGCGACCAATTCTTCGGTCACATCGGCAAATCCTTTCGGCGCATTGCCGCGCCCGAATGCCGACAACACGATCCCCGTCGCGCCATGTTCGCCCGCAAGCTTCATCAGGCGCGGCGTAGAGCCAAGGCCCAGCGCGATCAATTCCACATCGGGATCGAGGGCCGGCGTTTCCAAAACCGGACGCGGATGTGCCGGGCGAGCGTAGACATAGACCCTGCCGTGATCCACCTCTCCCAACTTCCCCTGCCCCACGGACCGGAACGTATCGACGCGCGACGTATGCGCCTTCGTCACATAGCGACCACCATGAAGATCGCCTTCAAACAGGATCACCGCACCAACGCCGACAAGAGCGGCACTCGCCGCCGCACAAATCGCATCGTAGATATTGCGCGGCCCATCCGTATCGGGCTGACCGGCGTGGCGTTGTGCGCCGGTAAAGACGACGGGCTTGTCGCTCTGGACAAGCAACCACGCGAGAAACGCGCTCTCTTCCATCGTGTCGGTGCCGTGCGTGACGACAACACCGTCCACGCCATCATCCGTCAGAACCTCGTCGATCCGGCGACACAGCCGATGGATGGTCGCGAGATCAAGCGCATAGCTGCCAGCGGCTTCGAAATTCTCGACCGAGACCTCGATCCCCTCAAGAGGCTGATGTAGACTTTTGAGAAGCGTCTCCCCGCTCAACCCTGCATTCACGGCCCCGGCCGTTTTGTCAGCCGAAGAGGCAATCGTCCCGCCTGTTGCGATCAAAGCTACGTTTTTCATTGGTGTCTTTCTTGGTCTGGTTAGCTGGCACGTCAGTGGACGCGCCCTTTTGAAACGGCGAAACTGACAAGCTCTGAGCTACTCTCCATCTCTTGGACAGAATTTGGCGTAAATTAAGCTACTCTCTGCTCCTGCTGATCGGTTTGGGTTTTGTCATTTCTCAGCCAATAGACCACGGCTGGTGGCCGTCCGCCAAGGGCTGAATGTGGGGGTTGGTTGTTGTAAACGGTTATCCATTTCCGGATGCCTGCCTTTGCCTCCGAACCGGTCTTTCTTTCACGTTACACAAAAAGCAAAACGGGGCCCCGAAGAACCCCGCATCCTACGATCTGCGACAGATCACTTGTTGAAAGCACACCCGACCGGAAGGCCAAGTTTCGCGAAGATTTTCGCCGCCGGGCACCAGCCGGAGAAAGCCGACTGGAACATGTTCGCGCCGATGAAGACGGTGAACCAGAAGAACAGCGGGTGGACGAACTGGGTCAGCAGCACGCTGACGATGATCATGATGCCAGCAAAGGCAAAGACGGCGCGGTCGATAGACATGGATTTACTCCGTGATGAGATGTCTGATTTGCGACAGGATTAGCAAACCTCGACATCTTATTCAAGTTTTTGCATATAGATCAAACACCAGAGCGCACGCGAAAAGTGCCCTGCCCCGTCGCGATCAGCTCACCGGTCTCATCGACAATCGTTCCTTCGGTGAAAAACGTCTTCGCACCGCCGCCGATCCGCTTGCCGACAGCGATCAGGTGCTGGCCCTTGGGACGTGACAAGTAGTTGATATTCATCGACAAGGTCATGGTCATCTTCTTGTCTTCCGGATCGCCCGTAAACGCCCCGCAATAGCCCATCGCCGTATCGAGCATCATCGCATAATAGCCACCATGAGGAATGCCGTGGCGGTTCTTGTGGAACTCCTGCAACACGATCTCCATCTGCGCCACATCCGGCCCCCAATGGGTCATCTCCATGCCAATGTGCTGCGCCGCCACGGAGAGCGGTTCCCAGCTGGCCGGATTGCTCATGTCATAGCTCATTCGTCGATCTCCTCGATCAGCTCAGGGCCGGAGGCCCGATTGGAATTCACCGCCTTGCCGACACGATGAAAGCGCAGGCTCTCATCGGGTGCAGACTTCATCAAAAGTGCCGCGCCATGCCCCTCTTCTCCGAGCCATTTGCCCCAGTCATCAGGCTGTAAAATAACGGGAATGCGGTGATGGATGTCGGCCATACGGCCCGTCGCCTCGGTCGTGACCATCGCACAGGAGGATAGGCGTTCGCCGCCATGTTCCCAATCCTGCCAGATGCCCGCAAAGACCATGGGGCCTTCGCCGGAGGGCTGGATATACCACGGCTGTTTCTCGCCCCCTTCGGGACGGAACCATTCGTAGAACCCATCAGCGGGAATGAGGCAGCGCCGTTGACGGCAAGCCTCGCGAAAGGCGGGCTTTTCGGCAATCGTCTCTGCCCGCGCATTGATCAAAAGCGGGCCATCCGTCGGCGTCTTGTACCAGCGCGGGATGAAGCCCCAGCGCATTGGCACAAGGCGGCGTTGCCCCATATTCTCGACGTTTTCGTGGTAGATCACATGGATTTGCGTCGTCGGGCAGACATTGAAATTCGGGATGAACGGCAAATCGTTTGCGGGCGCCGCCTGAAACAGGCGCGCCATCGCATCATTGGGAAAGGAAATCGCAAACCGTCCGCACATGGCCGCAGTTTAATCGCTCACACGGCGAGGACCAGAGCCGATCTGTGCGGGTGGGTTTTGAATATTTGGAC
Organism: Celeribacter sp. ULVN23_4; assembly: GCF_054788345.1. Classification (NCBI taxonomy): domain Bacteria; kingdom Pseudomonadati; phylum Pseudomonadota; class Alphaproteobacteria; order Rhodobacterales; family Roseobacteraceae; genus Celeribacter; species Celeribacter sp. ULVN23_4. Next base: position 149,247 of record NZ_JBTVYO010000003.1, on the reverse strand, counting down.
ATCAGATTTTCCGACGTCAACCTCGGTGCCCTTCGCGGTTTTCATCCCACATTAAGGTTAATCAGGTTAACTTTAATGCATGGTAAAGCGCACCGGGATGGAAGGTGTGAAGGGAGGACGCGTCAGCCATGTTTGGCACGGCACTCAGCGCCAGCCCTCACCGATGCGCTTTGCGGGCCAGATCAATCTTTGCGTCCATCATAGACATCTCTTTCATGATTTCCGTGCGGCGGGTTCGGTCCCCCGTCTCACGCAGCTCGGCACGTAGTTTTTCCAATTCGCGCGATAGGGTGACAAACTCTGGCACCCCACCATTCTCACGGATCACCCGATTGAGCAGAGCGTTCTCCGGGTCGTCCTCGCGCGGTAAAGGCTTGCCAGCGCCCGCCAAATTGTCGAACTCACCATTGGCTTCGGCCTCTGCGATCTTCTGATTGATCAGGTCGATCAGCGGGTGATCCATTTAGGCCTCCTCCGCACGGGCTCGGGCGGCTTTAAACCGGGCGAGGCTCTCCTCGGACCAGACCTCTTTCGGTTTGTAAAACCCTTCGAAAACCTGCGCGCCTTCCGGCAGGACGACCCAAGGCAGTTTGCTCGTGGTGAAAATATGCACGTCCGGAACGATCTCGGCGCGCTCCTCCAGCGTCCCGTAGCGGACGAAAGCGAAAGTGTCACCCGAGCCTGCGTAATGCGACCAGAGTGCCACTTTGCAAGAAGGACACCGCGCAATGGCCTGCCCGTGCCCGGAATTCGACGGCGTCTCGACCATTTCCGGCGCGCCCTTTGTCAGTTTCACTTCCGAGGTCTCGACATAGGCGTTCAAGGCAAAGGCCGACCCGGTTTCCCGCTGACACCAAGTGCAATGACAGCAATGCACAATCATCGGCGGAGCCGTCAGTTCAAACTCAACCTCTCCGCAAGTACAGCGCCCGTGCATGAAACGTCCCTCCCCGTTCTGCCAAAAGAAAAAGCCCCCGCATGATCGCGAGGGCTTTCCCGTTTGTCTATATCGAACCGCTTATTTCATCATCGCAGTTCCGCAACTTACTTCACGGTGATGCGACCGTCGGTGTAGGGCTCGTAGGGCGCATGCTCCATCATGTATTCCGCCGTGACATCAGCCAGATCCGGCCCGAAGTCATAGACATTCTCAGCATCAAGGAACATTTTGTAGCCGTCGCCACCGTTGCGGACGTAGTTGTTGGACACGACGCCATAGACCTTTTCCAGATCAATCGGCGCACCGCCCACCATCACGTCGGAAATCCGGGAGCCCGGCTCAGCCGACGGATCAACCGTGTAGCTCATACCCGCGACCTGCGCGAAACGACCGGCCCCTTCTTCCATCTGGGACGCACCGTTTTCGAGCGCTTCGACAACCGTAGACCCCGGCACGAAGAAGGTCGAGAGCGTGTTCTGGAACGGCAGAACAGTCAGCACGGCACCCATGGTCACTTCGCCTGCGGGGATGGAAGCACGCACACCGCCACCGTTTTGGATGGCGATCTCGATGCCCTGATCTTTCACACGATCCAGCATGGCGTCGGCGATAAGATTGGCCATCGGGCATTCCACGGAGCGACAGGTGTCACGCGAGCCGTCAATATCGGCGGAGGCCTCGGCCACAACCTTGGATTTCAACTCTTCGATCGGACCAGCCAGTTCGGCCACGCGAGCCTTGATCTCTTCGTCTTCTGCAACAGACGCGTCCAGAAGGATCGTGTCGCCCGTTGCCGCCGTCACGTTGCCGTCATCGTCGAAGGTCAGCACCAGATGGCCGACATATTTGGAATAGGCATAGGCTTGCACCACCGGCACATCGCCGACCATGGTCGGATAGGCGTAGTCAGCCTCTTCGGTGTTGGAGAACAGCGTGTGGGAGTGACCGCCCACCACGACATCGAGACCGGAGACTTTCTCTGCAATCTCAAGGTCTTTCTTCACACCAACATGGGTCAGAGCGATGATCTTGCTCACGCCTTCTGCGGTCAGATCATCCACATCCTGCTGCAAGCTTTCAATCTCGTCAGAGAAAACCACCGCGTCCGAGGGGCTGGCGGTCTCGACCGTATCGGTCGCCAGAGCAGAGATCAGGCCGATCTTTTCGCCACCGACTTCGAGTACGATGTGATCGTTGAGCTTACCGGCCAGAACATTGGAGACAGAGACATTGATATTGCCGGAAATCACCGGGAACTCCGCCCCGTCCAAGAGCTTGGCCAGCCCCGGATCGCCATCGTCGAATTCGTGGTTCCCGACGGCCATGACGTCATAGCCAATCTTGTTCATCATCTCGATTTCCACGTCCCCTTTATAGGTCGTGTACATCAGAGAGCCCTGATACTCATCGCCCGCATTCAGAACGACAAAGTTTTCACCCGCAAGCTCGTCGCGCAGCTGATTGATCATGGTCGCCACTCGCGCCACACCGCCAAAGCACTCGCCAGCCTCATTGTCTTCGGCCGCACAGGTGTTGTCGTATTTCGTGATCGGTTCGATCCGGCTGTGCAGATCGTTCACATGAATGACGTGCAGCGTGTAATCAGCATGGGCCGCACCCGCCGTCAGTGCCATTACGGCGGTGGTGGAGAGAACTTTTTTGAGCATATCTTGCCCCCTGTTGAACGTAATGAATTCCAACCTGACCGGTCTTGACCATTGAGTCAAAGCCGGAAACCAGAAATTGGCTACATCCGCAACGTAACAGATTTGTAACGATGAAATGACAGGCAGATCATCCTTTTCCAACAAGACAGCCGCAAAGCACCTCTGAAGCGAGCTGCCGGGGATCGGTGTCGAGCCGCCCGGTGATCAGGCGCATCCACGCGGCGGCCATGATGGTTTCCGCCAGCACCTTGGCCTGCATTCCGGCCCTGAGCTCTCCGCGCGCAATGGACCAATCAACCACCTCAGCCAATGACACCAGACGTTCCTTGCGGTAGCGCTCCAGAGCCTCGGCGACGTCCTCATCCGATTGCGCCTCGGCAATGATCAGGCGGAACACTTCGCCCTCCGGCGTCCTCCAGAAAGCAAAGACATAGCGATAGAAACAGGCAATCGTGTCGATGAGGTTGCCCTCGTCCTGATGCCGGTGGTCGCCTTTGGCCCGCTCATAGACAGAGACCAAAAGCGCGCCACGCGAGGGCCACCATTTATAAAGTGTGGCTTTCCCGGCCCGAGCCCGGCGCGCCACCGCCTCCATCGTCAGCCCTTTGACGCCCTTTTCGCGCAGAATATCCTGCGCGGCGGTCAGGATCGCCTCTTCCGTCGCCGGGTTGCGCTTTGCCCCGATCGAGCGCCTTTGCGGCTCTGCACATTCGGCTGTGCGATCAGACACAAGCTCCCTCCTTTACATATCGGAACGCATCGTTCATATAGAGGAAACGAAACGCACCGTTCTCTTTGGAGTTAGCACATGTCCATGTCTGCCGCCACCCCGCCTAAGCGCCCCAACCGTATTCGCCTCAGCTTTTTCGTCTTTCTCGGCGTCTACCCGTTGGTCACAGCCCTGATCTATGCACTCGCCCCGTTCACCCAAGACTGGCAAGTGTGGCAACGTAACCTCGTCATGGTGCCGATGATCGTCCTCTCGATGGTCTTCATCATCATTCCGCGCATCCACAGACATTGCCATCGGTGGCTCTGAACCACCGCAAAGACATAAAGTCTCATTGACCAAAGCCCCGGGCGCTGGCATCTGGAAGCCATGCTGATTTACAAAATCTTCCGCGCCCCTGAATGGGCTGTTCTGCAAACCAACGGCGAGACCCTCGGTGCCCCCGTCGATCTCGCCGATGGCTATGTCCATTTCTCCACTGCCGCGCAGGTCAAAGAGACCGCCGCCAAGTGGTTCGCGGGCGAAGAAAACCTCTTCCTTCTGGCCTTAGAGAGCGACAGTCTGGCACCGCATCTCAAATGGGAGCCCTCCCGCGGCGGCGCACTTTTCCCGCATCTCTACCGCGCGCTGAAACGCGACGACATCCTCTGGGCCAAGTCCTTGCCGCTTGCCCCGGACCCCTCTCCTGACAGCCATATTTTCCCGGAGGACCTCTGAATGTCCCTATTCGAACAGTTCGGCATGGTCATGCTGCGCCGCCTCGACCCGGAGACATCGCACAAGCTGGCCCTGACCGCCTTGCGTGCGGGGCTTGCGCCCCTGCCCGGCCCTGTCACCTCCTCGCGTCTGGAAACGACCTTTGCGGGCATGAAAATGCCCAACCCGGTCGGCCTTGCGGCGGGGTTCGACAAGAATGCCGAAGCCATCCCACAGCTCTCGCGCGCGGGCTTCGGCTTCATTGAACTGGGCGCCGCCACGCCGCGCCCGCAACCCGGCAATCCGAAACCGCGCCTGTTCCGCCTGACCGAAGACAAAGCCGTGATCAACCGCTTCGGTTTCAACAATGACGGCATGGAAGAGATCACCAACCGTCTCGCCCGCTGCCGCCATTCCCATCACCGCACTGAAATTCCCGTTGGCCTCAATCTGGGTGCCAACAAGGACAGCGACGACCGCGCTGCCGATTTCGCCAAAGTCCTGAGCCATTGCGGCAATTTCATCGACTTCGCGACGGTGAACGTCTCCAGCCCGAACACGGAAAAACTCCGCGACCTGCAAGGGCCGGAAGCGCTCGAAGCCTTGCTGGCGGGCGTCATGGATGCCCGAAAGGCCCTGTCTCACAACGTGGCCGTTCTGCTGAAAATCGCACCGGACCTCGACCGCACCGAGCTGTCGGAGATCGCCGAGGTGGCCCGCAAATCCGGCATCGACGGGGTGATCGCCACGAACACCACCCTGTCTCGCGATGGATTGAAATCCTCTCACAAAACCGAGGCGGGCGGCCTGTCCGGACGACCGTTGTTCGAAAAATCCACCCGCGTGCTCGCGCAACTGTCGCGCGATTTGGGCGGGGACGTGCCGCTCATCGGCGTGGGCGGCATCAGCTCTGCGCTTGATGCCTACACCAAAATCCGCGCTGGCGCGTCGCTCGTGCAAGTGTATTCCGCGATGGTCTATCACGGGCTGTCACTGGCCCCGCGCATCGCGCGCGGTCTGGACGAGCTTTTGAAAAAAGACGGCTTCGACAACGTCAGCGAAGCGGTGGGCACACAGCGCGATCCGTGGCTTTAACGCCCCGGATCACAGCACTGCGCGCTCCAAACCCGGATATTTCCAGAACAGCGTAACACCACGCGCGATGTAGCTGATGATCAGCGCTGCCCAGAGGCCGTGATTGCCGAACATCGGGATCAAAACCGCCACGGCCAGCAGATAGGCCAGCAGCGAGAGCACCATCATGTTGCGCATATCGCGCGTGCGTGTCGCGCCGATGAAAATCCCGTCAAGCATCCATGCCGCCAAACCGAGGATCGGCGCGGCAACCATCCAAGGCAGATAGCTGCGGGCTTCGATCCGGACGTCAGTTGCCGTCGTCATCAAATCGATGATCGCGCCGCCGAACAGAGCAAACCCAAGCGCCAAAAGACCGGACGCCAAAAGCCCCCAGAAGGACGCCAAAAGCGCCCCCCGACGCAGCGCAGCGCGGGAGCGTGCGCCCATGGCGTGACCAACGATCGCTTCTGCGGCGAAGGCGAAACCGTCGAGCGCATAGGCGGTGATCTCGATGAACTGCATCAGGATTTGGTTCGAGGCCAAGGTCAGATTGCCGAACCCCGCCCCGAAAAACGTAAAGCTCACCATGACCGCCAGAAGCAACACAGAGCGCATCATGATGTCCGTGTTCACCTGAAGCATGTGCAGCAGACGCGCGCGGTCAAACACCCGCGCCCAATCACGCCAGACCGCGTTGGCGAAGGCATCCCGGCACAGCCACAGCCCGAAGAGCGCACCCGTGACTTCGGCGCAGACCGTGGCAATCGCAACGCCTTCAACGCCCCAACCAAGTCCGAGAACGAACCAAAGATCGAGCCCGATGTTGAGACCGTTCATCCAAAGTTGCAGCAACAGAACGCCGCGCGTGCGTTCTTGGGCAATCAACCAGCCGGTCAGCCCATAGATCGCAATGGCGAAGGGCGCGGACCAGATACGGATCGAGATGTAACTGCGGGCAAGGGTTTCGACTTCGGGCGTGGCGGGCGAGAGTTGAAAGGCCAGCCAAAGGACCGGCACCTGAAGCAGGATCAACGCCAAACCACCCGCGAAGGCGATCATCAAAGCCCGCGTCAAAAGGGCTGCGACCTCGCCCGGTTGCCCGGCCCCACGCGCCTGCGAGACAAGCCCGGTGGTGCCCATCCGCAGAAAGCCGAAAATCCAGTAGATTGAGGCAAGGATAATCGCACCGATGCCCACCGCGCCAATCGGCGCCGCCTCCCCCATCTGGCCAACAACGCCGGTATCCACCGCGCCGAGGATCGGAACGGTCGCGTTGGAGAGCACGATGGGAATGGCGATTTGGAGCACCCGCCGGTGGCTCAACTCAATCGGCGCATCAGTCATTTCAAGCGTCTTTCAGCCCATCGGGCATCAGAAAATGCCCCAAGGCCTGCACAGTCGGACGGACGCGATTATCTTGCCAAGCTTCGACCTGAACGGAGGCATAGCGCCGTCCGGCACGGGTGATCTCGGCACGGGCATAGGCATCACGCGGCAACCCCGAGCGCAAATAGTCTACGGTGAGATCAATGGTTTTCGGCAGTTTCGGCAGGACATCGACCGTCGTGCCCCCTTCGATCTGGGGCCAGACCATCGACCAGCTCAGCGAAATCAACGCTGTGACCTCAAGGAAGGCGGCCAGAGCCCCGCCGTGCAGTGCTGGCAGCATCGGATTGCCGATCAGATCGGGACGATAGGGCATGACTGCGGTCAATTCATCGCCACGGCGTTCGAACTGAAACCCCATGAAGGAAATATAGGGCACGCGGGAGACAAGCTCGGCCAGCGCGGCATCACGGCGTTCTTTGACGACCTGAACGGGTTCGGGCTTGGGACGGCTCATGATTTGCCCCTTTCGACGGTAAACGCGCCGGTGGCTGCGGCGACGGGGACGTCGGACGTTCCGTCATTGGCAGACACTCGCACGAAGGCGACGGCGCGCGTGACATGGTAACAGATCGCATGGGCCACAATGGTCGCGCCGGGCTTCGCCGCCCGCATATAATCGATCCGCAGGTCAAGCGTTGCAGTGGCAAAGCCCGCTTTCGGATGGCTCATAACGGACGCCCCGGCACAGGTATCCATCAGCGCGGAAATCGCGCCGCCATGAATGACTCCTGTTTCGGGATCGCCGACCAGCTTTTCGGCATAAGGCATGAGGATTTCAGCCTCCCCTTCGCCAATCGTTTCGAGCGACATGCCCAAAGCGGTGCAATGCGGCAGGCTCTCGATAAATTGGCGTGCTATTTTGGTGCGCGCGTCATCCATGACGAAAAATGTGACCTTTTGGACAAGTTGGCCCAATAATGTGAGATGACGGGAGGGCCGCAAGGGTAAAACGAAAGCGGCTTCAACAATTCCAGACCTAACGTCGCGACAGGTTCGCCCTCACTAAGATGCTTTTACGCCCCCCTGGTCACCGAAGACCTCGGACCGACAGCCCTTGATCCAACGCCACACGGTTGACTATGATTTGCGCGAGGATTTGATTTGAGTTGCGAAACTGAACTCTTCAGTTTAGATGCGACGTGAGGAGAAAGAAGCCATGTCTGACGGACGTCTCACGTTCAAAGAAATGTGCGCGCAGTTCGATGTGACCCCGCGCACCCTACGATATTACGAATATATCGAGCTGCTGGCCCCTGAAAAGGAAGGCCGCTCCCGGTTCTATACGCCGCGTGAAGTGGCGCGGATGACGCTAATTTTGCGGGGCCGCAAATACGGCTTTTCTCTTGAAGAGATTCGTCAGTGGCTCCTGATGTACGAAGAAAAGGGCACGCAGGCCCAGGCTCAGGCTTTCCTTGAGCTTGCCGACCGACAGTTGCTCGCTCTCGAAGAGCAGAAACGCGAGCTTGAGAAAGCGATTGGCGAGCTGAAGGAATTGCGTGCGGAGACTGCGACGGGCACCCAAACGGTTCGCCTGCCCTAAGCTTGGCGCGAGCTTCGCGACGTGGCGTTCTTTTGCTAAGCGCCAGCCCGGCTCAAGCACGCACAGCCCCTGCAACGCACCTTCTCTGTGGAGGAGCGATGGCGGCGACAAAACCATTCAAAGCGCTTTGGCGTCAATTTTTAAAGCTTTATGAGCAAAATGACACGGACCATCACCAAACCGTTTGCATTGCAAAATATGAATGAATAATTTTATTCTTACTCGAACAGGACAACACCCGATGTTGCCTTGTGAAATGACGCCACGTTTCGAATGAAGCGGTGCCAGAAATACGATTAGGGTGAGGCCGAAGGCAAACTTCGCGCCTCGAACAGGACGGCAGGGCCGAACGATATTTTCGTCGGCCAGCAACCTAAAAGACGAGAACCGGAGTTAGGCCGACGTGACGACCAAAGAGGTGATGACCATTCGCGAAATGTGCGATGCGTATGATGTGACGCCCCGCACGCTGCGTTTTTACGAAGCCAAGGAACTGCTGTTCCCGATCCGAGAGGGTCAGAAACGGCTTTTCACCAAACGGGACCGGGCGCGACTCACGCTGATCCTGCGCGGTAAGAAATTCGGGTTTTCTCTGGAAGAGATACGGCAGCTGCTAGATCTCTATTCAGAGACCGACCACGGCGAAACGCAAATGCGTGAGACGCTCAAAGCGTATCACGAGAAACTCGCGGAGATGGAAGCGCAGAAACAGGCGCTGATCGCGGTGATGACCGATCTGGAGGATGAAATCGGGTTTGTCGAAGGACAGATCGCAGGATTGAAGCGCGAGGGGTGAGCGATCACTCCCGCGCCAAGCGAAGGGAGAGACGCCATGCCGAGCTACACGGCTCCAACGAAAGACATTCAATATGTTCTGCACGATGTGCTGAACATTTCCGGCTCCGATATTCCGGGGTATTCCGATCTTGAGCCCGAGTTTACCGAGGCCATTTTGGACGCTGCGGGGCAGCTTGCCTCCGAAGTGATTGCCCCGCTGAACGTCGTCGGCGACAAGGAAGGCTGCACCTTCGAAAACGGCGTGATCACCACGCCGACGGGTTTCAAAGACGCTTTTGAACAGGTGAAAGAAGGCGGCTGGCCCGGCCTCGACCTGCCCGAAGAGTTCGGCGGCCAAGGCCTGCCCTATCTGATGAGCACCGCCGTGGGCGAGATGTTCTCCGCCGCCAACCAAGCCTTTACCATGTATCAGGGCCTGACCCACGGTGCCGCCTCCGCGATCCTCGTGCACGGCACGGATCAGCAAAAGGCGACCTACCTGCCGAAAATGACCTCCTGTGAATGGACCGGCACGATGAACCTGACGGAACCGCATTGCGGCACCGATCTGGGACTCATGCGCACGAAGGCCGAACCGCAGGCGGATGGCTCCTACAAAATCTCCGGCCAGAAGATTTTCATCTCGGCGGGCGATCACGACATGTCGTCGAACGTCATCCACCTCGTGCTGGCCAAGATTGTCGGCGGCCCCGAGGGGATCAAAGGCGTGTCGCTCTTCATCGTGCCGAAATATGTCGTCGATGAGAACGGCAATCCGGGCGCGAAGAATGGCGTCTCTGTCGGCTCCATCGAAGAGAAAATGGGCATCCACGGCAACTCCACCTGCGTCATGAACTATGACGAAGCGACGGGGTATCTTCTGGGCTCCGAGCACAAGGGCATGCGCGCCATGTTCACCATGATGAACGAAGCGCGTCTTGGTGTGGGCATGCAAGGTTTGGCTCAGGCCGAAGCCGCCTATCAGAACGCCGTGATCTACGCCAAGGACCGCCTGCAAGGCCGCGCTGTGACCGGCGTCGCGAACCCGGACGGCCCCGCCGATCCGCTGATCGTCCACCCGGACATTCGCCGCAACCTGATGGATCAGAAAAGCTTCATCGAAGGGGCTCGCGCCTTCATGCTCTGGGGCGCACAGCTGATCGACCAAGCGCACCGTTCTGAGGACAAAGACGCTGACGGGCTGATCTCTCTGATGACCCCAGTGCTCAAGGGCTTCCTGACCGACAAGGGCTATGAGGCGACCGTGAACGCGCAGCAGGTCTACGGCGGCCACGGCTATATCGAAGAATGGGGCATGTCCCAATTCACCCGCGACGCCCGGATCGCCATGATCTACGAAGGTGCCAACGGTGTGCAGGCACTTGATCTCGTCGGCCGCAAACTCGCGACCGATGGCGGCAAGCACGTCATGGCCTTCTTCGAGATGGTGAAGAGCTTCTGCAAAGAGAACGGCGAAGGCGATATGGCGGAGTTCGTGACCCCGCTGAAAAACGCTTCGAAAGACCTGCAAGGCGCGGGCATGTTCTTCATGCAGAATGGCATGAAGAATCCGAATGCGGCGCTGTCCGGCTCTTATGACTTCATGCATCTCTTCGGCTATGTCTGCCTTGGCCTGATGTGGGCGCGGATGGCGAAGGTCTCCCTCGCCGCGCTCGAAAACGGCACGGATGATCCCGAGTTCCACCAGAACAAGCTGACCACCGCGCGCTATTACATGGCCCGCCAGCTGCCGATGACCGGCGCGCTTCTCAAGCGCATCGAGAGCGGCGCCGATCCGGTGATGACTCTCCCCGCCGAAGCGTTCTAAGCTGCGCGCAACCCGAGACTGAGGCCCCCGCCCACCACGGCGGGGGTCTTTCTATTTGAAGCGTCTGAAAAGACGAAATGACGGAGCGTAATCATGCCGAAGCGGTTCAGAATGACGCGGCGTTTTCCTGTTTCCATGACCGAAGACGGGTATCGTCGCCTCAGGCAGTTCGCGAGGGAGGCGGGCTTGGACGAGGGAGAGGCTTTGTCTTTCCTGTTCGAGAATTTCTCCTCCGTCACGGATGAAGAAAAGCTGACGCACCGCCTGCGCCTGTTCAATTCCGAACTGGCCGGGCGCAAACGCTGACGATCGAGACTGGCCTGTAGGCCGGACCCTGAGGAGGACTGAATGACTGAAGCCTATATTTACGACGCCCTGCGCAGCCCGCGCGGCAAGGGGCGCAAGGACGGGAGCCTGCACGAGGTGACCTCGGCCGCACTCTCCGCACAGATGCTGAACGCCGTGAAAGAGCGCAACGGGCTTGAAGGCCACGCGGTCGAAGACGTGATCTGGGGCAACGTCACGCAGGTCGGCGAACAGGGCGGCTGCCTTGCGCGGACCGCCGTGCTGGCCTCCGATCTCGACCAGAGCATACCGGGTCTCGCGATCAACCGTTTCTGCGCCTCCGGCATGGAAGCCGTCAACATCGCCGCCAACCAAGTCAAAGGCGGGGCCGGCATGGCCTATATCGCCGGCGGCGTCGAAATGATGGGCCGGGTCGCCATGGGCTCCGACGGCGCGGCGATTGCCGTGGACCCGGCCTTGGCGATGAAAACCTATTTCGTGCCGCAGGGCATCTCGGCGGACATCATCGCCACCGAATATGGGTTCTCCCGCGAAGAAGCCGATGCGCTTTCCGTTGAATCGCAAAACCGTGCGGCGGCGGCTTGGGCCGACAACCGCTTCGCGAAATCCATCGTGCCGGTGAAGGACATCAACGGGCTGACCATCCTCGACCGCGACGAATACATGCGTCCGGGCACGACCGTGGACGCCCTCGGCAGTCTCAAAGCTTCCTTCAAGGACATGGGCGAGGTGATGCCGGGCTTCGACAAGATCGCGCTGATGAAATATCCGCATCTTGAGAAGATCAACCACATCCACCACGCCGGGAACTCCTCCGGCATCGTCGATGGCTCCGCCGCCGTTCTGATCGGCAACAAAGAGTTCGGCGAGAAATACGGCCTGAAACCGCGTGCCCGCATTCGGGCGACCGCCAAGATCGGCACCGATCCGACCATCATGCTCACCGGCCCGGTTCCGGTGACGGAGAAAATCCTCAAAGACAGCGGCATGTCGATCAACGACATCGACCTGTTCGAGGTGAACGAAGCCTTCGCCGCTGTGGTCATGCGCTTCATGCAGGCCTTCGATGTCGATAGCTCCAAGGTCAACGTCAACGGCGGTTCCATCGCCATGGGCCACCCGCTCGGCGCGACCGGCGCGATCATCATCGGCACGCTCTTGGACGAATTGGAACGCACTGGCAAAGGCACAGGCCTGGCCACGCTCTGCATCGCATCCGGCATGGGTGCGGCCACGATCATTGAGCGCGTGTAAGGGAGGCAACGCATATGACCGATTTTCATTATTCCGTAGACGCGGACGGCGTCGCGACCATCACCTGGGACATCCCGAACAAATCCATGAACGTGCTCTCAATGGAGGGCATCGCCGAGCTGGATAGCTGCATCGACAAGGCGCTTGGCGACGAGGCCGTCAAAGGCATCGTCGTGACCTCCGGCAAGGACACCTTTGCGGGCGGCATGGACCTGAACATCATCGCCAAGATGAAGGACGCCGCCGGTGACAACCCGGCGCAGGGTCTCTTTGACGGGCTGATGGGCATGCATGCCATCCTGCGCAAGCTTGAGCGCGCTGGCATGGACCCGAAAACCAACAAGGGTGGCAAACCTGTGGCCGCTGCCCTGCCCGGCACGGCGCTCGGCATCGGCTTGGAACTTCCGCTCTCCTGTCACCGCATTTTCGCCGCCGACAACCCGAAGGCCAAGATCGGCCTTCCGGAAATCAAGGTCGGCATTTTCCCCGGCATGGGCGGCACGACGCGCGTTTCGCGCATGATCGGCGCGATGGCGGCAGCTCCGATTTTGCTCGAAGGCAAGATGCTTGACCCGAAGAAAGCCAAGGCTGCGGGGATCATTCAAGAGGTCGTGGAACCCGGTGAGTTGCTGGCAAAAGCAAAAGAATGGGTGCTCAACGCAAAAGACGCGGACATCGTGAAACCCTGGGACGCCAAAGGCTGGAAAATGCCCGGCGGCGCACCTTATCACCCTGCTGGTTTCATGACCTTCGTCGGCGCTTCCGCCATGGTCAACGGCAACACACAGGGCGTCTATCCGGCGGCGAAAGCACTTCTGTCTGCGGTCTACGAAGGCGCTCAGGTGCCGTTTGACACCGCGCTCAAGATCGAAGCGCGCTGGTTCACACATGTGCTGATGAACCCGTCGTCTTCCGCGATGATCCGGTCCTTGTTCATCAACAAGGAAGCGCTTGAAAAAGGTGCGAACCGCCCCGAGGTCGCCGATCAGACCGTGAAAAAAGTCGGCGTCTTGGGCGCGGGCATGATGGGCGCGGGCATTGCTTATGTCTCTGCGAATGCGGGCATCGAGGTCGTGCTGATCGACATGAAGCAAGAGGCCGCGGACAAGGGCAAAGCTTACTCTGAGGCCATCCTCGACAAAGGCATCAGCCGCAAAAAGGTGACGCCCGAGAAGAAAGAGCAAGTGCTGTCGCGCATCACCGCGACCACCGATCTGGACGCTCTGAAAGGCTGTGATCTGATCGTTGAGGCCGTGTTCGAAGACATCGGCGTCAAGGCGGAGATGACCAAGAAGGTTGAGGCGATCGTCGGCGAAGACTGTATCTTTGCCTCCAATACCTCGACGCTTCCGATTACTGAACTGGCCAAAGCCTCCGTGCGCCCGGAGCAATTCATCGGCATCCACTTCTTCTCCCCTGTCGACAAGATGCTCCTCGTCGAGATCATCAAGGGCAAAGGGACCGGCGATGTGGCCGTGGCGAAAGCGCTCGATTACGTGCGCCAGATCCGCAAGACGCCGATCGTCGTCAATGACGCGCGCTTCTTCTACGCCAACCGCTGCATCATCCCCTACATCAACGAGGGTGTGCGTATGGCCGCCGAGGGTGTGGACCTGCCGCTGATCGAGAATGCCGCCAAGCTTCTGGGCTTCCCGCTCGGTCCGCTTCAGCTCATCGACGAGACCTCGATTGATCTGGGTGTGAAAATTGCCAAGGCGACGAAAGCCGCCATGGGCGACGCCTACCCGGACGAGGCCGTGGACGAGGTGGTGTTCTGGATGTTTGATCAGGGCCGTCTCGGCAAGAAAGCCAACGCGGGCTTCTACGAGTACGACGAGAAGGGTAAACGCGGCTTCCTCTGGGAGGGCTTCAATACTGAGTTCCCTGTGGCCGACGCCCAGCCCGATCTCGACGAGGTGCAACATCGCCTGATGATGGCACAGGTGCTGGAAGCCGTCCGTGCGCTCGAAGAAGGCGTGTTGGAAGACATCCGCGAAGGCGACGTCGGTGCGATCCTCGGTTGGGGCTTTGCCCCTTGGTCCGGCGGGCCGTTTAGCTGGCTCGATATCATCGGCGCGGCCAAAGCGGTCGAGATTTGCGACAATCTCACCGCCACGCATGGTCCGCGCTTCGAGACGCCGAAACTGCTGCGCGAGATGGCAGCCTCTGGTGAGACCTTCTATGGCCGGTTCGGCACAGGCGTGGACAGCAAAGCCGCCTGATCCGAACGGTCATCTAAACGAGGCCAAGATAAAGCCCTCCTCTCCGGGAGGGCTTTTTCATGCGTCGTTTTTGGCGAGTTCGGCGAACATCTCACGGCCTTGAAGCTGCGGCGCCATGGTGCACCAGCGGTCCTCGACCTGCACCCAATGGGCGTCAATTTCTTCGGCGTGAACGATGATGCGCCCCGGCTCGGTCGTGACCGGTGCGACGATGAGATTGAGAAACAGCGCAAGCGCTTCGGCTGAGATACACATGTGCGGGCTCCGTTAGATCAACTGACCCTCGCATCCTCCCCGCACGAGGTTCCTGTCAGATTACTGCGGATCCTTTAAAAGCCCCTAGACAATGCTGCGTTGCGGCATAGAAAGAAGGGCCTTTGCGTGTTTTTTGAGCAAAGGCCCGTCATTTCGATGATGATTTGGCAATTAAGGGGCGGGTAAAAGATCACCGGACCCCGTGCTGCGCGCTCGGGATCCGGTGCCCTGCCTCATGCGAAGGGACACGCACGTGATCAGGAGTTCGCCGCGGCGCACGTCCAAGTGGCATCCATAGCCTGATGTTCCATGAACTGATTGCGTTTCAATACGCCGATGAATGCATCCGCTTCATCATCAGAAAGAACATCATAATCGGTGAGATCACGCGGCTTCATCAATCCGCCGCCGATCAGATCTTCCTGGACAGGACAATGGAACAAGGCGCCGACATGGGCGAACACGACCTGTTCCTCGTCGAAATGAAGCGCACTGACCTGTACGGGGATGACAACCTCAACCCGTTCGATCCCGTTGTACCCTTCGAGAGAATGCGCAGGGATCAGGGTGAACGGATCACCAAAGAACTCATCGCCCAGATCGCTTTCCACCATCACCGGCTGATCCGGCATCAGCTGCATCTGTGTCTTGTTGCCGAGAACGCCTTTGGGCACATTCAAGACATGACGCTCTGCCACTGGCGCGCTGTGGTTGAGCCCCACCCAGCTTCGTGTGACCCCGCGCAGAACCTGCAACCCGTTGTCGAAAGTGAGAACGCGATCTCCGGGAACAAGCGCATTGACGTCGCACCAGCCTCGGCCCGTTGCCACCTTGTTCCCTGTGATGATCCCGGACGTCACGGTAAAATCATCCGTACCCTGATAGGTGCCATCCCAGCTTCCGGAGCGCTCAACGACGTCGCGCAGAGGCTGTTTTTGCAACATTCGACCCAGTTTCATCATCGCGCCTTTCCCATCAGGAAACCCCGCAACCTCAGGTTTTAGGGGCTTAGATTTTCAACAACCTTAGGGAACTCAGCTTCTGCGGTCACAGTTCGGCACAAATCGGGCGCAAATGCGTCATTGATCCGTGAATTATCCCAATGCCAGTTTCAACTTGAGGACTGTCGCCCACAGACGGACAATAAATGAGTTTATTTCAACCAGGAGGAGAGAAAAAACGCCAACTTGCGGAAAATGCCCTCTATTTCGCCCGATTGTCACCACAGTGTCGGAGTGATTCGAAGGAAAATTCCGCCTCTGCCGCCTAATTATGTCGAACTCGACCCAAAAACCGTTTCGCCGTCACATTTCCGCCCCGAAGACATCAAATCTGTAAGCAAATCGGGCAATATCTTGCGCTGCGATCCGCGAAACCGTTTCTGCATCGCGATCTGAATAGAAACTCCGATAGTCCCGCGCACGTTTCGAGGCGTTCACGCGCGCAATCGGAGAGAGGTCAAATCCCAAGTGCTGCCAGAGCGGCACCAGATCCGCCTCAAGCGCCTCAAGGCGGATATAATGACTGGCTCGCTCACCCCCTGCCCCATCACACATGTAGCTCCCATAAGGGGTCGACAGGCTTTGAAGAATCTCCGGTGCATTCAAGAACTCGGAAAAGCCCGACGCCTTTGCGCGCCTTACCGCCGGGTGATCCCAGTCCTGCGTTTGCAGCCAGTGATAATAGGACACGATCCGGTCCCAAGGATTTCGCACCAGCGTGAAGATGAAATAAGCATCGAAGTCCTCGCGCTCCACCACGCCTTCGATGTCGGCAAGCGTCGCGTGCTTCCAAAGCTTTCCTGCCGCAGACAGCTTTTTCACCCGCCCCCGACGCTTCACCGCTTTAGGCGTATCACCGATCAGAATGTCATCGGCCTTCGCCCGCGCTTCCAAAGCCTGCGCCAAAGCCGTGCCTCCCGTTTTCGGGATATGCACGAAGATATAGCGACGGCCGGGTGAAATGATCATGCGAGCACCCTAACTCAGCTTATGATCCCAGCCCAGAGCGATTGTCGCCCCGGCTGTTCCCGGTTAGAGTGCCGCCAAACAGAGGAAAGAGCATCCCGCGCATGATCGCGCTCACCGAATTCGAACGACTTGAAGCGCCCGGTCTCTGGCTTCCCGAAGGGGAGAGCCAGCGCAAACCCGTGATTGTGTCCGTGGGAGAGGCCACCCTGACCCTGTCGGAATCGCGCACAGATGGACAACCGCTCACTCATTGGTCTTTGCCAGCCATCGAGCAGATTACACCTGAAGGCGAAACTCCAATCCGTTATCGCCCCGCCCCCGACAGCACGGAAGAGCTGGAGATCGACGACGAGCTGATGAACGAGGCGATAGCCCGCATCCGCCGCGCCATCGACCGCAGTCGCCCGCACCCCGGACGTTTGCGCAATGGGCTGATCGGTGTGGCTGTCGCCGCCCTGATCGGGCTCGGGGTCTTCTGGCTGCCGAATGCGCTCATTCGCCAAGCGGTCACCATTGTGCCCTCTGTCTCCCGCGCAGAAATCGGTCAGGAATTGCTGGATCGGATCAAGCGCCTGTCCGGTGCGCCTTGCGACACGGTGCATGGCGCGCGTGCGCTCAACAAACTGAAAACCCGGCTCATCCCCGGTGGCGGCGGACAGATCGTCGTCGTGACCAGTGGCGTTGCCGTTTCGCAGCATCTTCCCGGCGGCATCGTGCTTTTGAACCGCTCCGTGGTCGAAGATCACGAAGACCCGGATGTCGCGGCGGGGTATGTCTTGGCCGAAATTGAACGCGCACGCGAAGAAGACCCGCTGGAGCGCTTGCTGCATGAGGCCGGGCTCTTCACGTCTCTGCGTCTTTTGACCACCGGCCATATTCCGGCGGAAGTGCTCGACGCCCATGCTGAGAGCCTTTTGACCGCACCGCTGACGAATCCGAACCCGGCAAAGCTCATTGCCACCTTCGCCAGCGCCGAAGTGCATAGCGCCCCATACGCCTATGCGCTCGACATCACCGGCGAGAGCGTCTTGCCCCTCATCGAGGCGGATGGCGTCCAGATCGAAACCACGCGCCCGGTCCTGACCGATGGGGATTGGGTCGCGCTACAGGGGGTCTGCGGCGGCTGAAACCGCCCTCCCAGAAAAAGAAATCCCCCGCCAAATGCGGGGGTTTCTTTTTATTGTTCTGCCTCTGTAACTCAACGCTTACTTGCGTGCGAATGCGTCCCCATAGCCGGCTCCACGGACCGACGCCAAAGCGGACAGGGTTTGCTCGGGCCGGGAGAAAGGTCCGGCCAGAACAATCTTCAGAGGCTTTCCACCACGGTGCAGGATCTGCGACGAGACCGGATAGCCCATTGCCGAGAGACGCGCGATGGAGCGCTCGGCATTCTCGGGCACCCCGAAGGTGCCCACCTGAACATAGCGCAAGGTTTGCGCCGTCGGGGTTTGCTGCGGCTTCACCGCAGCAGTCGAAACCGCAGCGGGTACGCGCTGAGGCGCGGCCGATTTGGTCGACATCTGAACCGGAGCCGCATCCTGTGGAGCCGCTTGCACCGTGCGGTACTGCGTGACGCGCGGACCAAACAGCCATTGCCAGAAGGTTTTCTTGTGCGGCGCATAGAGACCGTAGGCCGGTGTCGTCTGGCTCCAGACCTGCGCCATCTGCAAATCGCCCCGCGCGGTCAAAGGACCACGGTTCGGATTCAACCGACCGTCCGTCCAAGCCCGGCTATAGCCCGGCGGCAATGACCCGGCCACGGGGGCAGGCAGATTATAGCTTGCAACACCCGCCGCGCGGGCCACCTGATTGCGATTGGCATTGTATGAGGACAGCCGCGCCTCTTCCCGAGCCTTCACGTAATCCGACGGATGAACCGCCTGAGGACCGCAGCGCACGGCATAACGTCCGTTCAAATCCATATATTGCGCAGCCGCGCCAAGATAATTCGCGCAGGCACCAGAAGGGTCTTGCGCCGGGGTCGCCGGAGCGGGAGGCGTCGGCTCGTTCACCATTACCGTCGGCAAAGGCGTCGTCACGGGAGCAGGCTCGACCGCAATCGGCGTGCGGCGTACAGGCACGCGGACCAGTGTCGGCTCGGTCGTCGTGAGGCTCCCGCCATCAGCGGTGCGCACGGTGATCCCGGCAGGCAAACGCTTGAGAATATAATCCACGTCACCGGTGGAGCAGAGCATCTGTCCGCCCGCTTCCGTCGCAACACAGCCGCGTTCACCGACCGTTTTACCCTCCAAAGCTTCAAGCGGCGGCAGAGCAGGCGCTTTTTCTACAGATGCTTGCTGCACCGGCGCTTTGGGCGTCGCGGCTTGCGCCGTCACGGGAGCTTGAGGCTCGATCAACGCGGAGGCCACCGTTGCCATCGGTTGTTCTTGAACGGTCTTCGATGTGGGCGCTGCGGGCTTGGTCGGCACCGTTTGAGCCGTCGCCACTTGGCTGGGGGCCGGATCGGGGATCACGGGCAACTGATCTTCGACATTGGCAAATGTCGGTTTGAAACCACAGAGCACTTTGCGGTCACGTGTGACGCGCGGCACCCAATGCACGGAAGCACCATCGCCCGCCCGCACATAGACGCAGCCCCGGCTGTCGACATATTGCGTGCCCTTATAGGACACCGGCGGAAACTCCGCCGGCGTGTCCGAATTGTAGAGCGATTGCGCATTGGCCTGATGATACCCGACGACGGATACCCCCAGTGTCGCCAACGCCAGCGCGACAGAAATCGTCCTAGCAGCCTGCATTATGTGGCCTCACACAATTTATTGTGTTCGAGCCTAACCCAGAACCGATTCGCTGTTAAGAGGGCAAATCGCTTATTTTGTGCCGAAGATACGGTCGCCCGCATCCCCTAGGCCGGGGACAATATATCCATGCTCGTTGAGCTTCTCGTCCACAGCGGCTGTGACGATCGGCACATCCGGATGGGCTTCTTTCATCCGCGCGATGCCTTCCGGAGCCGCCAGAAGGCAGAGGAACCGAATGTTCTTCGCGCCCGCCTCCTTGAGCTTATCAATCGCTGCGACCGAAGAGTTGCCGGTGGCAAGCATCGGATCGACCGCGATCACGAGGCGGCTCTCAAGATCGTCCGGCACTTTGAAATAGTATTCGACCGGTTGAAGGGTTTCTTCATCCCGATACAGGCCAACAAAGCCGACACGCGCAGACGGGATCAGTTCGAGGATGCCGTCAAGGAAGCCGTTGCCAGCCCGCAGGATCGAGATCAGCGCCAATTTTTTGCCATCGAGCGTCGGCGCTTCCATCTCCATCAGCGGCGTCTCAACGGTTTTCATCGTCATCTCAAGCTCGCGGGTGATCTCGTAAGCCAGAAGCAGAGAAATCTCACGCAGCAGCTGACGGAACCCCGCCGTCGAGGTCTCCTTGTCGCGCATGATGGTCAGCTTGTGCTGGACAAGCGGGTGTTTCACAACGGTCAGGTGATCAAGCATCGGTTGGCTCCAGTTTCTTGGCGACCGCAGTACGGGTCGCTTCATCGCAAAAGGCCGCATCCAGAGCGGTCTTGTTCAACTCCATGAAATCCGCCTCTTCCCAGCCGAAGGTCTCGGCGAGGCGGTCGAATTCATAACGCATGGTGGAATGGAAAAACGGCGGATCGTCGGTGGACACGGTGACTTTGACACCGCGCTTGCGCAAATCCGCAATCGGATGGTCCGACCATTTCGGATAGACCTGAAGCGCCACGTTCGAGCCAGGGCAGACTTCGAGCACGATCCCGGCCTCGGCGATCTCTTCGACCAGCGCGAGATCTTCGATGGCGCGCACACCATGGCCGATGCGCTCGACCTTCAGGTCACGAATGGCGTCTCGGACACTCTCAGGCCCGCCCCATTCGCCCGCATGGGTGGTGAGCCGCAAGCCAGCCTCGCGCGCCATGTCAAAGGCGTATTTGAAATCGCCCTGTTTCCCCATGGCCTCGTCGCCCCCCATGCCGAAACCAGTGACGAAATCACCCACGGTTTCCTGCGCACAGGCCGCTGTTTTCTTGGCCTGATCCGGTCCGAAATGGCGCACACAGGTCGGGATCGCGCGCATCACAATGCCCGCCTCCGCTTCCATCTCATCCGCAGCCTGTTTGATGGCAGCAAGGTAGTCTTTCCAAGCCTCGACATCGCCACCGCCACAGAAATCGGGAGCGAGGAAGCTTTCGGTATAGATCACATTCGACGCGACGCTTTCTTCAAGGACGGCACGGGTCAGACGATAGTAATCCTGTGGCGTTTTCAGAACCGAAGTCGCCGCCTCATAGACCTTCAGGAAATCCCAAAAGTCCTTGTACCTGTAAGCGCCTTTCTCATCGAAAATGCCGGAGAGATCGACATTCTGCTCCGCCGCCAGACCGCGAATGAACGCGGGCGGGGCAGCGCCTTCAAGATGCATGTGCAGCTCAATTTTCGGCATATGGGAAACGCTCAAAGGGAACTCCTTCACAGAAAACTTTTCCCCGGGCCTTCCGCCTCAATCCCGAGGTGATCTGCGAGCGACGCCGCCACATCGGAAAAGGCCACGGGGCCGATGGGTTTGAGACCAAGTCCGTAGCCCAGAACCGGCACCTGTTCGCGGGTGTGGTCCGTGCCCGTCCAAGTCGGGTCATTGCCGTGATCAGCAGTGAAAATCAAAAGATCGCCCTCCCGTGCGCGCTCAAAGAGGCGCGGCATCTGGCTGTCGAACCACTCAAGATGACGTGCATAGCCCGACACATCGCGGCGATGGCCATAGAGGCTATCGAATTCAACGAAATTGGCGAAGGTGAAAGAACCGTCCGGCGCTTCGTCCATCACGTCACAGAGGTGATCGAACAGCACGCGATCCGTGCCTTTGCGCACTTCATCAAGCCCCTGCATCGAGAAGATATCGCCGATCTTCCCGACGGCATAGGTCGCCCGCCCCGCCGCTTTTGCCCAATCACAGATCGTCGGAGACGGTGGCGCGATGGCGTAGTCGTGGCGATTGCCGGTCCGGGTGAAGCCCTCCTCCGGCGATCCGATGAAAGGTCGCGCAATGACGCGCCCGATTTTCATCGCGTGCAGCGTCGGCGCAATGTCCTCGCAGAGCTTCAAAAGACGATCGAGGCCAAAATGCTCTTCATGCGCAGCAATCTGGAACACGGAATCCGCGGAGGTGTAGCAGATCGGCCAACCGGTCTCGATATGCTTGGCACCGAACTCCTTGATCACTTCCGTCCCGGAAGCGTGGCAATTCGCAAGCGTGCCACCCGCGCCGCAAAGCTTCGCCGTCTTGTCCATCAAGTCCTGCGGGAAAGAGGGATGCTCATTCGGAAAATAATGCCAGTCCCACGGCACCGGCACGCCCGCCAGCTCCCAATGGCCCGATGGGGTGTCCTTGCCCGGGCTGACCTCTGCGGCCACGCCGTAAAGACCTTCCGGCATCGCCTCCAGGCCCGGCGCGGGATCGGAAGTCGCATGCGCCATCGCCGCGCCCAGCCCGAGGGCATCGAGGTTCGGCAGTCTCAAAGGCCCGGAACGACCCTCTTCCGCCCGCCCTTCGGCACAGGCCTGTGCGATATGGGCAATGGTATTCGCGCCATTGTCGGGGCGCGTTCCGTTGAAAAACTCATCGGCGTCAGGCGCACCGCCCAAACCGACGGAATCCATCACAATCAAAAAAGCTCTGGTCATAAAATCACGCTCATCATTACGACACCTTCTCATACACCAATGGCGGCTCGACCGGAGCGTCTTTTGCCACTTGGATCGCGGCCCGGATCGTCGCCTCCGCCTGATCCGCCTCCTCCACGGTGCGCGCATGGATCGTGGCCATCAGGCTGTCTTCATCGAGATATTCTCCGATCATGCAGAAATTGGAAAGCCCCACGGCGGGGTCGATCTTTTCACCGCCCTTGAGCCGCCCGCCGCCAAGATGCACGACCGCCATGCCCAAGGCATGCCCGTCCATTTTGGATGCGTAACCGGACACGCCCGCCGTCACATCGCGCACGACAGGCGCGGAGGGCAGACGGTCCCGCCAATGATCGACGAAATCGGCCGGTCCGCCCAGTTCCGTGATCATCCGCCCGAAACGCTCTGCGGCAGATCCATCCGTCAGCGTGTCCCGCACCGCCCATGTCGCCTGATCCAAATCGTCAGAGAGGCCGCTTAGCACCATCAGCTCACCGCCCAGCGCACAGGTTGCGTCGCAGAGGATGTTGTCCACCTCCCCTGTCGTCAGCGCATCCATCACCGCCATGACTTCCAAAGCATTGCCAAGCGACGGGCACAGCGGCTGGTTCATATCCGTGATCAAGGCGGAGGTTTTGCATCCTGCACCGTTCGCCGTGGCCACAAGGCTTTGCGCCAGCGCACGGGCATCTTCGAGCGTCGTCATGAACGCGCCGGAACCGCATTTGACATCAAGCACAAGCGCTTCGAGCCCCGCCGCGAGTTTCTTGGACAGGATAGAAGCGGTAATCAGGTCGATGCTCTCAACAGTGCCAGTCACATCCCGGATCGCATAAAGCCGCTTGTCGGCGGGCGCGATGGCGCCAGAGGCCGACACGATGGCGCAACCGACCTGCTCGACGATCTCGTGGAACCGCTCATCCGACACTTCGGTTTTAAGGCCGGGAATGGCTTCCAACTTGTCGAGCGTCCCACCCGTATGACCGAGACCACGCCCGGAGACCATCGGCACATAGGCCCCGAGTGCCGCCAGCGCCGGAGCAAGCAAAAGCGACACGCAATCACCGACGCCGCCGGTCGAATGTTTATCGATTGCCGGGGCGGGCAAGTCCCAGCGCATCACATCGCCACTGTCGCGCATCGCCAGCGTCAGAGCCACACGCTCCGGGTCTGACATCCCGTTTAAAAGCGCAGCCATGGCAAAGGCCCCGGCCTGCGCATCCGTCACGGCTCCAGTCGCCAGCCCCTGTGCAAAGAGGGTCAGCTCCGCCTCGTTCAAAGGCTGATGATCGCGCAGTTTCTCGATGATCTGACGGGCGTCCATGATCACTCCATATGATCGGGGGTAAAGGCCCCCGGCAACAATTCCGCCACCGTCAGGGTCAGAACCTTGCCCGTGCGCGACATCATACTCACCTTGACGTCCGGCCCCGCGAATTCGCGGATTTTCTGGCGGCAACCACCACAGGGCGGCACGGGCTCGTCACTATCGCCAATCACGGCAACTTCGGCGATCTCGGTTTCCCCGCCCATGACCATGGCAGCAATCGCTCCGGCCTCGGCGCAGGTGCCTTCCGGGTAGGCGACATTCTCGACATTCACGCCCGTGAACACCGCGCCAGATGTCGTGCGGATCGCCGCCCCGACACGAAAGTTCGAATAGGGCGCATAGGCCTTCGGCTGAGCCTTTTGGGCCTCATCGAGCAGAGACATGGATCACCTCATTTTTGACGGTTTGGTCAAGACTGCGCCGCCCCCGTAGCGGATGCAAGCAAGATGCGCAAACAGCGCAGACAATCCGCAACAGCGGCGCGTTTGCGCACAGAACAGGCGAAGATTTGCCGCAATATCATATTTCCGTGCAGTTTTGCCTCTATTGCCCTCTTGCGCGCCACCCCGTTGCAGGCGTAGAGGCAATGCAAACTGGGACGTGACGCAGAGTAAGAAATTTAGTTTAACACTAAACAACATATCAGACATGCCGCTCACAGACCTTAAGCAGACAGGGAGAGCCCCATGCCGACGGAAAGCCGCACAACCGATCTGAAGCAGGCCGCACTGGACTACCACGAGTTCCCGAAACCCGGGAAACTCGAAATTCGCGCCACGAAACCGATGGCCAACGGTCGCGATCTGGCCCGCGCCTACAGCCCGGGCGTCGCAGAAGCCTGCCTTGAAATCAAAGACGATCCGACCACGGCATCCCGCTTTACCGCACGCGGCAATCTCGTGGCCGTCGTCACCAACGGCTCTGCCGTGCTCGGCCTCGGCAATATCGGCGCCGCCGCCTCCAAACCCGTGATGGAAGGCAAGGCCGTCCTCTTCAAGAAATTCGCCAACATCGACTGTTTCGACATCGAAGTGAACGAAAGCGACCCGGAAAAGCTCGCCGAAATCGTCTGCGCACTGGAGCCGACCTTCGGCGCAATCAACCTCGAAGACATCAAGGCACCCGATTGCTTTGTCGTTGAACAACTTTGTCGTGAGAAGATGAACATCCCGGTGTTCCACGACGACCAGCACGGCACCGCGATCGTCGTCGGCGCGGCAGCCACCAACGCGATGCAGATCAGCGGCAAGAAATTCGAAGACATCAAAGTCGTCTCCACCGGTGGCGGCGCGGCGGGCATCGCTTGCTTGAACATGCTTCTGAAACTTGGCCTGAAACGTGAAAACGTATGGCTCTGCGACATCGCCGGTCTGGTCTATGAAGGCCGCGAAGAAGAGATGACCCCGCAAAAGGCCGCCTTCGCACAGAAGAGCGATCTGCGGACCCTCGACGATGTGATCGAAGGCGCAGACATGTTCCTCGGCCTGTCCGGCCCCGGCGTGCTCAAGCCCGAGATGGTGAAGAAGATGGCGAAAAAGCCGATCATCTTCGCGCTGGCGAACCCGACGCCCGAGATCATGCCCGACGAGGTGAAGAAAATTGCCCCCGACGCGATCATCGCCACCGGACGTTCGGACTATCCGAACCAGGTGAACAACGTGCTCTGCTTCCCGTTCATCTTCCGGGGCGCACTCGACGTGGGCGCTACCGAGATCAACGACGCGATGCAGCTTGGCTGTATCGAGGGCATCGCAGCTTTGGCCCGCGCGACGACGAGCGCGGAAGCCGCCGCTGCCTATCAGGACGAACGTCTCGACTTCGGCCCCGAATACCTGATCCCGAAACCTTTCGATCCGCGCCTCATGGGCGTGGTCGCCTCCGCCGTTGCGAAAGCCGCGATGGAGAGCGGTGTCGCGACCAAACCGGTCGCCGACATGAAGGCCTACAAGGACGCGCTCGACGGGTCGGTCTTCAAATCCGCCCTGATCATGCGCCCGGTCTTTGCCGCAGCCTCGCAAGCCGAACGCCGCATCGCCTTCGCCGAGGGCGAGGACGAACGCGTGCTGCGTGCCGCGCAGGGGATGATCGAGGAAACCACCGACAAGCCGATCCTGATCGGCCGCCCCGAGGTGATCGCCATGCGCGCCGAGCGCGCCGGCGTCAAAATCCGCCCCGGCATCGATTTCGAAG
This sequence comes from Celeribacter sp. ULVN23_4, assembly GCF_054788345.1. Lineage (NCBI taxonomy): Bacteria > Pseudomonadati > Pseudomonadota > Alphaproteobacteria > Rhodobacterales > Roseobacteraceae > Celeribacter > Celeribacter sp. ULVN23_4. The sequence goes on along the minus strand of NZ_JBTVYO010000003.1, from coordinate 123,404 downwards.
TGGTGAACCCGGAAAACGACAGCCGCTACAAACAATATTGGCAGGCCTATCACGGGCTGATGGCTCGCAAGGGCGTCACGCCCGATCTCGCCAAGGCGATCATGCGCACCAACACCACCGCCATCGGCGCGATCATGGTGCAGCAAGACCACGCCGACAGCATGATCTGCGGCACCTTCGGCCAGTATCTGTGGCACCTCAACTACGTGACCCAGATCCTCGGCACGAAAGAGCACCAGCCGGTCGGCGCGCTCAGCCTGATGATTCAGGAAGACGGTCCGCTCTTCATCGCCGACACCCATGTCCACACCGAACCGACGCCGGAACAGATCGCCGAGACCGTGATCGCCACCGCACGCCATGTCCGCCGTTTCGGCATCGAGCCGAACATCGCGCTCTGCTCGCACTCCGAATTCGGCAACCTGAACTGTATGACCGGTCGTCACATGCGCGCGGCGCTTGAAATTCTCGACTCGGAGCCGCGCGACTTTGCCTATGAGGGCGAGATGCATATCGACAGCGCCCTGACCCCGGATCTGCGCGCCCGCAACTTCCCGCATTCGCGCCTCGAAGGCCCGGCCAACGCGTTGGTCTTCGCGATTGCCGACGCGGCTTCCGGCGTCCGCAACATCCTCAAGACCCGCGCAGGCGGTCTTGAGGTGGGTCCGCTGCTGATGGGCATGGGCAACCGGGCTCATATCGTGACGCCTTCGATTACCTCGCGTGGCCTTCTGAACATGTCCGCCATCGCAGGCACGCCGGTGGCGCATTACGGCTAAGCCTAAAGGCTCTACTCTCGGCCATAACTGACAATCGAAAACCAACGCCCTCCCGAACCGCCGGGAGGGCGTTTTTTGTTTGCAACACGCCCCGCCATCGAGAGAGTTTGCAAACTACATTTTTGGACTTGTTTGCGAAATTTATATAAACATTCACAAGTCATTCTGATAACAAGACTACCGGACGGGGCGCGCTCCGTATGTTTGATCCGAAACTATTCCAAAGCGACTTAGCAGATTTGCAGGGAATCACGGGTCGAGCCATTTACGCCAGACCAGCGAGGAGGACGCAGCGAGTGGCATACAAAGACGTTTACGACGCCTGGAAAGCGGATCCGGAGAAATTCTGGATGGAGGCCGCCGAAGAGGTTCATTGGTACAAGAAGCCCTCGAAAGCGCTTTTTGACGACAAGGCCCCGATTTACGAATGGTTTTCGGACGGGCTGACCAACACTTGCTACAACGCGGTGGATCGCCATGTCGAAGCCGGGCGTGGCGATGAGCTTGCGATCATGCATGAGAGCCCGATCACCCACGCGACCAAGGGCATCACCTACAAGGACTTGCAAAAGCGCGTGGCCTCTCTGGCGGGCGCGCTCAAGATGCGGGGCGTCGAGAAAGGCGACCGCGTCATCATCTATATGCCGATGATCCCGGAAGCGCTCGAAGCCATGCTGGCCTGCGCCCGGATCGGGGCGATCCATTCCGTGGTCTTCGGGGGCTTTGCCGCGCACGAGCTTGCTGTGCGGATTGATGACTGCACCCCGAAAGCGATCATCGCCGCCTCCAGCGGCCTCGAGCCGAACCGCGTCGTGCATTACAAACCGCTTCTGGATGAAGCCATCGAGATTGCGGAGCATAAGCCCGAGTTCTGTGTCATCTTCCAGCGCGAGCAAGAGGTCGCCAAGCTGATCGAAGGACGCGACTTCAACTGGCACGGCTTCCAATACGGCGTCAAACCTGCCGAATGCGTCCCGGTCGAAGGCAACCACCCGGCCTATATCCTCTACACCTCCGGCACCACCGGCCAGCCGAAAGGCGTGATCCGCTCCACGGGCGGGCATCTTGTGGCGTTGAACTGGACGATGAAGAACATCTACAACATCGACGTGGGCGATCGCTTCTGGGCCGCTTCCGATGTGGGCTGGGTCGTGGGCCACAGCTACATTTGCTACGGTCCGCTGATCAAAGGCGCACAGACCATCGTGTTTGAAGGCAAACCGGTCGGTACGCCGCACGCCGGTGTGTTCTGGCGCATCATCCAGAACCAGCGCGTGAAATCCTTCTTCACCGCACCGACGGCCCTGCGGGCGATCAAGCGCGAAGATCCGACCGGCGAATGGATCAAGCGCTATAAACTGCATGACCTGCAGGCGATCTTCCTCGCTGGCGAACGGGCCGATCCGGATACGATCAAATGGGCGCAGGAGAAATTCGGCGTGCCGGTGATCGACCACTGGTGGCAGACCGAAACCGGCTGGGCCATCGCCGCGAACCCACTTGGGATCGAAGAGCTTCCGGTCAAGATCGGCTCACCCTCTGTCGCCATGCCGGGCTATGACATCGACATTCTCGACGAGGCAGGACACCCCGTCCCGGCCGGAGAACTGGGTGCCATCGCGATCAAATTGCCGCTGCCTCCCGGCACGCTGCAAGGTCTCTGGAATGCCGACGAGCGCTATAAAAAGAGCTACCTCACCACTTTCCCGGGTTACTATGAGACCGGCGATGCAGGGATCAAGGATGCGGACGGCTATGTCTACATCATGGCCCGCACCGATGACGTCATCAACGTGGCAGGGCACCGCCTCTCCACCGGCGCGATGGAAGAAGTTCTGTCGGCGCACCCGGATGTCGCAGAATGCGCTGTCATTGGTGTGTCGGACGCTCTGAAAGGCCAATCGCCTCTCGGGTTCCTCTGCTTGAACGCTGGTTGCGACCGTGATCATGCCGAGATCGTCAAGGAAGTCATCCGCGACGTCCGGCAGGAAATCGGCCCGGTGGCCGCCTTCAAACTGGCCTGTGTTGTTGACCGTTTGCCGAAAACGCGCTCCGGGAAAATCCTGCGCGGCACCATGGTGAAGATCGCCGACAACCAACCCTATAAAATGCCCGCGACGATCGACGATCCCGCCATTCTGGATGAGATCAAAGTGGCGCTTCAAGGGTTGGGCTACGCGAAAGAGTTTACTTAAAGGCGAAAAAAAACTCTGTTCCTTAACGCTAGGTTGTTTAAGATTTAAGGAGCAACCAAGTCACGAAACCTTAAACGCGGTCAGACTGGCCGCGTTTTTCGTTGCCTGAGCCAGGTCTTAAATAAGGGGTCAGAATTGAAACAAAGCGACTTGCAAAGCCATACCCTTCTAATCGAAGACGCTGGCCGCCTTTCGCTTTTGGCACATGACGTGCGTGCCACTTACTCCGAATTACAAAGCGCCCTGATCACATTCGGGGACAATCACGAGACATCCCCTGAAGTAGAGCAGGAAATCAGCCGCCTCTCTCATACAAGCGCCCACCTCGGGCGTTTGCTCGACGAAGTCTCACGTGCGCTGTTCCAAAACCACCAAGATCGCCTTTATTCCTCGGTCGTCAGCACGCCGCGCCGAACCCTTGCCGGGCTCGTCGAGCGCTGGCGCAGCATCACGGAGCAACTTGGCTCACAACTCCTGCTGACCGGCGAAGAGCAGATGCCGGAGACCGCGACCTGCGACATGCTCGCCTTTGAACGCGTCCTCTCCAACCTTGTCTCGAATGCCCTGCATCACGCCGGACCGGGGCCGATCTCCATCGATATTTCCCGCTCCGGTCAAGGCGCACATGAAGACCTTCTGGTGCGCATCCGCGATTCTGGCCCCGGCTTTCCGCAGCATATCCTGAACCGTCCCGACGATAGCCCGCTTCCAATTGGATCGGGCGAACCCGGCTCTGGTTTTGGCATCCGAATTGCCTGCCAAGCCATGCAGCATCTCAAAGGTCGTTTGACGCTACAAAACCCGCCCGACGGCGGCGCAGAGGCCAGTATCAGCATTCCGCTGTCAGAACTCGCCCTTCCGGCAGATCACAAGAGCCCCCTGGCGCCGTCCCTGACCGACGGGCTCACAGCCTTGCTGGTTGAAGACAGCACGGCCCTGCGCCTGCAAATGCGCCATCATCTTGAAGGCCTCGGGTGTAGTGTCATCGAAGCCAAAGATGGCATCGATGCCCTGAACATGTTGATGGACAAAAGCGCCCAGATTGACGTCGTCTTTCTGGACATCGAATTGCCGTTGCTGTCTGGAAAACAGGTTCTTTCCATTCTCCGGAGCCGCCATTTGGAGCTGCCTCCGGTGATTGCCATCACGGCGCATGTGTTCGAAAACAATCTGCAAGCCATTCAAGCGGGCGGCGCGGATGTGGTCCTCCGGAAACCGATTTCTACTCGCGCGGAAATTTTGAATGGGATCACCCAAGCTATGCAACAACAGGGCGTTGGCGAGAATACGCATGATCTTACGACCATCCCTGCGCCCAAAGATCCGCCCTCACTCTCGCCCCCCAACCAAGATCCGACGGCCCAGTGTCTGCGCAACATGGTTCGTCATTTGCCCCTGCCCCTCCGCAAAAAGGTTTTGAAACAGGTCTCATCTGATCTGGAAAAGTATCTCGACATAGCTTGGTCTGCAGCACATGCTGCGCCTTCCCCGGAAGCCGAAGCGAACTTGTCGCGCGCGACCCATACGCTTTCTTCGCTTTTCGCGGCAGCTTGCCACAACGAAGCGCGCGGGCTGTCTCAAGCGATGTTCAACACGGCAGACAGGAGAGATACATCAGAAATCATTGCATTTTTGACCCAACTCCGACAAATTTCAGAACACATTCAGAAAACAATTCATTCCATTATAGATAGCGAAACAAACGATTATGTCTCGATCCCCCATCTTGATTGTTGACGATGTCGAGTCACATCTGGCGCTGTTCTCGGCCACCCTAGAGGCAGCAGGTCATAGCGTGATTACGGCAGGTAGTATCAGCGAAGCCCGCGAAATGGCCCTGCACCACAAGCCAGGTATCGCCCTCATCGACGTCGTATTGGCAGACGGCAACGGACTTGACCTCATCGCCGAACTCAAGGACAAACTGCCCTCGCTCAAACCCATCGCGATCACAGCTTTTGCCTCTGTTGATCGCGCTGTGACAGCTATGCAAAACGGCGCTGTTGATTTTCTCGCGAAACCTCTGGACTGCGATCAGCTGCTGACCACGATCTCGAATGTCATCAACGGCCGCAGCATCGGTCAACAAATGGATGATTCCGCCCCGATCACGGGCGCGTTCAATGGCCATACCGGTTCATCACAAGCCATGCGGGACGTGTTGAACACCATCAATGCCGTAGCGGGCTCCGCAGCCCCCGTTTTCATCACCGGAGAAAGCGGGAGCGGAAAAATCATGGCCGCTGAGAGCATTCATCGGCAATCAGGCTTTCGTGACGGCCCCTGCATCATATTCGACTGCTCAACGGCGCCCCCCGACCAAATCGAAGCTCAGCTCATCGGTCACCAGTGGGATGGCGAAGAATCTGGATATGCCGGGCTGATCGCACAGGCAGATGGCGGCACCTTACTGCTTGATGAAATTTGCGCCCTTCCCTTGGCCATGCAGGCCCGTCTTCTTGGCATTCTACAAATCGGTGCCGTCACCCCTTTGGGCAGCCTCACACCGCAACCGGTCAATTTTCGCCTGATCTGCACCTCAACGACAGACCCCCGCGCTGAAGTGACCGCCGGACGTTTCCGCACCGATCTTTTCTACCGCCTAAATGTTGTCCCGCTCCATATCCCCCCATTGCGCGCGCGCGGGATGGATGTTTTGGAAATCGCCGAGACCGAGCTTGATGTCATATGCGCTCGTGAAGGCCGCCCATTCAGAACTCTGTCGCACAATGTGAAGACAATTCTTATGAACCACTCTTGGCCAGGCAATGTGCGCGAACTTATGAATGTTCTGTGGAACATCGCTGTCCTACACGACGCGCCTGTGGTCAACACTTCAGCCCTGCCACCGTATCTGCGCAACGTGCATGCATCGCCTGACTGGACGCAAACACCGGCTTCTGCGGCCTCGACGCTGCCAAACGCCTTCGACGGGAAGACCCTCGCGGAAATCGAGCGCCAAGCCATTGAGCATGCGATCCAAACCGCAGAAGGCTCCATTCCCACGGCGGCCCGAGCATTGGACGTATCGCCCTCAACGCTCTACCGAAAGCTGGAAGGATGGGGCAAACCGGTGCGCAGCAAACGCGAGATTTGATCTCGCGCGCTGCAACCGCAGCCAGATCAAACGAATTGTTCGCGCAGCAAACGCTCTTCAAGCCCGTGCCCCGGGTCAAAAAGGATGCGGTGCTTCACCTTCGGCTCCGAGGCAATTTCGACCCAAAGCACTTTATCCGTATGCCGACTGTCTGCGTCGGCCATGACCGGACGCTTATGCGGCTCCAGAACATCGAAACGCACTTTGGCGGCACTGGGCAAAAGCGCCCCGCGCCAGCGCCGGGGCCGGAACGCAGCCATCGCAGTCAGGGCCAGCACATCCGAGCCAATCGGCAAGATGGGACCGCGTGCGGAATAGTTATAGGCCGTCGAACCAGCCGGCGTGGACACCAGAACCCCGTCGCAGACAAGTTCCTCCATCCGCACCTTACCATCAATCGAGACCTGCAATTTCGCAGCCTGAGGACCGGCGCGCAGCAAGGACACTTCGTTGATCGCCAGCGCTCGGTGCTCACGCCCATCTACGCCAGCGGCGACCATCGAGAGCGGGTTGATCACCTCTTCCTCAGCCTCGGCAAGACGCGCCCCGAGCTCATCTTCCCGGAACTCATTCATCAGAAAGCCGATGGTACCGCAGTTCATGCCATAGACGGGCGTGTCGAGATGCATTGTTCCGTGCAGGGTCTGCAACATGAACCCGTCCCCGCCAAGCGCCACAATCACGTCAGCCTCTTCGAGAGGCACGGACGCATATCGATCAGAAAGCCGTTTCAGAGCGGACTGAGCAATCTCAGCATCGCTGGCGGCAAAGGCAATCTTGACCATCACGGACCCTCTTGGAACAAACTGTTTGCGCCATGACTATCAAAGCATTGCGGGGATTTCATCTTCTTTCATGAGCACGCATTTGCATCCCGCATGTGCGCAGACCGGTGCAAGGATCGGCGTAGGGATAGACGCGTGACGGCGACAAAGGACGCGGATCGGAAACCTTTGCCCCACTATAGGTGGCATCCGCAGGCGGATTCATGATGATTATGCACCGACAAAGGGTTTTCCATTTGTGACAGAATGGCTAATACACGCGCGACACTCCCACGCTGCCAAGGAGCATATCATGACGGCCAATGTCCGCGATTCCGGCTTTTTCACCGAGGCGCTCGCCTCCCGCGACCCTGAGCTGTTCGGCTCGATCACCAAAGAGCTTGGCCGTCAGCGCCACGAGATCGAACTGATCGCCTCCGAGAACATCGTTTCCGCCGCTGTGATGGAAGCGCAGGGTTCCGTCCTGACCAACAAATACGCTGAAGGCTACCCGGGCCGACGCTACTACGGTGGCTGCCAGTTCGTGGACATCGCCGAAAACCTCGCCCGTGACCGCGCGAAAGAGCTGTTCGGCTGCAAATATGTCAATGTTCAGCCGAACTCCGGCTCCCAGGCGAACCAAGGCGTCTACACCGCCCTGCTGCAACCGGGCGACACGATCCTCGGCATGAGCCTCGACGCCGGTGGCCACCTCACCCACGGCGCCAAAGTCAACCAGTCCGGCAAATGGTTCAACGCCGTGCAATACGGTGTGCGCCAGCAAGACCAGCGCATCGACTACGATCAAGTGCAGGAACTCGCAAACGAGCACAAACCGAAGCTGATCGTCGCCGGGGGCTCCGCCATCCCGCGTCAGGTTGATTTTGCGAAAATGCGTGAGATCGCCGACTCGGTGGGCGCTTACCTCATGGTCGACATGGCGCACTTCGCCGGTCTCGTCGCCGGGGGCCAGCACCCGTCGCCCTTCCCCTACGCAGATGTCGCGACCACCACGACGCACAAAACGCTCCGCGGCCCGCGCGGCGGCATGATCCTGACGAACGACGTCGAGATCGCGAAAAAAGTGAACTCCGCCATTTTCCCGGGCATTCAGGGTGGTCCGCTGATGCATGTCATCGCTGCAAAAGCCGTGGCCTTTGGCGAAGCTCTGCGTCCCGAGTTCAAGGAATACGCCAAACAGGTGATCGTGAACGCTCAAGCGCTCGCCGATCAGCTGATGAAAGGCGGCCTCGACATCGTGACCGGCGGCACCGACACCCACGTCCTGCTCGTCGATCTGCGCCCCAAAGGTGTGAACGGTAAAATCACCGAAGCCGCTCTGGAACGTGCGCATATCACCTGCAACAAGAACGGCATCCCGTTCGATCCGGAACCGCCGATGGTCACCTCCGGCGTGCGTCTCGGCACCCCGGCCGGCACCACCCGCGGCTTCGGCGAAGCCGAGTTCCGTCAGATCGCCGACTGGATCGTCGAAGTGGTCGATGGTCTCGCAGCGAACGGTGAAGAGGGCAACGCCGAGGTCGAAGCCAAGGTGAAAGCCGAGGTCGAAGCCCTCTGCGAGAAATTCCCGCTCTACCCGAACTTGTAAGTTCCGCAGAGATACGTTCATTTAAGGGGCCTTCGGGCCCCTTTTCTTTTATGAGTGCTGAGTTTCTTTATGTCCCACCCCACCTCTCTTGAGCGCCGTCTGGGCGACTGGCTCCGCGCCCGCTTGCCCCATGGCGTCACCGAACTGGTCATGTTCACCGTCAAGATGGGCTGGGCCTCGCTCTTTGGCGGCCTGCTCCTCATCGCCATGCTGATCACCAACAGCTTCTGGCAGGAGGGCTGGCCCCTCGCGCGCTACGATGCGCTTTTGCTCTACGCGCTGACGCTGCAAATCCTGTTCCTGATCTTTCGATTAGAGACCTTCGGCGAGGCCAAGGTGATCCTTCTGTTCCACCTCACCGGCACGGTCATGGAGATTTTCAAGCTCCACATGGGCAGTTGGGATTACCCCGGCGCGGGTCTCATCAAAATCGGCGGCGTGCCGCTGTTCTCAGGCTTTATGTATGCCTCCGTCGGGAGCTTTATGGCGCGCGCCATCCGTCTCTTCGACATGCGCTTCGCCCCCTACCCGCCCTATTGGACCACCTTGCTCTTCGCCGGAGCCATCTATCTGAATTTCTTCACGCATCACTTCGGACCGGACATCCGCATCGCGCTCTTCGCCGCGTCCCTGCTGCTCTATGCCCGCACCCGTGTCTGGTATCGGATCGGCCGTTGGTACTGGATGCCCATGCCTGTGGCGGGTTTTTTGTCGGCCTTCTTCCTCTGGATCGCGGAGAATATCGGCACAGCCACGCGCATCTGGCTCTACAAAGGACAGATCGCCGGGGAGATGGTCAGCTTTGCCAAGATGGGCTCGTGGTATCTCTTGCTCTACGTCAGCTTTGTCACGGTCACAGTGGTGCAACGCGACGCCTTGCAGCCGGATCGCTTCACACCAAGCCGCGCCAAATCATAACGCCGAGCACCAGCCCGACTGTCACAAAGATCACGAAAGCAATCGCCGTGACAAGATCGAGAACGCGGTTCTTCCGGCGGGTTTTCAAATCTTGCCTCTCAAGGAAATATTTCAACTCCTTGAACGCCTTATCGACTTTCTTATGCGCGACCTGCTGCGCCAATTTGGGATGCGCCTCAAGCCCAATCGCCTCGATGATCACCGCCGATTGCTTGCGCGCCCAGCGGGGCAAACGCCGACCGGCATGGTGCACCTTAGCCTCGAACCCCTCCCCTTTGCGCACGCCGAGATGATCGCGCAGCAGCGCGGCCAGCTCTTCGGATCTGTGCGTCACGGAATGGTCCATGGCGCTCTTTTAGGGACTTTGCGGGCGAGCGCCAAGGCGCTATCTGTGGTGCCATGCTTAACACCGTCCTCACCGGTCACCCGACCGACCGCGCGCCCCTTCTGATCGTCCACGGCCTGTTCGGCTCCGCCCGCAACTGGGGCGTGATCTCGAAACGTCTTTCCGATCAACGCCTTGTCGCTTCCGTCGATCAGCGCAATCACGGCGAAAGCCCGCGTTTCCCGACCCAAAGCTACGAAGACATGGCCGCCGATCTCGCCGAGGTTCTGGAGCCGCTCGTGGCCGAGCATGGCCCGCTGCATGTCATGGGGCATTCGATGGGCGGCAAGGCGGTGATGGTGCTGGCGCTCACCCGCCCTGAACTAATCAAGTCCTTGATTGTCGCGGATATTTCCCCCGTCGCCTACAGCCACGACAACACGCCCCTGATCGATGCGATGCGCAAGATCGACCTGTCCACCGTCGAGAAACGGTCTGATGCCGACCAGCAACTGGCGCGCGATGTACTCGATGCGGGCGTCCGGGCGTTTTTGCTACAAAGCCTTGTGGTCAAAGAGAAAAAATGGCTCCTGAACCTCGATGTTCTGGAGGCTGAAATGCCGAAAATCGTTGGCTTTCCGGAAGTGTCTGGCCGCTATGACGGTCCGACCTTTTTCCTCTCCGGCGGTGAAAGCACCTATGTCGAGCGCGACCACCGGGACCGCTCCAAAGCGCTGTTCCCGCACGCAAAATTCGCGTCCATCCCCGGCACGGGCCATTGGCTCCATGCCGAGAAACCACGCGAATTCGAAGCGGCGATGCGCGCTTGGATGGACGCGGTAGACGCCAAGGGCTGAGCCCTAGGCGAACTCTTCCAAGATTTTCTTCGCAATATACCAAGTGATTGGAATCGCGACTACAAATCCGATCGCTGCGGAGATCAGGATGGGTTTCAACGTGTCCTGCCCCGTGGTCAGGGCAACCACCACAGCGCTGCCCATGAGGGTCGTGGAAATGAGCGAAAACAGGATACCGGCGAGTCGGTTCATGGGTTTGGTCCTTCGTGTCTCGACAAACATTCATTCGCGCGCATGTGACAATAAGATGTTTCCGCAATACCGCTTTGATCGGCATCAAATCGATTGTCGGCAAAGCGTCTGACATGTGTCGGACTTTTGTCGGGCACGGATCGCCGCCGATCACCCTCCCAAGCCGCCGCAGCGCATCAGAAACAGTTGAGGCCTCCCCCCTCTGTCGCTAATAAATCTTTAGCAACGCGCCGAATGGGGCGCCCCCGTTCTGGAGACGACAATGAAACGTGTGATTTTGATCGGACTGACCCTCTGCGCACTGGCCGCCTGTGAAACCGTGCAAGGCGCAGGCCAAGACATCTCGAAAGCCGGTCAGGCCCTCTCAAGCGCAAGCCGCGACGTCCAGTCGAGCATGTAATCGCGCAGCGAAAATCGCAGAGAAAGCCAATCGGCGGGAACCGAACCGCCGCCCCGCGCGTTACCTCCCTGAATGCAATTCAAGGAGACGAAACATGAAACGCGTGATGATTTTGGGCTCTGTCCTTCTTGCCCTCGCCGCCTGTGAGACCATCGAAGGTGCCGGTCAGGATATTTCGAAAGCCGGTTCCGCCATTTCTCAGGAAAGCCGCGAGGTTCAGAGCGAGATGTGATCACAAGCCTTCACGAGATGGCCAAAATAAGTGGACAAAGCACACGATTTGCGTCAGTGTTGCGTGAGAACAGGGGTAAAAATACCACGAGGTAAGAAAAATTTCATGCCTTCGAAGCACAATTGCTCGAAAGTGCCCTAGAAATTTCAAAATTGTGGCGCTAGATACCTCAGCAGATTCTTGAAACACACACTAGAGGAGGTGCACATGGAAAAGCTGCTTCAAGCAATAAGCGACAAGCACCCCGGTTGCGAATTGCGTGATTTTCGACTGTTGGCTAATTTGGTAGAGGCCAACGATCAAAACGGAAAAGACATTGATGGCGAGTTTGCGACCGCCATCGTGAATGCCGAAGAGAAGACCTTTGGCGAGATCTGATATTTTTTTTCAGATCAACAGTAGACACTAATCAAAACTTTGTGTACCACCTCTAAGCTACAACTAGAGGTGGTACATTGCGTTTTGTAGATTTAGCCCAACATTTGCATGAGCTTCGCTTCCAAAAAACTGGTCGCGCAATTGGTATGCGCATGAGATTGTCAGAAGTTTGGACTGCTGCACTAGATTGCCCCAAGAACGGCATCTCAGACATTCGCTACTTCGAGACAGACTTACCTAGGCCTTTCGACGGCTTATTCCTTCGACTGTTCAAGAAAGAAACCGAGAAGGACTTTGCCGCGATTTACGTGAACAAGAGCCTTGAGGACCACTTCAAAGAATTTGCCGCGATAAAGGAACTCATGCACTGCTGGTCCCCCGGCAAAACCTATGTGAGCACGCCAGAGGAAATTCAAAACCTCGTCTCAGCTTTGTCCGCGAAAAAAAGTCGGTATACCGCAAATGTTGCATCAGACATGAAAGCAATTTTTGCTGCAGCTGAGGTAATTCTACCGCACTACATCGTAGAAAAGCATATTGCATTGGGTCACGATCATAATCAGATCGCATTTGAGCATGATCTGCATCCTGAAATTGCGCAGATGATTTGCTCTATGGATGTATTGCAGGAAAGAAAAAACGGCGGCCTCTAAAAGCGTTTTATCGGCTTAAAACAGAAACAAAAAAGCCGCCCCGAAGGGCGGCCTTTTTTAGTTGTCCATTTTCAGCGCGTTAATAAACGCTTCCTGCGGGATTTCCACTTTCCCGAACTGGCGCATTTTCTTCTTACCAGCCTTCTGCTTTTCCAGAAGTTTCTTCTTCCGGGTGGCGTCGCCGCCGTAGCATTTCGCGGTCACGTCTTTGCGCAGCGCAGACAGGGTTTCACGCGCGATCACCTTGCCGCCGATGGCCGCCTGGATCGGGATTTTGAACATGTGGCGGGGGATCAGCTCTTTGAGCTTTTCACACATTGCCCGGCCCCGTTGTTCGGCGCGGTCGCGGTGGACCATCATCGACAGCGCATCGACCGGTTCGTCGTTCACGAGGATCTGCATCTTGACGAGATTGTCCTCGCGATACTCGGTGAACTGATAATCGAAGGAGGCGTAACCTTTCGTTACCGATTTGAGCCTATCGTAGAAGTCGAACACAACTTCGTTGAGCGGGAGGTCATACACCACCATCGCGCGCGGGCCGGCGTAGGTCAGGTCAAGCTGGATGCCGCGGCGGTCCTGACAGAGTTTGAGCACGTCGCCGAGATATTCGTCGGGCACAAGGATCGTCGCTTTGATGCGCGGTTCCTGAATGTGATCGACATAGGTCAGATCGGGCATATCGGCGGGGTTATGAAGCTCCTCGACCGAACCGTCTTTCATGTGGATTTTATAGACCACGGAGGGGGCGGTGGTGATCAGGTCGAGATCATATTCGCGCTCAAGACGGTCGCGGATCACTTCGAGGTGCAAAAGCCCGAGGAAGCCACAACGGAAGCCAAAGCCCAGCGCAGCAGAGGTTTCCATTTCCGAGCTGAACGAGGCATCGTTCAGTTGCAGTTTTTCGATGGCGTCGCGCAGGTCTTCGAAATCGTTGGCATCGACCGGGAAGAGGCCACAGAACACCACCGGGATGGACGGCTTAAAGCCCGGCAGCGGCGCGGCGCAGGGTTTCTTGTCATGGGTGATCGTATCGCCCACCTTGGTGTCGCGCACCTGTTTGATCGAGGCGGTGAAGACACCGATCTCGCCCGGACCGAGCGCCGCGATGTCGACCATCTGCGGCTTGAGCACCGACAGCTTGTCGATCTTATAGCTCGCGCCGGTCTGCATCATCTTGATCTGGTCGCCCTTCTTGATCGTGCCATCGATGACACGGATCATGACGACCACGCCGAGGTACGGGTCGTACCAGCTGTCGACCAGCATGGCCTTGAGCGGCGCATCCACATCGCCCTTCGGCGCAGGCAGACGGGTGACAATGGCTTCCAGCACGTCAGGGATGCCGAGGCCGGTTTTGGCGGAAATCTCGACAGCCTCAGAGGCGTCAATGCCGATCACATCCTCGATCTGCTCTTTCACGCGCTCGGGTTCGGAGGCGGGCAGGTCGATCTTGTTGAGGACAGGGACGATCTCGTGATCGGCGTCGATGGCTTGGTACACGTTGGCAAGCGTCTGGGCCTCGACGCCTTGGGTGGCGTCCACCACCAAAAGCGAGCCTTCAACGGCCTGCATGGAGCGCGACACCTCATAGGCAAAGTCAACGTGGCCGGGGGTGTCGATCAGGTTGAGAATATAGGTCTGACCGTCCTTCGCCGGGTATTCGATCCGCACGGAGTTCGCCTTGATCGTGATCCCGCGCTCGCGCTCAATGTCCATAGCGTCGAGCATCTGCTGTTTCATGTCGCGCTCGGCCACCGTGCCGGTCAGCTGGATCAGCCGGTCGGCAAGGGTCGATTTCCCGTGGTCGATATGGGCCACGATGGAGAAATTGCGGATGTTTTTCAGCTCGGTCATGACAGGCCTCAGCAGATGAAGGTTTGGCTGAGTTCTATGCGGGGAAAGGGGGGGAATGGCAAGGGGAGCTTGCACGAATTGCAGGTCTTTTCATGCATCGAACACTCCGACAGACATATCGGACTGCGCGCGTCTCGGCACCCCTCCGCTCACCTCCCGCCGCTGTGAAACTCCGTGATTGCCTCAGGCCAGAGACTCAGGCATCCTCCCGCGCATAGTCACATCCACGCAGCCTGCGGCATCCAAGCCAGATCAAGGTCACCCTGATCCAAGACGGGCGCGTATGTTGAGAGAGGCAGAGACATGAAAAAATCCCTAATGGCATTCGCCGCCGTCGCCACCACCGCGACCGCAACCCTGTCCCCGATCAGCGCCCACGCCGGTGCCATCGAGCGGGCCTGCATGTCGTCCGACCGGGCGGCGAACAACAGCGCGCTGTGCGGCTGCATTCAGGACGTGGCCGATCTGACCCTATCGAACAGCGACCAGCGTCAGGCCGCGAAGTTCTTCAAAGACCCGCAAAAGGCGCAGGACATCCGCCAGTCGGACAACCGCTCGCATGAAGAATTCTGGCTGCGTTACAAAGCCTTCGGCCAAACCGCTGCAAAATATTGCGGATGAGTGAGCGCGGGCTTTACCTCCCGCTCAACACACTCAAACCCGTCGCCCCCGAAATATGGATCGCGGACGGGCCGTCTGTTCCGTTTTATGGCATCAACTTCCCGACCCGGATGACGGTCATCCGGGTGGCAGGGAAACTTTGGGTGCATTCGCCGATTGCCATAGACGAAGGCCTCCTCGCGGAGATGGCCGATCTTGGCCCCATCGGCTGGCTGATCGCGCCGAATCCGATCCATTACGTTTCGCTGAATATCTGGGCCCAGCGCTTCCCGGAGGCACAGGTTTTGGCCGCCCCCGGCGTCAAGGCGCGTGCAGCGAAGTTCGGCATTCCGGTGCCCCCGCATGAGGTGCTCACTGATGTGGCTCCGACCGGCTACGCCAGCGACATCCGCCAACGCGTCGTCAAAGGGCACAGGTTCCTGCATGAGGTGGTGTTTTTCCACGACAGTTCGAAAACGCTCATTCTGACCGATCTGATCGAGAATTTCGAATCTCAGAAAGTTGGAAAAGTGAAAGCTTTCCTCATGCGGCTCGCGGGCATTCTCGATTCGGACGGCAAGGCCCCGATCGATATGCGCAACACGTTCAAGTCCAAACGCGAGGCCCGCAAAGTGATCCGAGCGGTGATTTCCTGGCAGCCCGACCGGGTGATCCTCAGCCACGGGCGCTGGTATGACAAGAACGGCACCGAAGAGCTGAAACGCGCCTTCCGCTGGCTCGGCGTTTAAAGGGTTTTCAACAGACCGTCTGCCGCCGCTTCGATCAGGTCCAGCGCCTCATTGAAATCGCGGGTGTAATAGGGATCAGGCACGGCTTTGACCCCGGCAGAGGCGGCATAGGACATCATCAAGGTGACCGGCGTCGCCGACCCGGCGGGGCGCAGCTGCTCGATATCTCGCAGGTTCGTCTCGTCCATCGCCACGATCAGATCAAACCCGTCAAAATCGTGTGCCGTGATCTGACGCGCGCGCAGGTTCGAGAGATCATAGCCCCGCGCCGAAGCCGCCGCCTGCATCGGGCCATAGGGCGGCTCACCCACATGCCAATCTCCGGTCCCGGCGCTATCCACGATCACAGGCAGACCGGCAGCCTGCGCTTTGGCCACGAATACGGCTTCTGCGGAGGGTGAGCGGCAAATGTTTCCGAGACAGACGAAGAGGATTTTCTGCATGGGGGCTCCTTTTCCGTCAGCTAAACTTGCGGGCCGGGCAAGTGCAAGGCAGGGTGGAGAAAAAGGCGGGCCAGAGACTGCGGGCCGGAGAATTAGGGGAGCGCGATGAAAGGTGGAATTTTCATATTGTCGGGCGCGGGGCTCTCAGCCGAAAGCGGCCTGAAAACCTTTCGCGCCGAGGACGGGCTTTGGGAAGATCACCGGGTCGAGGATGTCGCGACACCCGAAGCCTTTGCCCGCAACCCGGAACTTGTGCAGCGTTTTTACAATATGCGGCGCGAACAGGCGGCCAAGGCGGAACCGAACGCGGCGCACCGCGCGCTGGCGCGGCTGCAGGCGGAGTATGACGCGCCAGTTTACCTTGTGACGCAGAATGTGGACGATTTGTTGGAGCGCGGCGGTGCGCGGGAGGTGATCCATATGCATGGCGCCCTCAAAGATGCGCTTTGCGCCGCCTGCGGCCATCGCTGGGCCGCGCCGATGGTGATGGATGTAAACGCCCCCTGCCCCAGTTGCTCTGCCCCGGCCACGCGCCCGGACATCGTCTGGTTCGGCGAAATCCCCTATCACATGGAACGCATTCAAGATGCCTTGGAGGACAGCGATCTTTTCGTCTCCATCGGCACCTCTGGTGTCGTCTACCCGGCGGCGGGGTTCAGCCAAATGGCCCGGAGCCTCGGCATCCGCACGATGGAACTGAACCTTGAGGCCTCCGGCGGGCTGTTCGACGAGGTGCGCGAAGGCTTTGCCAGCACGGTCGTGCAGGATTGGGTCTCGGAGGTGTTGGGCCGTTGAGCGGGAAGGTTGAGCCGGGATGAGTATTTGAACAGCAAAGGAAATGCGCCCCGGCCGCCGGTTCATAGCACTGTCGCGTCACCGGAAGGGATTTCGTCCACACGGGCCGGGGCGTCTCCTTCGCTGACGGTCATCGGCGCTCCCGCCTGTACCGCGCTTTTAGGATAAACACGTTAAGGTTAACGCGCGGTTGAGACCTCAGGCGTGGTTTCCTTTGCTGGACAAATACTCAGCGAAACGCCGGGCCATGCACCCATGTGGAAAGAGAAAACCGCTCGCCCTCGGTCACAGGCGTCACCCGATGCAGCACGAAGGACGGGAACAGCACAGCGGAGCCCTTGGCCCGATCCGATTGCCGGATGTTGGCATCGGCCTGCAATTCCAGCGCGCCGCCTTTGTACTCCGCAGGATCGGACAGTTGCACCACCATCGTCAGCTTGCGCTTTGACGCCAGAGCGCCTTCGCCAATGTCGGAATGCCATGTGAAATGACCCTGACGCTCGGCGCCGTAGCGGGCGACCTGCGGGCTTTCGCCGAATTCAGTCAGTGCGAAATCGAAATGGCTGCGGTTGGCTTCTGCCACGAGCTGCATGATGCGCTCCATGATCCATTCACCGCCCTGGCGCTCATCGAGCCAGGCGAGATCGGCGCGGCGCAGGTTATGGTCGGAGCGATTTTTCACAAGCCCCGCATCCGTCAGCTCCTCCTCGCGGGAGAGCAGGACGATGGCATCACATTCGGCAGGCGAAAACGCCTCCGGGAACGCATAAACGCTCAGCATGATCAGTCTCTTCATATGTCAGAAAGGGCACGACTCGGGCCGTAATTTCCCGCCTCGCTCAAAGCGTCATCTAAGCCATTTTTGGGTTCACGCAAGAAAAAAGGCACGCGCAAGTGCACGTGCCTTCGCGATCGGAGCGAGAGGAGATCAGTTGCTCATCTGGCTGTGATCCATTTGACTATGATCCATGGGCATTTCCATGTCTTTGCGTTCCATGTCCACCGGGATGTCGACGGTGATCTCGCCCGCCTTCTCAAAAGTCAGGGTGACATGGACGGTATCGCCCTGCTGCATCGGCTTCAGCAGCCCCATGAACATGACGTGATCACCGCCACGGGCCAGCGCATGCATCCCATGGGCCGGGATTTCGAACCCTTCCGGGACGTGGGCCATTTTCATGATGCCATCGCCCATGTCTTTATGGGTGTGAAGCTCGGTGATCTTGGAAATATCGGAGGTCGCATCGATCAGGCGATCGGCCTCGTCACCGGTGTTTTCGATCATGAAAAAGGCCGCGCCAGCCTTGGCCATCATACCGGACGAGCGGGCATAGGGGTCCACAATGGTGATGTCGGCAAAAGCGGGCAGTGCAAAAGCGCAGGCGGTGAGCCCGGCGAGAAGAGTCGTTTTGAACATATTGGGTCCTTTGGTCTTGAAGTTGGTCTTGAGGAAAGCTCAGACCAAAGGCGGGCCACGGGCACAGGCCTGCGGCGGGACCATATCGTGGACGGACCAAGAGACGCGCGGCGGGTCAAACCGGTGCATCTTTTGCACGGACGGTTGCAGGTCAAATGCAGCCACCGTGCCAGCGATCAAACTCAAGGCGCAATCGGGACAAATATGCGCCGGGCCGACCGGCTGGCCATCCGCATCCGTCAGCACGGTGATCGGCCCCGTGCCCGTACAAATCACCACAGCGCCGGTTGCATCGCGCATGGTGCCACGCGCCACGGCCATGGACTGGGACGTGACGATGAGCAAAAGCGCGACCAGAATGGCCTTTATCGTGCGAGTGATGCGCATGGTGAACCGCACTTTAACGACCGCCCGATGAAAGAAAAGGGGACAAATCACCTCATCGTGAGGTGTGTCGGCATACGCAAAAGCCCCGCGAGAAAACTCTCACGGGGCTTTGCTAGACGTGGAAAATCCGAAAGGATTACGCGGCAGCTTGAGCTTTTGCGATGTCTTTCTTGATTTTCAGAGCGTTGTCCGACAGCTCAGCGTCCTTGGCTTTTGCAAGGAAGGCGTCCAGACCACCACGGTGGTCAACGGAGCGCAGAGCAGCAGCGGAGATACGCAGCTTGAAGGAGCGGCCGAGGGTTTCCGAAATCAGCGTCACATCGTTGAGGTTCGGAAGGAAACGGCGGCGGGTTCTGTTTTTGGCGTGGCTGACATTGTTGCCAGTCATCGGGCCTTTACCGGTCAGTTCGCAACGACGCGACATGGGTTCATCCTCGTTTCTACTTTCGAAAGCAAAAGCTCTCGCAGTTTAAAAGACTCATATTCTGTCTTGATCGGCCTCCTTTTACGCGCCCGCGCCCCGGACGCAAGTCCGAAAAGCAGCAAGGATCACGGGAAAAGACCGATTTCCAACAGAAAAGGACACCGCTGGAGAGCCGCGCCCGAAATTCAGTTTGCGGTGCATAGGCGATCACGGGAGAATCGTCAAGCCTTTCTCGGCAACGGCATTCAATGGAGCGCTTTACCCCTGCTTCAACGCCTTGAGCACATCCGCCGCCGCATGCCCCGGCGTGATCTCTCCCTTGGCCACCCTGCCCGCCAGCCCGGAAATCATCGACTTGAGCGGCTCGCGCTCAAGCTGGGACAAAAGCCCGTTGCGAATGTCCTGACCGAACCAATATTCGGCTTGCTCCGAGCGACGTTTGTCAAAAAATCCGTTCTCCCGGCGCCAATCGACCAGCGTGTTCATCTCGCCCCAGGCTTCTTGCAACCCCTTCTCTTCAATGGCGGAAACCGTCATCGCCTTGGGGAATTCTTTCGGATCTTGCGGACGTTTGCGTATGAGCCGCAGCGCACCAGCATAATCGGCGCAGGTGCGTTGGGCCGCAGGTTTGAGATCGCCGTCAGCCTTGTTCACCAAGATCAGGTCGGCCATCTCCATGATTCCGCGTTTGACCCCCTGCAACTCATCGCCCCCCGCTGGCGCAAGGAGCAGAAGGAAAAGATCGGACATCTCGGAGACCACGGTCTCGGATTGGCCCACCCCCACGGTTTCGATGAGAATCAGATCATATCCGGCCACCTCGCAGAGCGCGACCGCTTCCCGCGTGCGCCGCGCCACGCCGCCAAGCTCGGATTGCGAGGGCGATGGGCGGATAAAAGCGTTTTTCTCGCGCGACAGCATCTCCATCCGGGTTTTGTCCCCGAGAATCGAGCCCCCCGAGCGCGACGAGGAGGGATCCACGGCCAGAACCGCCACCTTCAGCCCCTCTTTGATGAGCATCATCCCGAAGCTTTCGATAAAGGTGGACTTGCCCACCCCCGGCGTGCCTGACAATCCGAGGCGCAGCGCCTGCCGCCCGGATTTCCCGACCGCTTCCATCAGTTCGATGGCCTGCGCCCGATGATCGTCCCGCGAGCTTTCAACCAAAGTGATCGCCCGCGCGAGCGCACGGCGGTTTCCGGCGATGACCTGTTCAGCTAAGCGACTGATCTCCATGTCCGGCGTCTCCCTGCTCCCTTTGGGTTTCTGACATGCACATTTCCGGCCTGACTGTCCAGTCTGGCTAGGCGTTATGAGTATTTGAGCAGCAAAGGAAACCGGGTGCTTTTCACGCCCCCTGAGATCGCCGATAAGAGCGCCATGGACAGATTGCCGATTGATGATGTGCTGGGCGAGTTGGTCTCCGCTGTGAAGGCGGACGGCCGCGCCGTGCTTATGGCGCCGCCGGGGGCGGGCAAGACGACCCGTGTGCCTCTGGCGCTTTTGCCGGAGGTTCAGGGCCGGATCGTGATGCTGGAGCCGCGCAGGCTCGCCGCGCGCTCCGCCGCCGAACGCATGGCGGAGACCTTGGGCGAACGGGCTGGGGAAACGGTCGGATACCGCATTCGCGGCGAGGCCAAAGTGTCGAAGGCCACCCGGATCGAAGTGGTGACCGAAGGCATCCTGACCCGCATGTTGCAATCCGACCCGGAGCTGTCCGGGGTCGGAGCGGTGATCTTTGACGAATTCCACGAACGCAGCCTCAACGCCGATCTGGGATTGGCCCTCACATGGGAAGTGCGGCAAGCGCTGCGCGAAGATCTGGTGCTGATCGTGATGTCGGCGACGCTGGACGCGGAGCCCGTCGCTGCCCTGCTGGATGGGGCGCCTGTGGTGCGCTCGGAAGGGCGGGCCTATCCGGTCGAAACCCGCTGGCTTGATGCTCCCATCCCGAAACGGCAGCGGTTGGAACAGGCCATTGCCGAGTTGACCCTGCGTGCGGTCGCCGATTGCGAAGGCTCGGCTTTGGTGTTTCTCCCCGGCGAAGGAGAAATCCGGCGGGTGCAGGGCCTTCTCGAAGGTCAGGTGCCGCACGATTGTGCGATCCGTCCACTGTTCGGCGCGATGAAATTCGCGGATCAACGCGCGGCTATCGCCCCGGCGAAAGAGGGACGCAAAATCGTTCTGGCGACGTCGATTGCAGAAACCTCTCTGACCATCGAGGACGTGCGCATCGTGGTCGATGCCGGACGCGCGCGCCGGGCGCGGTTCGATCCAAGCTCCGGCATGTCGCGTCTGGTGACGGAACGGGCCTCGAAAGCCGAAGCCGAACAGCGCCGGGGCCGCGCGGGGCGTGTCTCTGAGGGTGTGTGTTATCGGCTTTGGACCAAGGGCGAAGAAGGTGCCCTGCCCGCTTTCGCCCCGGCTGAGATTGAAACTGCGGACCTGACCGGGCTGGCCTTGGAACTGGCGTTGTGGGGCGCGTCGGAGGACGAGCTCGCCTTCCTCACCCCACCCCCGACCGGACCACTTTCCGAGGCGCGCGCATTGCTCGAAGGGCTCGGTGCGCTGGACGCTGAGGGGCGGATCACGGAACACGGCAAGGCGCTGGCGGCCAAACCTCTGCACCCGCGACTTGCACATATGCTGCAAATCGCGGGCGGACAGGCGGCGGACCTAGCGGCACTGTTGAACGAACGCGACCCGCTGCGCGGTGCGGGCGTGGACTTGTCTCTGCGCATCCGGGCGCTATCGCAGCCGGGCAACGCCGATCGCGGCGTCATTGAGCGGGTCAAACAAGAGGCCAAACGGTTGAGACATGGGTTGCAGCAGAGTGCCCCCATGAGCCTTGGAGAAATGGCCGCGCTGGCCTATCCGGATCGGATCGGGCTGCACCGTCCGGGCGACCAGCCGCGTTACCTTTTGTCCGGCGGTAAGGGCGCCGTCATGCCGGAAGAAGACACCCTGTCGGGCAGCCGCTTGATCGTTGTCACCGACACCGACGGTGCCGCCCGCGATGCAAAAATCCGACAAGCCGCCGTGCTTTCTGAAAGCGAGTTGCGCGGCCTCTACGGGTCTCAAATCGCATGGCGAGAGCTGTGTCAGTGGGACAAGCGCGAAAAGCGGGTCGTGGCGCGGCGGCAGGAATGCTTTGGCGCGCTGGTGCTCGATGATCGGCAATGGAAAGATGCGCCCGCCGAGGCCGTCGCACGCGGCGCGCTGGACGGGCTGCGCCAGATCGGCCTGCCTTGGAGCGGCGCCGCCCGGCGCTTCGCCGCGCGTGTGCGCCTGATGGATGACAGTTTTCCCGACATGTCGGATGCTGCGCTCATGGATCATCTGGAAGACTGGCTCCTGCCCTATCTCAAGGGGGCGAAGACCGAAGCGCAGTTGCGTAATCTCGACATTACGGACGCGCTGCGTGCGATGCTGGATTGGGACCAGATGCAGCGGCTCGACCGCGAGGTGCCCGCCGCCTTTTCAAGCCCCGTGGGGCGCAAACTGCCGATTGATTACTCCGGCGAACACCCCGAAGTGACCGGGCGGTTGCAGGAGTTTTTCGGCACGACGGTCCATCCCACGGTCGGCCCGAAACGCGTCCCCCTGAAAGTCGTCCTCACCTCCCCGGCGCATCGCCCGGTGCAGGTGACGATGGACCTGCCGAATTTCTGGAAAACTTCTTACGCCGATGTGCGCAAGGACATGCGCGGGCGCTATCCGAAACACCCTTGGCCGGAAGACCCGACCGAGGCCGATCCGACACTGCGCGCGAAACCTCGGGGAAGCTGAGGTTACCCTTTGTTTACGATTGTGACAGTCCGTCCCGAGAAATGTGACAGGGCTTTAACCTTTGCCCCGCGCTTTATGACAGACCGTTCATACATGCGCCGTTAAGGTTAATGCTTGAGAACGCGCGACGTGTCCGTTGATGGACCCAAGCGCCGAGAGCCTCAGCGCGTCGTCACCAATTCACGCCAGAACAAAGGCGCAAACAGAGCGAAGACCGTCGCCATCTCCAGACGTCCGAGATACATGCCGAAGGTCAGCACGAGTTTCGACGGTGTATTGAGCGTGGCGAAATTGCCCGCAGGCCCAATGATATCCCCCATCCCCGGCCCAACATTCGCCAAGGCCGTCAAAGCGCCGGTGATCGCGGTGGTCATATCCTGTCCGAAGAAACTCAGGAGCGAGGCGAGAACCCCGAAACTGGCAGCATAGAGCACAAAAAACGCGATGACGCCGGAGAGAGCGTCAGGGGCAACGGGGCGTCCTTCGTATTTCACGGTGGTGATGCGATGAGGCGCGTGGCTGCGGCGAATTTGCGCTTTGAGTGCGCGATACGCCACAAGCCAACGCATCGCCTTGGCCCCGCCCGCCGTCGAGCCAGTGGCCCCGCCAGACGCGGTCAGCACGAAAAAGGCGACAACCGCGAAAGGCCCCCAAAGCGTGTAATCTGTGGTCGCATAGCCCGTGGTGGTCACGACAGAGACGACGTTGAAGGCCACAAGACGCAACGCGTCAAACAGCCCTTCACCGCGCGTGTACATCAACCACGCCGACAGGATCGCAATAGCCGCCGCGAGACAGATGAGCATGGCGGAGACTTGTTCAGATTTCCAACTTCCGTGGCGCACCCCCCGAATATACCAAGAAAACGGCAGAGCGCCGCAGAGCATGAAGATCGTGCAGGTCCATTGCAGGAAGGCGCTGTCGAAATGTCCGAAAGAGGCGTCGTAGCCAGAATAGCCCCCAGTGGAGAGCGTGGTCATGGCATGGGTCACCGCGTCAAACGCCGACATGCCACCGAGGTAATAGAGCCCGCCGCAGATCACGATGAGGGCGAAATAAATCTGCAAGGTGGCGGAGGCAAACATCGTCGCGTTGCGCAGCTCGCGTTCGCCGGTCTCCGAGCTTTCCGAGCGGAAAAGCTGCATACCGCCAACCTTGAGGATCGGCAAAAGCGCGATACCGGTGACAATGAACCCGACGCCGCCCACGGCCTGTAGGATCGCCCGCCAGAGGATAATGCCATGCGGCGTGTCATCGAGGCCGGACATGACGGTGGAGCCGGTGGTGGTGATGCCGGACATCGCCTCGAACACCGCGTCTGTGAGCGATAGATCATAGGCGTAAAGCGGCAACGCACCGCACAGCGCGGCCACCATCCAGACGGAAGAGGTCAGCAAAAAGGTGTGAAGCGGGCGCAGGCCTTCTGTGCTGGATGAGGAGACAAGCGCGAGCGCGCCGCCCATGAAACCGGACAGCAGCGCGACCTCCTCGAACATCATCGAGGTGTCCGGAAAGATCAGCGCAACGATCCCCATGAGGGCGGCGAAGAAGACCATCACCAGACCGTTGATGAAGATGACGAAACTCATACGCGTCTCATATCTGGCCCGAGGAGTCGGGCGTCATGGGGGTCGAGAAATCACAAAACCCCGCCCCCATGCAAGAGCGGCGGCCTGCCGTTAACTATGTGCGACAGTTCCCGCCCAAGGGCCGTGATGGTCCGAGCCACCATCTACCCGCTCGAACCCGTGGGCGCCAAAGAAGTCACGTTGTGCCTGTACGAGATCGGTCGTGCCGCGCCCTTGGCGCATCGTGTCGAAATAGGCCAATGCGTTGGAGAACGCCGGAACCGGAAGACCGGCGGAGGCGGCATAGGCCACCGTCCGGCGCAGCGCGGAGGCACCTTCGCGGATCAGATCGGCAAAACGCGGCGCAAAGATCAGCTGGTCATGCGGCAGCCCCTCACGGATCGCACTGGCCATGTCGTCCAGAAGCGCGGAACGGATGATGCAGCCTTCGCGCCAGACCTCGGCGGCGGTGGCGAGATCGAGACCCCAGTCATAATTCTCGGACGCGGCAGACAGGATTTTGAAACCCTGATCATAGGCGATGATCTTGGCGGCCAGAAGCGCCAGCTCCAGATCCTTGTCGGACGGCATCGGCAGAGGCTCGGCGGCGAGATCGCCGAAAAGATCGGCCCCGGCCTCGCGGGAGGTTTTCTCCGACGACCAAGAACGCGCAGCGACGGCGGCCTCGATGGTCGAGGGGGATTGGCCCAGTGTGATCGCCTCAATCGCGGTCCAGCGCCCGGTGCCTTTCTGCCCCGCTTTATCGACGATGACATCCACCATCGGTTGGCCGGTTTTCGGATCGGCGGTTTGCAGCACCTTCGCGGTGATCTCGACCAGGTAGGAGCGCAGCGTCCCCTTGTCCCACTCAGCAAAGAGCGCGCCGATCTCGGCAGGCGTGCGCCCGGCCCCATCGCGCAACAGCCCGTAGACCTCGGCGATCATCTGCATATCGGCATATTCGATGCCGTTGTGAACGGTCTTGACGAAATGCCCTGCCCCGTCCGGCCCGAAATGCGCGGCACATGGCACGCCTTCGTGTTTTGCCGCGATGGCTTCGATAATATCGTGAATCACGGCATAGCTGTCGGGATTGCCGCCAACCATGATGGACGGACCGTGACGCGCGCCCTCTTCGCCACCCGACACGCCCATGCCAATAAAATTGAGCCCCTTATCCCGCAGCGCCGCTTCCCGCCGACGGGTGTCGTGGAAATCGGCATTGCCCGCGTCGATGATCATGTCGCCCGGTTCCATCAAAGGGGTCAGCGCGTCGATCACCGCGTCCACGGGGCCGCCCGCCTTGACCATGATGATCACCGCGCGGGGCGTCGCCAGCGAGGCCATCATCTCCTCATAGGTTTTCACCGGCACAAGTTGCGAGGCGAGATCACCTGCGGAAGCAACAAAGGCGTCCGTCACAGAGCCGGTTCGGTTGAACACGGCAATCGGGAAACCGCTTTCCGCAATATTGAGAGACAGGTTGGCGCCCATAACGCCGAGGCCAACAAGACCGATCCGAGCCTGAGACATGATCCGGAGGTTCCTTCTTTTTGTCGCATGAATCGCCGTGAGTGCACAGGATTGTATAGAGCGCTCCAATGGTGTATTACGCTTGAAAGATATGCTGTTCAGCCTCGGCGACAAGCGGAATCCCAAGAAAACTTGCAATTCCCAGAACGCTGCGCTATGTATATACGCAATATAGACACAAACAGGCACGCACTCATCTCATGGCAACCTTGCTTAAATCCGCTTGGGCGGGCGTCTTCGACCCGCTGTTGCGCCGACCCGACCGCGTGCAATCCGCTGCGCTGTGCTGGCGCGACGGCAAGAAGGGTAAGGAAGTGTTGCTCATCACCTCGCGGGACACCGGGCGTTGGATCATCCCGAAAGGTTGGCCGATCAACGGGCTCGACGGTGCCGGCACGGCCGCACAGGAAGCTTGGGAAGAAGCCGGCGTGAAACCCGCACAGGTTAAAAGCAAACCGGTG
The DNA here is from genome assembly GCF_054788345.1 of Celeribacter sp. ULVN23_4. Taxonomy (NCBI): domain Bacteria; kingdom Pseudomonadati; phylum Pseudomonadota; class Alphaproteobacteria; order Rhodobacterales; family Roseobacteraceae; genus Celeribacter; species Celeribacter sp. ULVN23_4. The sequence continues at coordinate 96,982 of NZ_JBTVYO010000003.1, read as the reverse complement.
GGCCTCTATCACTATGTCAAAAAGCTCGACAACGGCCTGCCCGCGCCGGTGGAAGCGACAGTCTACCCGATCAAGGTGGACCATCTCGAAGGCGACTTCCCCGAGAAAGGCCAGCGCAAACGCAGCTGGATGAGCCCGTCTCAGGCCGCTGATCTGGTCGCCGAGCCGGAACTCCGGGATCTTCTGCGCGACTTCTGAACTGCAACACTCCTCACTTGGAGCGCTCCGAAAGGCTTGCAATGCAAGGCCGGGCACGTTAGCGCTGCGCCGCTTGTAACAGTTTCATGATAGAGCGGAGCTCCGATGTCGGACACGGAAGATCACGGAAAACAGTGGAAGACGCTGGATAAAGACCTGAATCGGATCAGCCAGTTCGAGCTTGCCACCTTTCACATTGCCCGTCCGATGGTCGGGCTCGGCGTGGCACTCGCCTTCATTATTGTCGCGGGCCTGATGGCTGCTCTCCTGTTCGGCGGGCAACAAGGCTCTGCCGTGGTGATCGCCGCCGCCGCTCTCGGCGCCTATATGGCGATCAACATCGGTGCCAATGACGTGGCCAACAACATGGGGCCCGCCGTGGGGGCGAACGCGCTCACGATGGGCGGGGCCATTGTCATCGCTGCGCTGTTCGAAAGCGCGGGCGCGCTTTTGGCGGGCGGCGATGTGGTTTCGACCATTTCCAAAGGCATTATCGACCCGCATTCCATGGAAAACACCCAGATTTTCATCTGGGCCATGCTGGCCGCGCTTTTGTCCTCCGCGCTTTGGGTGAACCTTGCAACATGGGTCGGCGCGCCGGTCTCCACCACCCATGCCGTCGTTGGCGGCGTGATGGGCGCGGGGATTGCCGCCGCAGGTTTTGCCACCGTGAACTGGGGTTCCATGGGCCTCATCGCAGCCAGCTGGGTGATCTCGCCGCTGATGGGCGGGGTGATCGCCGCCGGGTTCCTATGGTTCATCAAGGTTAAAATCATCTACACCCCCGACAAGATCGCGGCGGCCCGGGTCTGGGTTCCGGTTCTGATCGGCGTGATGATGGGCACATTTGCCACCTATCTCGCGGTGAAGGGTCTCAAAAAGATCGTCCATATCGACCTCATCTCCGCCGTAATGATCGGGCTTGTCGTCGGGGCCCTGACCTATGTCGCTTCCGCCCCTCTGGTGCGCCGGCAATCACAGGGCATGGAGAACCGCAACAAGTCTCTCAAAGCATTGTTTGCCCTGCCGCTGGTGATCTCCGCCGCGCTTTTGTCCTTTGCCCACGGGGCCAATGACGTCGCAAACGCGGTCGGCCCGCTCGCGGCCATCGTCCACGCCAATGCGGTCGGCGAATTCGCTGGCAACGTGAGCATTCCGCTCTGGGTCATGGTGCTCGGCGCTTTCGGGATTTCCTTTGGTCTCATCCTGTTCGGCCCGAAACTGATCCGCATGGTCGGCAGTCAGATCACCAAGCTGAACCCAATGCGCGCCTATTGCGTGGCGCTCTCTGCGGCGATCACCGTAATCATCGCAAGCTGGCTCGGCCTGCCCGTCTCCTCGACCCATATCGCAGTCGGCGGTGTCTTCGGCGTCGGGTTCTTCCGCGAGTGGTATCACGAGAAACGTCTCGACGAGGCGGCCCGCTCGAAAAAGATCAAACGCATCGCGGCAGAGGAACGCCACCGCCGCAAGCTCGTGCGTCGCAGCCATTTCATGACCATTGTCGCGGCCTGGATCATCACCGTCCCCGCCGCCGCCACGCTCTCCGCGATCGTGTTCTGGTTCCTGTCGCTTTTCGCGGCGTAAGCGCAACGATCTCCGACACGAACAAAGGGCGCCTCACCGGGCGCCCTTTTCATTGCAGGTCTAAATTTTCACGCAACGTGGATTACGAAACGCACCAGCGCATGATCGCTTTCTGAGCGTGCAGACGGTTTTCCGCCTCGTCGAAAATCACCGACTGCGGGCCATCCATGACATTGTTCGTCACCTCATCGCCCCGGTGCGCCGGGAGGCAGTGCATGAACAGCGCGTCGGGATTTGCGTGGCTCATCAGTTTGCGATCCACACGGTAGGGGCGCAGTTGATTGTGACGGCGCTCCCGCGCGGAGGCCGGATCATGCATCGACACCCAAGTGTCGGTGACAACGAGATCCGCGCCGATCACCGCTTCTTCCGCATCGCGCACGATCTCCACAGAAGAGCCTTTGGCGCGCGCTTCCTCGACGAAGCTCATCTCCGGATCGAGCGGTTCGGGGCCGGCGAAGGTCATGTCGAATCCGAACTGGCCCGCCGCATGGATAAAGGACGCACAGACGTTGTTGCCGTCGCCGAGCCAGACGACCTTCTTGCCTTTGATCGAGCCGCGATGTTCCTCATAGGTGAGAATGTCGGCCATGATCTGGCAAGGGTGGGTGCGGTTGGTCAGGCCGTTGATGACCGGCACGGAGGCATATTCCGCCATCTCCAGAAGCGTCTGCTCCTCGAAGGTCCGGATCATGATCATATCGACGTAACGGGACAGAACGCGGGCGGTGTCGGCGATGGTTTCGCCGTGGCCAAGCTGCATGTCAGCCCCCGAGAGTACCATGGTCTGACCGCCCATCTGACGCACGCCGACGTCAAAGGACACCCGCGTCCGGGTCGAAGGTTTCTCGAAGATCAGAGCGACCATTTTGTCCTTGAGCGGCAATTCGGCGTCGAGCGCAGCCTTCGGTTTGTCGGCACGTGCGTTTTTGGTGAGTTTCGCGGTCTCAATGATCCGATGCAGGTCTTTCGCGTCAGTCTTGTGAATATCGAGGAAGTGGTTCATCAGTCTCGTCTTTTCTGTCAGATCAAAGCTTGCCAGCTGCCGCGTCGATCCGCGACATGGCCTCGGCAATCTCTTCGTCGGGAATATTCAGCGCAGGCAGAAGCCGCACCACGTTGTCGGCGGCGGGCACGGTCAGAACCCCTTCGCCATAGCCTTTCGCCACCAGATCGGCCGGTGCGACTTTGCATTTCAGGCCGAGCATGAGGCCTTCGCCCCGCACGCCTTCGAACACGTCCGGATGGGCCGCGACCAGCTCTTCGAGCTTTTGGCGGAACAGGCCCGCCTTACGGTTCACCTCGGCCAGAAATGCCGGGTCGGAAACGATGGACAGAACCTTGAGGCCGATGGCGCAGCCCAGCGGGTTGCCGCCATAGGTCGAACCATGGGTGCCCGCCGTCATGCCGGAGGCCGCCTCTTCGGTCGCGAGAACCGCGCCGAGCGGGAAGCCACCGCCAATGCCCTTGGCGATCATCATGATGTCCGGCGTCACACCGGCATATTCATGCGCGAACAGTTTGCCGGTCCGCGCGACGCCGCATTGCACCTCGTCAAAGATCAGCAGCGCGCCCTTCTCATCGGCAATCTTGCGCAGAAGCTTGAGCGCCTCGTCGGGAACAATACGGATGCCGCCCTCGCCCTGCACCGGCTCGATCATGATCGCCGCGGTTTTCTCCGTGACGTGATCGGCCACGGCTTCCCATTCGCCGAAGGGCAAATGCACGAAGCCTTCGAGAACCGGGCCAAACCCTTTGACCATTTTCTCGGAACCGGACGCCGCGATCGCCGCAGAGGAACGGCCATGGAAACAGCCCGCGAAGGTGATGATCTCGACCTTCTCCGGCTGGCCTTTTTCATACCAGTATTTGCGCGCCATCTTGATGGCGAGCTCGGCAGCCTCGGTGCCGGAGTTGGTGAAGAAACACGTGTCGGCAAAGGTCAGCTCGGTCAGCTTGTCGGCCAAAGCCTCCTGCGCCGGGATTTTATACAGGTTCGACACATGCCAGAGCGTATCGGCCTGATCTTTCAGAACCTGCGCCAGCTCCGGATTGGCATGGCCCAGCGTGTTGACCGCGATCCCCGCTCCGAGATCGAGAAAACGTCGTCCGTCCGCCTCCGTCAGCCAAGAGCCTTCGCCTTTGACGAAGGACAACGGAGCCCGGTTATAGGTCGGCAATACGGAAGAAATCATCTCTTTAGTTTCCTCTGGAATGAGAGGCCTCATGGGTGGCGAATGCCAGTGGGCCTGTCAACGGTTGGGGGGTATTTTTTAAAGGATTGCGCCTCTTTGGCGCGTTTTGTGCCGCAGCGATCACGCCTTGAGCACAGATGAACGGACGTCTGGGCGCTTCAGCGTCGACGTCGGATACCGGAGACATATGCACGGGTCATGTTCATGACCTGCGCTTTACGGTCAAAAGACCGGGCATGTCAAAGAGAATCTCCGGCAAGCCCCTGTGCGGTTCAGCCATGCGGCTCAGTCCACCGTCACAAATTTGGAATTGCCTGCGGATCGGGTGCCTGAGGTTCCCCCCGAGCCGCCCACAGTGATCCGTTTGACGACAGCGGGTTTCGCCGCGACATCCGGTGCCCCCAAAGCGATCTGACGTTTGAGCGCAGACACATGGTCACTCAAAGACATGCCCAGCCCGACTTTCTTTCCGTCGCGCGTCCCGACGGCGGACACCACAGAAATGATGGCGGGACGCACCCCGTCATAGGCAAAGACCGGCGCGCCCGAGGAGCCGAAGGTGATATCGCAATCGAAGGTGTAAATGTCCTGCGCAAAGCTGAGCACATGGCATGCGCGCTGGATCGACAAAGCGCCATTGCGCCCCTGCCCGTAGGAGGCGACCATAAGCTCCCCCTGACGCTTGGAATAACGATGCACCGGAAACGGTCTGGCCAGCGCTTCGGGGATAGGAGAAGCCAACTTGATCAGCGCCACGTCATTGGGGATGCTGGTGTTCGTAGCCCCACCTCGAATGTCGTAGCCCGGTGTCACCGCCACAGCCAGACCGCGCGATGTCGCGATGACATCGCCATTGCGAAGCCCCGCCCGGAACAGGATTTTCCCGGCAGGCAAAGGCGTGTTGTCCTTATCGACGACGCAATGCGCGGCGGTCAGCACCAGATCATCAGCGATCAAAGCCCCTGTACAGGTGCCCTGCCCGGCAATATCGAGCCGCCCAACGCCCTCCCAACCGATCAACTCGGCCCGGCGATCCGCGCTGTCGAGTTCTGACGGCAGGCTGTCGGCCGCCTGAGCGATCAGGGGCATGGAACACAGCGACATGAGACAAAGGGCGATACAGTACAGGAAACGCATAAAAAACCACGGCAAGTTACTCTTACCGTGGTTCATAGCCGAGGATTCCGGCGAGAATGCGGCCAGCCCAGACTTCTCGGATCAGGATTTCAGCTTCGTGCCGCGCTTGAAAAAGCTCCAGTCGATGAGGATGACGGCAGCCGTCACCACCGTCATCACCGAAAGCCCGATCCAAGGAGAGCTGTCCGACGTCCCGATGATGCCATACCGCACCCCGTCGATCAGGTAGAACACCGGGTTGAGATGGGTCAGCACTTTGAACCACTGCGGCAAGGTCTCGACCGAATAGAACGTGCCGGACAGGAACGACAGCGGCGTGATGATGAAATTGGTGATCGCCGCCATGTGATCGAATTTCTGGCTCACGATGCCAGCCAGAACGCCCAAGCCGCCGATAAAGAGCGTGCCCAGAAGCACGAAGGCAATCGCGATCAGCGGGTGATGCAGCGGCAGTCCGACGAACACAGCCATCCCCCCCCAGATCGCGAAGGCCACGATCATCCCGCGCGCAGTCCCGCCGGACAGATAGCCAACGACCAATTCGAATGAAGAGAGCGGCGGCATCAGCGTATCGACGATATTGCCCTGCACTTTCGAGATCATGATCGAAGAGGAGGTGTTGGCGAAGGCGTTCTGGATCACCGTCATCGTCAGGATGCCGGGGGCCAGAAAATGCACGAAAGGCACGCCCATCACATCGCCGCGCGAGGGGCCGATGGCCAGCGTGAAAATCGTCAGGAACAGCCCTGCCGTGACCAGAGGCGCCAGAAGCGTCTGGGTCCAAACCGCAGCGAAGCGGCGGATTTCGCGCATGATCAGCGTGTAAAGTCCGAGCCAATTGACCCGACCAAACCGTCGCACTCCCATATGCACTTCATTTTGAGCCATTTCCATTGCCGCGCTCCCCTGATATACACTCGTGTCTGCGGATTTCCCCGCGCGCCCGCTTGTAACCGCAAGCGCCATGCTTAAAATAGGGGATAAGTAGAATTCTCAAGCGTCCTGCACTGCAAAAGCCCTGTGCAGGATCGTTTTCGTGGTGCGGGACACCCCGCCCGATGACAACCGAAGGAAACACAATGTCCTGGACCGATGAGCGCGTCGAACTGTTGAAGAAAATGTGGGGCGAGGGTCAATCCGCCTCTCAGATCGCCAAAGAACTCGGCGGCGTGACGCGCAATGCGGTGATCGGCAAGGTGCACCGTCTGGGCCTGTCGAACCGTGCTGGCGCTGGCGCAGCTGCCGCCAAACCCGCCGCGCAGCCGAAGGCGAAGCCCGCAGCCAAGCCGAAGGCGGAGGCCAAGCCGAAGCCCGCGCCGCAGCCCGCCGCCGCACAGGAAACCGCAGCTGAGCCCGCACCGAAACCGGTCGTGCCCGCTCGTCGCCAGATCATTCCCGCCGGTCAGCCCCTACCGCCGCAGCCCTCCACCAACGAAATTCCCGCCGAAGCGCTCGCCAAGGTGAACGAGGTGGAGAAAAAGGCCAAACGCCTGACGGTGATGGAGCTGACGGAAAAAACCTGCAAATGGCCGGTGGGCGATCCTGCAACCGAGGATTTCTGGTTCTGCGGACTGCCCTCCGCGCCGGGCAAACCCTATTGCGAGGCTCATGTGGGCGTGGCCTTCCAGCCGATGTCCTCGCGCCGCGACCGTCGCCGCTAAGACGCGCGCAAGCCTTTGATATGAAAAAGCCGTCCTTCGGGGCGGCTTTTTCTTGTGCCGTGCGGAGCCACATAGGAAAAACTCTGCGCAAAGGGAAAACGCTTCACAAAGTGTCATGTGCAAAAGCAGCCCCCGCAAGATTGAACAGTATTTGCACAGCTTTCTGCATTTTTGCCAAGGTCCTGTTTTCTTGCGCACAGATTATGTTTGAGCGTGCGGAATTTGAGCCTTCTCTCTGAGACGGTAGCTTTGAGCCATCTTCAAACTGCACTGTCCAAGAAAGCTCCGACATGAAAAACCTGCTTCTGACCACCGCGCTGATCCTCGGCGCTTCTGCGGCTTCCGCAGAGCCCGTAAAATACGTTCTCGATCCGTCGCATAGCCAGATCGTCTTCTCCTACCAACACCTCGGCTATTCCACCACCACCGGCATGTATTCCGGGTTTGACGGTACGATCATGTTTGACGAAGCCGAACCGGCCGCCTCGTCCGTCGAAGTCTCTTTCCCGACCGATAGCCTCTACACTGGCTGGGCCGAGCGTACGGCACACTTCATGACCGGCGACTTCTTCGGCGCCGAAGAAAACCCGACGATCTCCTTCGTCTCCACCGGCATCGAAGTGACCGGCGACACCACCGGTAAAATCACCGGCGACCTGACCATGAACGGCATCACCAAGCCGGTCGTACTCGACGCCGAAATGACCCAAAACATGGAACACCCGATGGCCGGCAAACCGTGGGTTGGCTTTGACGCGGAAACCACCGTTCTGCGCTCCGACTTCGACATGGGCATGTATGCACCCTACGTCTCTGACGAAGTGACCATCGCGATCTCCATCGAAGCGACCCCGGCAGAGTAATCCTCGCCATCGCAATCGACTGAGACGAAAGAAGGCCGCCGGAGAGATCCGGCGGCCTTTCTTGTGTTCTAAAGCGTCCGGCCTTTAACCTGAGACATCAGATACAGGCTGGGCGCGTGCGACGTTCATATGTTGCACGGCGTTCGGCCAAAAGCTGTGTTTCAGGTTTTTGGTCGAACGCTTTAACTTGTGGTCTAAGATCGCGTCCCCTTGTTGTGTTCAGGTGAAGCAGCCCCCACCCAACACAAAGACAGGGCGAGTTCACTGACGCGTAGCGGTCAGCTCAGTGGTCACATCGACCGCAAAGCCCACGGTGCTTTCGTCTTCATAACCAGCGCCCATCCCGAAATCGCGACGGTCCAGCGTGGTCGTTCCCATCATCATCGCCTTGTCGCCCTCGACAGAGAGATCGAAAGTCAGCGTCACCGGAACGGTTTGCCCAACCAGAGCGAGTGTTCCCACGGCCTCATGCTGCGATCCATCCAGACGGCTGATCGTGCCTTCGAATGTCGCGGTCGCATAGGTGTCGGTGTTGAAGAACTCCGCCCCCTTGGCCTGTTGCGTCACTGTGCCAAGCGTCAGCGAGGTCGTGTCGATGCTCACGGTCACTTCGCCCGCGCCAGTGTCTTCGTCATAGGCGATAGCTGCGTTCCAGTTGGAGAAGCTGCCTTCGACCGGCGCGCCCATCTGGTTCACCGAGATGGTCAGGAAGCCTTCATCAACCGTCCAGCTGGGCAGATCGGAAGAGACCTGCGCTTCCTGCATCGGAGCCGCACCGCCCTCTTTCGGGTGATCCGGGGCGGGCATAACGAAAGGAAAGCCCACAACCAAAACCCAAACAACGACGGCGGCCAGCGGCGGCAGGATCGAGCCATGCCCCTCCCCCGGCACGCCAGCGTCCTTGCCCGTCACCATCCGCGCGAGCACGCCGTCTTTCTCGATCAGCGCATGTTTCAGCGCCCCAAGCACGTGCAGCGCCACCGCGATATAAATCACCCAAGCCGACAGCCCATGTACGGCCCCGGCCACATGCGCGATGTCATCGGATTTCGGCACGAAGGGCAGATTCTGCCCGAACGGCCAAAGGATCGGTGCATAGCCCGTTTCCGCCGCATGCATCACCCAGCCGGACAGCGGCATGACAAAGATCGCGCCGTACAGCATCCAATGGATGACCTCGGCCAAAAACGTCTCCGCCTTGCGATTCGGATGAACCGGGACAGGCTTGGGCTGAATGATCGCCCAGAGCGCGCGCAGCACGGCCAGAAGCAGGACGCTCACACCGATTGTTTTGTGCACGGAATAGAGCGTTTGAAGCCCGCTTGCCGTGTCGGCATTGCGCGGGGTGTTTTCCCCGATCAGCCCGAGCGCGATATCAGCGAGGATCAACAGGGCGATAGCCCAATGGAAAAAGCGCGCAAGCGCGCCATAACGGGTGGCGGTGTTGGTGAACATAAGCGACCTGTGTTTTCTGCGGTTTGCCTGAAAATAACCTATCGCCTTATGTCACACATTCGCCGCCCCCGCACAGAGACTGTGCGACCAACAAGGAAAGCCCCCGAAGGGGCTTTCTGTCTTGAAGCGTGATTTGCCGCGGTCAGAAACTGCGGGTCCAGCCGATAGAAGCCGAGAGATGGCTTATTGCCAACTCCGCCGTACAGCCACCGAAGCTATGCCCCCCGTATCAGAGCAAGTATAGCCCCGATCCAGACAGAAGGCTCCGAAGCCGAAACTCAACTCACGCCCGACAGCAGGGGCTTTCCCGGCTGCGGCTTTCAGAGTATATCGCGCCAATGAGCCAGAACCCGCCAAATCTCCGCCCCGACCTTGCCCCGAAGCCCGTCTTCGACACGAACCGCCGTGACGACCAGCCGACCATCGGCATGGTCTCCCTTGGCTGTCCCAAGGCTTTGGTCGACAGCGAACGCATTCTCACGCGGCTCCGGGCGGAAGGCTATCAGATCAGCGCGGATTACTCCGGCGCGGATGCGGTGATCGTCAACACCTGCGGCTTTCTTGACAGTGCCAAGGCCGAGAGCCTTGAGGCCATCGGCGAGGCGTTGCAGGAAAACGGCAAGGTTCTGGTCACCGGCTGTCTCGGCGCAGATCCCGAATATATCACCGGCGTTCACCCCAAGGTTCTCGCCGTCACCGGCCCGCATCAATATGAACAAGTTCTGGACGCCGTCCACGCCGCCGTGCCGCCCGCGCCCGATCCCTTCGTGGACCTGCTGCCCGCCACCGGCGTCAGCCTCACGCCCCGGCATTTCAGCTATCTCAAGATTTCCGAGGGCTGCAACCACGCCTGCAAATTCTGCATCATCCCGGACATGCGCGGCAAACTGCAATCGCGCCCGGTGCATGCCATTTTGCGCGAGGCCGAGAAACTGGTGGACGCGGGTGTTAAGGAACTTCTGGTCATTTCGCAGGACACCTCCGCCTACGGCCTCGACCGCCGCTATGAATCCTTCCCGTGGAAAGACCGTGAGGTGCGCAGCCACATCACCGATCTCGCCCGCGAACTCGGGCAACTGGGCGCGGCGGATGACCTCTGGGTCCGGCTCCACTACGTCTACCCCTACCCCCATGTGCGCGAGCTGATCCCGCTCATGGCGGACGCGGGTAACGCCGTTCTGCCCTATCTCGACATCCCGTTCCAACACGGCCACCCGGACGTCCTAAAACGCATGGCCCGCCCGGCTGCCTCCGCCAAAGTGCTCGATGAAATCGCCGCTTGGCGCGCAGTCTGCCCGGACATCACCCTGCGCTCAACCTTCATCGTCGGCTACCCCGGCGAGACCGAGGCGGAATTCCAATACCTCTTGGACTGGCTGGACGAGGCGCAACTCGACCGCGTTGGCTGCTTCCAATACGAAAACGTCGACGGCGCGCGCTCCAACGCCCTGCCCGATCACGTCCCCGCCGAGGTCAAACAAGAGCGCTGGGAGCGGTTCATGGAGAAAGCTCAGGCGATCTCCGAGGCCAAACTGGAGGCCAAAGTCGGCACCATCCAGCAGGTCATCGTCGACGATATTGATGAGGACGGCATCGCCACCTGCCGGACCAAGGCCGATGCCCCGGAGATCGACGGGAACCTCTTTATTGACGCGGGGACCGAGGGGTTGAGCGTCGGGGATTTGGTGACGGTCGAGGTTGATGAGGCTGGGGAGTATGATTTGTGGGGGTGTTTGACGAAAAGCAAATGATCCCGGGGATCATTTGCCGTCAAACACGAGATTCGAAACAGTTGCGAACTGACTCATTCTTGGACTTAATGGTCTCAATTCAACAGGGGACATTGAGCTATGGATTTCAAAGAGCAGGTAAAAGAACTCGCGAAACGATCAAAGACAGCGACCGACAAGGCGCTGACAGAAGAAGCAACCAAGACCTCGGTCATTCTGCCATTCATTCAAATTCTAGGTTTTGACCCGTTTAACCTCGATGAGGTCATTCCAGAATATGTCTCCGACGTTGGCACCAAGAAGGGCGAAAAAGTTGACTTCGCTTTGAAAATCAAGGGCGAAACCAAAGTCCTCATCGAAGTCAAAGCAATCACAACCTCCCTCGGCAACACGCAATACAGCCAGCTTTACAGATACTTCGGTGTTACAGACGCTAACCTAGCAATCCTAACAAATGGTAAGGAAGCATGGTTTTTCTCCGACATTGATGCGCCCAACAAGATGGACAAAAAGCCGTTCTTCAAGTTCGACTTCCAAAAGCATGATGAGGATGAGATCACCGAACTCAGCCGTTTCCGAAAAGACGAATTTTCCATTGAAAATATTCTGGAAGCCGCGTCCGCTCTGAAATACTCGCACGCAGCCGCCCAGTATTTGAAGGCCCAACTCGACAACCCTGATGATGAGTTTGTGAAACTCATCGGTCGCCAGATTCATGACGGTATGTTGACCAAAAACGTGGTCGAACAAATTAGACCCGCCATTCAGTCCGCTATTGAGGTCATTGTAAGGGATCGTATCCAAGACAGGCTCGATATTGCTTTCCGCCCGAAATCAGAAGCCCCCAAAGCTGATGCATCTTCTGACAGTGAGGAGAAACGGTCAGACATCGTAACGACGGATGAGGAAAAAGAAGCTTACATGATGGTTAAGGCCATCGCAGCAAAGAGCATCGCCACGGATCGCGTCACCATCCGCGACGCCAAAAGCTACTGTAGCGTCTTCATTGATGACAACAATCGCAAACCACTCTGTCGGTTTTACTTCAACGCAAAATCCAAGAACGTCCTCGGCCTTTTTGATGCTGACAAAAAAGAAGAAAAGTACGATCTGACCAACATTGAAGACATCTATCAACATGCTGACGCAATAGCGAAGACTGCAGCCGCCTATTCATAAGAAGCTCCCCAGCGCCTTCCCGTGGGGGACGGGCGGGCGCTCGCGATGCGTGGCATCGCGTGGGGTGTCAGATTGAAACGCTATCATCATAGGCCTGCCCGGCGCTCCGTTACACTCCGCGCGTTCGGACCTAAAAACAGTCCCCCGGACTGTTTTTTAACGGTCCTCACCCCATCCCCGAGTGATTATTCCCCCGCTTCGCCGCTCGCCGCTTATCATCCCGCCAGCTCAGCACAGAAATCACCGCCCAAGTCCCCAGATAAACCGCGCCCATCGCCAGTATCCAACCGCCGTGCACCGGGCCGATGGCGGCGCGGGCGTAGAACTCATCCAGCGAAGTAAGCGGCGCCGGGTGGACCAGAAGTTTACCGACATAGGCGACCGTCTGGATGAGCAGAATCCAGAAGTAATTGCGCCGGATGCGGCGGCCCATCGCGACGCGGAGCGGCACGTGATAGGCGGGGAAGAGGTAGTCTTTCGCCAAAATCTTCTGCCACTCGGTCTCGCAGGTCACGGCATCGCGGTCGAGCATAGGAACGAAGAAATGCGTCTCCATCCATCTGCAGCGCGCGCGCCAGACGTTGAAATAGCGATAGCGCCGCGCTTCCAGCATCAAAAAGAAGATGATCAAGATCCCGACCAGCAGAAGCGGCAGCGGCGAGGCGGCGGGGGTCGCGAAGGCAATCGACAAAGCAATACCGAGCGTCACCACCGCCCAGTTCGTCGTGGTATCCAGCCGCGTGCGCCAGAGTGTCGAGCGGTAGACCTCACCCCGATAGAGGTGAGAGAATGCCGTGATCTCGGCATCCGAGAGCGCGGTATACGCCTTGGATGGTGCCTCTCCCATATCTCCTCCTCCCCCGACTGTGTCACGGCAGATCGCCCTCTGGCAAGCCCCGGCTCTTGACCTCCTCGTCGCACAACCGCATGAGCAGCCTATTGACCTGAGCCCGTCCGCTCATCACTCTGCCCCGCAAAGGGAGGCCCATATGCTCAAGAATTACAAAGACCTGCTCGCCGCGGCCCATGAGGTGATCGAAACGATCCCGACCGAGAGCGCGATCCGCATGACGAAGGACGAGGGCGTGGTCTTCGTGGACCTGCGCGACCGCCGCGAGCTTGAGCGCGAAGGCCGCATTCCCGGCGCGTTTCATTGCCCGCGCGGCATGCTGGAATTCTGGATCGACCCGGAAAGCCCCTATTACAAACCGAAATTCGGCGAGGATAAGACGTTCGTCTTCTATTGCGCCTCGGCGTGGCGCTCGGCTCTGGCGACGAAAACCTGTGTCGAGATGGGATTCACGAACGTGGCCCATGTCGCGGGCGGGTTTACGGCGTGGAAGATGCAGGGCGGCCCTGTCGAAGAGGTCGAAAAGCACTAGATCCGGTCTATGAAAGACGCTGAAATCAAAGTTCTCTACAACGATCAATGCCCGGTCTGTTCCTTTGAGATCAACCATTACAAGGGCTATTCGGAACGCTGTGACCTGCCGATCCGCTTTGACGATCTGAACAGGGACGCGGCCCGCTGGGGCATGGACCCGGATATGGCGGCGCGTCGGCTTTATGTCGAAAAGGACGGGGAGCTGTTGTCAGGCATGCCCGCGTTTCGGGTGCTGTGGGCCGAGATGCCGCGCTATCGCTGGCTCGCCCGCGTGACAGGTTGGCCGGTTCTGCGACACGTGACCAAATTCACCTATGACCGCATCCTCGCGCCGCTTATCTACCGCTGGCACAAACGGCGACAGGCCCGCGCTCAAAGCCGGTCGAGGTAATAACGCACCGCATCCTGCACATGGCGGAACCGGTCGCCGCCAAGGTGTTTGCCCCCGTACCAACGGGTGACGACGACGATCTGACCGGAGACGCCCTCGCGCTCCAGCATGCGCAAGATCACCATCCCCGCGCCGCTTTCCCCGTCGTCGTTTTTGACGGGCATCCCATCCGGTAAGATCACGCCCCAAGTGTTATGCGTCGCCTTGGCGAATTTCTTCTTGCGGCACAGCTCCTTGATGAAGGCCTTGGCCTCCTCCTCCGAGCTGCACACCCCGCCGGATACCGCGTATTTTGAGCCACGGTCGGATATGATGCCGTCATAACTTCGCATAATTTTTGCGTCTAAGGCCCAAAACTAAACGGTTTAGCTTGCTCAGGTTTGACAACCTGAATATGAATGTTTTGTAAAAGTTTATAAGCCATATCATGAAACATATTCCAGCCCTTGAGACCCTCCGCCCCAAAGGGGTATTTATCTCTATCACAGTCCTCATCGTCGCATCTCTCGTGTTGGGCCAAATCGCCATTGCCCGGCCCGCAATCATGTTTGAGGAAACCGGGACAATCATGCTCGGTTCCTTTGCGCTTTTGATTGCCACGGCACGGATCAACCGACGCCTCTTCACACAGCGAAGGACATCAACCCAGCCCCTGCTACAGGATAAGGCGGTCATCTGGGCCTTGATCAGCTTGGGCTTTCTCTATCTCGCTTTGGATGAAGTGGGGCAGTTTCACGAACAAATCGATTACTGGGTTCACCGAATAATGCATTGGCGCGTCACGGCTTTGAGTGATCGCCTGGATGACATGATCATCGGCCTATATGCTCTGATCGGGTTTGGTCTCATATGGATATACAAAGCGGAGTTTCACGGCGCCCCGACCCTACGTCGCTGGTTGACCGTGGGCGCGATTATCATGGTGCTCTCTATCGTCACCGATGCGCTGAGCAATCGAACAGATATCCTTGAGGCCACCGGACTGTCTCCCGAACGCGCTTGGGTCTGGCACGACTGGATCAGTATTGTCGAAGAAAGTTGTAAACTGTACGCCGAAGCCTGTTTCCTTCTCGGCTTCATCTCGCATCTGAAGCAGATCAAGCAACAGTAAGACACCCCACAAGCCGTGTCGGCCTCATCCGATTAGCACCACCAGCCAAGCGATCCCTGCGGCAATGGCCGTTACCGTCACCGCCGCAGACCCCGCATCCTTGGCGGTTTTGGCCAGAGGGTGCTCCTTGTCCGAGATGTAATCCACCGCATCTTCGATTGCCGTGTTCAACAGCTCGGCCGCAAGGATAAGGAGGCCCAGAGCAAGGATCAAACCGCGCTCCCCGGCGGTCATATCAAGGGCACATGCGAAACCGGCGGAGATAAGGTTGGCCCAGACCCATGTGCGGAAGGAATGCTCCGTCTTCCAAGCATACCGCAATCCGTCCATGCTCCAAACCGTCCGCAGAACCAACCGTTTCGCTGTATAGATCGCCTTGTCTTTCACCGCAGTTCCCCCATCTCCAGACCATGCATTGCAAAATCGTGCATCGCAAAACCATGTGCGAGGGAAACGACATAAGCAAGCGACAGAGACAAGAGAGGCTGCTGCAACACGCGACTGACGCTCTCTCACGAAGACAAACACAGCAACAAAAAGGGACCCACACACGGCCCCTTTTCCCTCTCTGAACTTTCGCGTTATTCCGCAGCGATCACCTGGTTCTGCAACGCACGCACATAGTAGAGCTTCTGCCCGTTCAGGCAGTAGTCCGGCGTCTGTTCTTGCCGCCCCTGATGTTCGAGCAACCAGAGGATGCAGGCATCATGCTGGGTGCATTGCGCACAACGGCTTTCCATCCGGGACAAATCCTCAGGGGCAATATCACCGGACGCGGCGGCGCGGACCACATCGGCGCCAATCCGTTCGGCCATCCCATGCATCAGGCAGGCATCACCCGGGCGCAAAAGCGTTTCCGTCATCATGTCGTTCTCCAATTCGTCTTTGCCATCGGCACGCGCAGGTGCCGCAGCGCCCTCATTCAGCAGCGAGGCGCTCCAGGTCGTCTTTGTTCCGGCAATAGCTCGGTGCGGCATCGGCGCCGTGTTCATGGCTGGCCAAGAAGCTTTCGCAGGCTTGCGGATCAGAGCAGCCGATGCAGCGATGTACACGGAACTCCATTTGTTCCTCGTCGCATTCCCCACGTTGGATCTTCTCGTCGAAATCGACGCCAAGTGTCTGCGCCATACGATTCATCAACCGCTCATGCGTCTCGAATGCTTTCGTCCCAGTCATGACAATCTCCGATGTTTGCGTTTCATCTTCCCGCGAAAAAGAGACCACGCGGCCCAGCTGCGAACCTTGATCCTGATCAATTCGGCCTCTGAGGCTCCGATATGCGCCCCCACATGCGGCGAACGTCGAAAAATCAGGCGTTCTTTACGGCTTTTCTGAAACTGTCAGGGCGTATGTGCGAAGAAAAACGCCTCTGTTTCTGCCGAATCTCCCGGCGTGAGGGCGAGACGACGCCCCCCCCAATGGCGCATTTAACCAAGCTCAGGGTCCAGCGATGTCCGAAATCTGTCGCTTGCTTTTGGCCACCGGCAGGTGCAGCATCGGCTTATGTTTACAATCGAACACGATTTTGACGCGACGGTCGTCACCATAGTCGATGAGGGCGAAGCCCCTCTTCAGGAAGATGTCATCATCTCTGCCTTCGCGGAATGCGTCACGGTCGAACAACACGACCCGCGCACCGACCGGGTGCACAAGATCACCTTCTCGCTCCAGCAGTTGCGCGATCTCGGGGCCGCGCTCGACCTGCCCGAGGGGGCTTATCGTCTGACGCCTGTGGAAGAGTAAGCTGCGCAGAGCCACAGAGCGACAACACGAGGGCTGACAAAAGGTCCGACAGATGTCCGACACAAAGCCGACGCTTTGCCGACAACCGATTTCAGCCGGATCGTGGCGGCTATTCCACCCGGAACACCTTGTCGCGCGAGGTCTCCCCGCGCAGCAGAACCAGTTCGCTTTTCGCCCGCCCCATCGCTTTCGCCAAAAGCTTGATGACGTCCTTCGTCGCCTTGCCGCCCTCGGGCACCGTGGTCACATAGACACGCACCTGCCCGTCCTCGACGGTGATCGCATTGCGCGACGCTTTCGGTGTCACCCGCACCGCGAGTTGCCCGTCAGAGACCGCCGCAAGCAGCGCCGTTTTCAATTCCGCTTTATCCATGCCCCCGTTTACCACGGGCACGGTTGAATTCACGGCCAAAAATGATGACATGAGACAAGACGCACACCACGAAAGGCCGCACATGCCCGCTCCGAATCCCGCCGCGCTCGATTTCCTTCTCACTCGCCGCTCCCGCCCCGCCAAGACGCTCACCGCGCCGGTGCCGGATCGCGAGACCCTGATGACGCTCCTGACGGCGGCGGCCCGCACACCGGACCACGGCAAGCTCGAACCCTGGCGCTTCATCGTGCTTGAGAAAGCCGCCATGACCCGGCTTTCCGAGCGGATCAAACCCTTGGCCGCTGAGCTCGGCATCGAGGAGGGCAAGATCGAGAAGGCCTATCGCCAATATGCCGATGCCGATCTCGCCGTGGCCGTCGTTTTCTCTCCGAAAGAAAGCGAAAAAGTCCCTGAAATCGAACAGTTGTACTCCGCCGGCGCGGTTTGCCTGTCGCTTCTGAACGCCGCATTGGCGGCAGGCTGGGGCGCGAACTGGCTCTCGGGTTGGGCCTCTTTTGATCGCTCCTTCGTCGAAGAGGGGCTTGGTCTTGCCGCCCATGAAAGCATCGCGGGCTTCATCCACATCGGCACCGAAACCATCGCCCCGCCGGAGCGCCCACGCCCGGATATGGATCAGATCGTGACATGGATGACCGAGTGATGTTCGGAGATTTCACGAAGGCCATCGGCCAGTTGAGTGACAAGCGGTTCCAGTCCGTTCTGCTCAAAGGCCTCGGCCTCACCGTCGCCCTTCTGGTGGCGATCTATCTTGTGTTTATCTGGGTGATCGGCGCCTTCGTCCCCGACACGTTCACCCTACCCGTGATCGGCGAAATCACATGGATCGACAATGCGCTGTCCATCGGTTCGTTCTTTCTGATGATCGTGCTGTCGATGTTCCTTATGGTGCCCGTCGCCTCGGCCTTCACCGGCCTCTTTCTCGAAGAGGTGTCCGAAGCCGTCGAGGATCGCCATTACCCCGACCTGCCGGACGTGCCGCGTCAGTCCTTCTCTGACATGCTCATGGATTCCTTGGGCTTTCTCGGCGTGATCGTGCTCGCGAACCTGATCGCTCTGGTGCTTTACCTGATCCTGAATATTGCCGCCCCGGTGATCTTCTGGGCGCTGAACGGCTTTCTTCTGGGCCGCGAATATTTCCAGATGGTTGCCATGCGCCGCCTTGGCCGCGAGGGCGCAAAAGCCGCCCGCAAACGCCATATGCCGCAGATTTGGCTGGCGGGGGCTTTGATGGCGATCCCGCTCTCTGTCCCCTTGGTGAACCTGCTGATCCCGGTTCTGGGCGCGGCCACCTTCACCCATATGTTCATGCGGCTGGAGGGCAGCACTCTGCGCTGATCGGCGGGCGGTTCAGCTATCCGCCACGGAGGGCAGTTTCGCCGTCCAATCAAGGTCGTGCCAGCTGATCCAGCCTGACAGGATAACGGCAACCAAGGCCGCCCAGATCACGGTGGCGAACACGGTCACCCAGATCAGTTTGCGTTTGAGATTGAAATTCGCGGGCGCCCCGTCATGGGTGCCCGCTATTTTTTCGCCCTCGTCGCCTTGCGTCCTCAACCCGATGGGCAGGGCCACGAACAGCGTCATGAACCATGTCACCGCATAGAGAACGATGGCCGAGGTGATGGCCATGTCAGACCTGTTCCAGCTCGATCAGGCAGCCGTTGAAATCTTTCGGATGCAAGAACAACACCGGCTTGCCATGCGCGCCGATTTTCGGCTCGCCGGTCCCAAGCACCCGCGCGCCTTCGGCCTTGAGCTTGTCCCGCGCCGCGAGGATGTCATCCACCTCATAGCAAATGTGGTGAATGCCGCCCGAGGGGTTCTTGTCGAGAAAGCCTTGGATCGGGGAGTTTTCGCCGAGCGGATAGAGAAGCTCAATCTTCGTGTTCGGCAATTCGATGAACACCACGGTCACACCATGATCCGGCTCATCCTGCGGCGGATTTACCTTTGCGCCCAGAGTGTTCGCATATTGCGCCGAAGCTGCTTCGAGATCCGGCACCGCGATGGCGACATGGTTCAGACGACCGATCATGTTTCTCTTCCTCCATGAGATTCACTGGTCTGTTATCGCCCGAGAGACAGGGGCCTCGCAAGAGATTTGGCGCGCAGATGCCGCAAGGGTAAAGCGCAGATTGACGCGCCTCACGCAGAGTTAACGGCCCGTTCACCCCTTTCGCGCTTTAATCCGAGTCGCCCTTGATGGAGTTGGAAACATGCCCGACGATCTCGACACACTGATGATCCCTCAAATGCCGACTGCGGAGCGCCCGCTTTTGGGCCTCACAGTTCTCGTGGTGGAGGACAGCCGCTTTGCCTCCGAAGCCATGCGTCTTCTTTGCCTCAGGTCCGGCGCTCGCATCCGGCGCGCCGACTGTCTTGCGACCGCACGCAAACATCTTCGCGTCTACCGACCGAATATTGTCATTGTCGATCTCGGACTACCCGACGGCTCCGGCACCGAATTGATCCATGAGTTGCGGCAGGCCCGCCCCCGCGTCGACGTTCTGCTCGGCATGTCGGGCGACAGCGGCGCGGAAACGCTTTGCCTTGCCTCCGGCGCGGACGGGTTTATCGAGAAACCGATTGCCTCGCTCGGGGTGTTTCAAGAATGCGTTCTGTCCTGCCTCCCGGTGGAGGGACGCCCCGAAGGCGTGCATATTGTCAGCACGGAAGAGGTCAGCCCCGACCCAATCGCCCTACAGGATGATTTCGTGCATATCGCCGATCTTCTGACCACGAATGAGGGTGACGGGCTGCTGGATTACATCGCGCAATTCCTGTCCGGCGTGGCCCGAACAGCGGGCGATACGGAAATGGAAAGCGCTGCACAAACACTGGCATCTGAGCGCCGCAACGGTCGGCCCTATGGCTCCGCTGTCGCGCATATCGCCGGGCTTGTGCAGGCCCGGATCGAACCGCGCAAAGTCGTCTAAGCCTCTGCGTTCCGTCATAGAAAAAGGGCGCAGGAAAGTCCCGCGCCCTTTAAAATCTGTTTATAGCTCAGCCAATGCGGCTCAGTCTTCCTGAGGAATAACCCGCAGGTTCAGCTCGCGAAGCTGTTCATTGGTCGGCTCCGACGGAGCGCCCATCATCAGGTCTTCGGCACGCTGGTTCATCGGGAAGAGCATGACTTCGCGGATGTTGTCCTGATCGGCGAGGATCATCACGGCACGGTCGATCCCGAGGGCACAGCCACCGTGCGGCGGAGCGCCGTATTGGAAGGCGTTGACCATACCGCCAAAGCGTTTCTCGACTTCTTCCTTGCCGTAACCAGCAAGTTCGAACGCCTTGAACATGATCTCCGGCTTGTGGTTCCGGATGGCGCCGGACACAAGCTCGTAGCCGTTACAAGCCAGGTCATATTGCCAACCGAGCACTTTGAGCGGATCGCCCATGAGCGCGTCCATCCCGCCTTGCGGCATGGAAAACGGGTTGTGCTCAAAATCGATCTTACCGGTTTCTTCGTCCTGTTCGTAGATCGGGAAGTCCACGATCCATGCGAATTTGAACGCATCGCGCCAGTTCTCGTCTTCCGGTGCTTTCGGGGTTTCTTCCCAAATCACGGTACGAGCTTTGCCAGCCACGCGCTCAAACGACTTAGGCTTGCCGCCAAGGAAGAAGGCCGCATCGCCCACTTCGAGACCAAGCTGCTGACGGATCGCCTCGGTGCGTTCCGGGCCGATGTTTTTCGCCAGCGGACCGGCGGCTTCCATGCCGTCGCCCTGATCGCGCCAGAAGATGTACCCCATCCCCGGCAGACCTTCTTGTTGGGCGAACTTGTTCATCCGGTCGCAGAATTTGCGAGAGCCGCCTTTCGGGGCCGGGATCGCGCGCACTTCGTTGCCATCCTGCTCCAGCAGTTTCGCGAAGATCGCAAAACCAGAGCCACGGAAATGCTCGGACACATCCTGCATCTTGATCGGGTTGCGAAGATCCGGCTTGTCGGTGCCGTACCACAGAGCCGCATCGCGATAGGATATCTGCGGCCAGTCGCGGTTCGATTTGCGGCCTTTGCCGAACTTGTCGAACATGTCAGCGATCACCGGCTCCATCACGTCAAAAATGTCCTGTTGAGTGACAAAGGACATTTCCATGTCGAGCTGGTAGAAATCGGTCGGCGAACGGTCGGCACGCGGGTCTTCGTCGCGGAAGCACGGTGCGATCTGGAAATACTTGTCGAAACCCGACACCATGAGCAGCTGTTTGAACTGCTGCGGCGCTTGCGGCAGGGCATAGAATTTGCCCGGATGCAGACGGGACGGCACGAGGAAGTCACGCGCGCCTTCCGGGGAAGAGGCGGTGATGATCGGCGTCTGGAATTCGTTGAAGTTCTGGGCCCACATGCGCTGACGCAGATCGGCGACAACCTGAGAGCGCATGATCATGTTCTTCTGCATCTGCTCGCGGCGCAGGTCGAGGTAACGGTATTTCAGGCGGGTTTCTTCCGGGTACTCCTGATCGCCGAAGACCATGAGCGGCAGCTCAGCGGCGGCACCCAGCACTTCGAGATCGCGGACGAACACTTCGATCTCACCGGTCGGCAATTTCGGGTTCACCAGTTCCGGGTCACGCGCCTTCACTGTGCCGTCGATGCGGATACACCATTCGGAACGCACCTTCTCCATATCGGAGAAGACCGGGCTGTCGGGATCACAGAGAACCTGCGTCATGCCATAATGGTCGCGCAGATCGACGAACAGAATGCCGCCATGGTCACGGATGCGGTGCACCCAACCAGAGAGGCGCACGGTGTCGCCGACGTTGGAGTTGTTCAGTTCGGCGCAGGTATGGCTGCGATAGACGTGCATGAGCTTACCCTTCGGGAAATCGGATAGTTTGTGCCGATACACCCGCCCGCGACGGGAAAGTCAAGGGCAGGCTGCCCCGGAGCCGCCCGGACACGGAATACTGATCAGGATTGAGCCTGCAAAGCCGGTTTCCAAAGGGTTTCCCGGCGGCGCAGGAGCGCATAAAGCCCTCCGATCACCAGAATGGAGACATAGCCGTCCAAAGCGTAATGCCAGCCGAGATAGACGGACAGGACGAGGTAGACCGCGACATAGCCCGCTGCGATGAACCAGCTCGCAATCCGTGCGCCACATCCCAGCACCCGCGGCAAGCGCAGAATACGCATCCAATCGCTCACCAGCCGGATCAGATACAGGGCAATGACTGTCGCCATACCGACATGAACCGAGGGAAACGCGGAAATCCCGGAGCCCGCCATAGGAAGTTCCCCGCTATAGGCGGTCCAGAGTTTCATCTTGACCTCTTCCAGAGCCCAGGCGTCATCGCGCTGCAACATCCCCAGAACGCCTTCATGCATCTGGGCATTTCCGTCAGCAAACAGATCGGAAAAAATCGGCCCGTAGGACATGAAGCATACAGCGATAAGATTCCCGAGTACGATCCAGCAGCCCATCCAGAGAAGGATGAACGTCCGGCGCCGTTCCGGGTTCGGATCCAAAGCGGTCAGAATGAATGGCAAATAAGTTGCCGGAACCACCCATGAATTCAGGTAAAAACGCAGCAAAGTAGAGACATCCATCCCGGACAGCCACGACACCATCGCGTGGGGCGCATGCCCAAAATGCAGGGCCAGATCCGCAGACGCCAGCACATCATCCGCCCAGAAAGGGATCACGGAGGGCAGGTTGTTTTTCACAAGCCCGAACATCAGGACGAAGATCGAGCAATACACCAATGCGGCGAGAGACGGCACTTTCTGGGCCCAGACATGCCGACGCAGCGGCCCATTCAGCACCAAAAACGCAATTCCAGGCAAAAGGAGCCATAAAGGCACCAGCGACGAGACCAGTTGAGCAAACAATTCGAAGGCACCGGAAAAGCCGAGCAGCACGAGAAGCGGATTCTCTCCGAGGGACAAAAGGAAAAGACCGCCGAGCGCGACATAAAGCAGTGTCCCAGTGCTCAGGACACTCGCAGAAGGCGCTTGCCGACGACCGACCCGCTCCTCTTTGATTCCTGCGATTTCCGCTTGCTGCATGTCTTTATCCTGCTCACGTATCGTTGAAACAAAGAAATGCCGCCCGAATACGTCTCTAATGGGGCAGCATATAGGAGTTTCTCTGGCGTGACCCATATGTCATCCGGCTGCGAACAAAGGCACCTTTTCCAAAACTCTCAAAGTTTTGCGGTTTCAGACGCAAAACCCCGGCCTTCGGCCCTTGCGTCCGCGCGCTCCATGACTATAACCCACGACAATTTGCGCGTGCCCTGCTATGAGGTGCGCGCGAAGTGCTGCTCAACATATAGCCGGGGTCTGCCATGCCGAAGAGAACCGATATTTCCTCCATCATGATCATTGGTGCGGGGCCGATTATCATCGGGCAGGCCTGTGAGTTTGACTACTCCGGGGCCCAAGCCTGTAAGGCGCTGCGCGAAGAAGGGTACCGGGTCATTCTCGTGAACTCGAACCCGGCGACGATCATGACCGACCCGCATATGGCGGACGCAACCTATATCGAGCCGATCACGCCCGAGGTTGTCGCCAAGATCATCGAGAAAGAGCGCCCCGACGCACTGCTGCCGACGATGGGTGGCCAGACAGGCCTCAACACCTCTCTGGCACTCGCCGACATGGGCGTCCTTGAAAAGTTCAACGTCGAGTTGATCGGCGCGAAACGCGAAGCCATTGAAATGGCTGAAGACCGCAAACTGTTCCGCGAAGCGATGGATCGTCTCGGCATCGAGAACCCGAAAGCCGACATCGTCGCCGCGCCGAAGCGCGAAGACGGCAGCTACGACATTGGCGCGGGCATGAAAATCGCCATGGAAGCGCTCGAACATATCGGCCTTCCGGCGATCATCCGTCCGGCCTTTACGCTCGGCGGCACGGGCGGCGGCATTGCCTATAACCGCGACGATTATGAGAAAATCTGCCGTTCTGGTCTTGAGGCCTCCCCCGTTGCGCAGATCCTCGTCGATGAAAGCCTTCTCGGCTGGAAAGAATTCGAGATGGAAGTTGTCCGCGACAAGGCCGACAACGCCATCATCGTCTGCGCCATTGAGAACGTCGATCCGATGGGGGTCCACACCGGCGACTCGGTGACTGTCGCTCCGGCGCTGACGCTGACCGACAAAGAATACCAGATCATGCGGACCCACTCGATCAACGTGCTGCGTGAGATCGGCGTGGAGACCGGCGGGTCCAACGTGCAATGGGCGGTGAACCCTGCCGATGGCCGGATGGTCGTGATCGAGATGAACCCGCGCGTGTCGCGCTCCTCCGCTCTGGCGTCCAAAGCCACCGGCTTCCCGATCGCCAAGATCGCCGCGAAACTGGCCGTGGGCTACACGCTCGACGAGCTGGACAATGACATCACCAAGGTGACCCCGGCCTCCTTCGAGCCGACCATCGACTATGTCGTCACCAAAATCCCGAAATTCGCTTTCGAGAAATTCCCCGGCGCAAAACCGGAACTCACCACCGCGATGAAATCCGTGGGCGAGGCGATGGCCATCGGTCGGACCTTCCACGAATCGATGCAGAAAGCCCTGTCCTCGATGGAATCGGGCCTCACCGGCTTTGATGACATTGAACTGCCCGACATGCCGAAACCGATGCAGATCGTCGAGGCCGAAGGCGCGGACGATACCCTGCCGCGCATCCTGCTTGGTGCCGATGAGGCCGCCCAGCAGATGATCGACAAATCCGTGACCCGCGAGCTTGCGAAAGCAACGCCGGATCGTCTCCGCGTCATCGCTCAGGCCATGCGCTTTGGTTTCACCGACGAAGAGATCAACGAGATCAACTCTTTCGACCCGTGGTTCCTCGCCCGTATCCGCGAGATCATGGTCTCCGAATGCGAGATCAAGAAAGACGGCCTGCCGGTCACTGAAGAAGGCCTGCGCAAGCTCAAGATGATGGGCTTCACCGACGCACGTCTGGCGAAACTCACCGGCCGCGACGAGGCCAATGTCCGCCGCGCCCGCCACAACCTCGGCGTCAATGCCGTGTTCAAACGCATCGACACCTGCGCCGCAGAGTTCGAAGCGCAGACGCCCTACATGTACTCCACCTACGAAATGCCGATGATGGGCGAAGTGGAATGCGAAGCGCGTCCGTCGGATCGTAAGAAAGTCGTCATCCTCGGCGGCGGTCCGAACCGGATCGGTCAGGGCATCGAGTTCGACTATTGCTGCTGTCACGCCTGTTTCTCGCTCACCGAGCAGGGCTACGAGACCATCATGGTCAACTGTAACCCGGAAACCGTGTCCACCGACTATGACACCTCCGACCGTCTCTATTTCGAGCCGCTGACCTTTGAGCACGTCATGGAAATCCTCCGTGTCGAGCAGGAAAACGGCACGCTGCACGGCGTCATCGTTCAGTTCGGCGGCCAGACCCCGCTGAAACTCGCCAACGCGCTGGAAGCAGAAGGCATCCCGATCCTCGGCACCACGCCGGACGCGATTGACCTTGCCGAAGACCGTGAGCGTTTCCAAGACCTCGTCAACCGTCTCGATCTCAAACAACCGCGCAACGGCATCGCGCATTCCGACGCCGAAGCCATTGAGATTGCGTCCGAGATCGGCTTCCCGCTGGTGATCCGCCCGTCCTACGTTCTGGGCGGGCGCGCGATGGAAATCGTGCGCGACATGGATGGCCTGAAACGCTACATCCGCGACGCGGTTGTGGTGTCCGGTGATAGCCCCGTTCTTCTGGACAGCTACCTGTCGGGGGCGACCGAGATCGACGTCGACGCGCTTTGCGACGGCGAGAAGGTGCACGTTGCGGGCATCATGCAGCACATCGAAGAAGCGGGCGTCCACTCCGGCGACTCCGCTTGCTCCTTGCCGCCCTACTCGCTCAAGCCCGAGATCATCGAAGAGCTGAAACGTCAGACCGAAGCTCTGGCGCTGGCGCTCAACGTGGTCGGTTTGATGAACGTGCAATACGCGGTCAAAGACGACGTGATCTACCTCATCGAGGTGAACCCGCGTGCCTCCCGGACCGTGCCCTTCGTCGCGAAAGCGGTGAACAGCCCGATCGCCTCCATCGCCGCGCGCCTTATGGCTGGCGAAAAACTCGACACGTTCGAGCTGGTCGATCCGGCAAGCACCGGTCGCTATGCGGTCAAAGAAGCGGTTCTGCCCTTCGCCCGTTTCCCGGGCGTCGACACCATCCTCGGGCCGGAAATGCGCTCCACGGGTGAGGTCATGGGCGCGGACAAGAGCTTTGCGCGCGCCTTCCTCAAGTCGCAGATGGGCGCAGGCACCAACCTGCCGAGCTCTGGCAAGGTCTTTGTCTCCGTGAAGAACTATGACAAGAAGCCGAAAATGGTCGAGGCGATGAAAACGCTGTCCGATCTGGGTTTCGAAATCATCGCGACCCGCGGCACGGCGAAGTTCCTCAAGGAAAACGGCGTCGAGAGCAAGATCGTCAACAAGGTCTATGAGGGCCGCCCGAACATCGTCGACATGATGAAAGACGGGGACATCGCGCTCGTGCTGAACACGACGGAAGGCAATCAAGCGCTGGAAGACAGCCGCGAGATCCGCTCCGTCGCGCTTTACGACAAGATCCCGTATTTCACCACCGCCGCCGCCAGCCACGCCGCCGCCATGGCGATCAAGGCCCGGCTCGAAGGTGAGATCGAGGTGTTGAGCCTTCAGGACGTGTAAGCGTCGAAACCATCAAAAGTCTAAAGAAACGCCCCGCCTTTGCGCGGGGCGTTTTCTTTTGGAACACATTATTCAGAGGCATCGCCAAGCAACCAAAGAAAAAAGATCGCGACGAAAGGGCTACAGAAGATCGACATGAGAAGCCAAGAAGCAGGATCACGACTACGGGCTTCCGCCATATCCATCGGAAGCCTCACATAGAGCAAATAGCCCGCATACAGTCCAAGTATGATCGCAACGATTGCAAATATTGTGGTGATGAAATCCATATTGGCCTTCTAGCCACATAGCTCAGACGCCTCTATACAGTTCGTTTGCAGGGGGCAGGTCAACTCAATATCCTTGACTTTCTCCACATCTTCCCCCATTTGGCCACTATCGACATCCCGTGCTGCCGCGTGAGCAGCCGCTTTTCGCGATAGAAATGCCGCTGGTTGTCGATCTCGGGCGGGCGCAACAGGCGCTGACGTCCGACCAGGTTCCCAAATCACGCAGGGGTCCGGCGGAAAGACGGGACGGGCATGTGGCCTTTTCCGGAGACCTTTTCCGCGACCAAACTGCGCTGGCCCGCTATGGGCGGCGTTTTCGCGTGTGGGTCCGCCCACCAAAGGACGTATATGACTGATTTTTCCATGCTCGGCCTCAAGCCGAAGCTTCTCGATGTGCTCAAAGACATTGGCATCGCCTCCCCGACCCCGATTCAGGCCCGCGCCATTCCCGAAGTGATGAATGGCCGCGACGTGATGGGGCTGGCGCAAACCGGCACCGGCAAGACGCTGGCCTTCGGCCTGCCGCTGATGCACATGGCCTATTCCGATGGCACGAAACCCGCGCCGAAAACCGTGCGCGCGCTCATTCTTGCGCCGACCCGCGAGCTGGTGAACCAGATCGCCGACGGGCTGTTTCCCTTCATCAAGGGCTCGCACCTCAAACTGAACCGCGTCGTTGGCGGCGTCTCGATCAATGCTCAGATCAACCGTCTGGACCGTGGCACCGACATTCTCGTCGCCACCCCCGGCCGTCTGATCGACCTGATCGACCGCAAGGCCGTGCGTCTCGATGAGACCACCTTCCTCGTGCTCGACGAAGCGGATCAGATGCTCGACATGGGCTTCATCCACGCTCTGCGCAAACTGGTTCCGATGCTGGCGAAAGAGCGTCAGACCATGCTGTTCTCCGCAACCATGTCGAAGGACATGAACGAGATCGCCCAGAGCTACCTGAAATCGCCGGTTCGTATCGAGGTCTCCCCTCCGGGCAAGGCCGCCGACAAGATCGACCAAGAGGTGCACTTCATTCCGCAGCAGGAGAAATTCGAACTGCTCAAAGAACTGCTCTGCGATCACTCAGACGAGCTGGCGCTGGTCTTTGCCCGCACCAAACATGGCGCGGAGCGGATTGCGAAAAACCTTGTGCGTGATGGATTCGAAGCGGGCTCCATCCACGGCAACAAATCCCAAGGTCAGCGCGAGCGCACGCTCGCCGCGGCCAAGAGCGGCAAGATCAAAGTGCTGGTCGCGACCGACGTCGCCGCGCGCGGGATCGACATCCCGGCGGTGCGCCATGTCTATAACTTTGAGCTTCCGAACGTGCCGGAGAACTTTGTGCACCGGATCGGCCGGACCGCGCGCGCGGGACGTGATGGTAAGGCGGTTGCTTTCTGTGCGCCGACCGAGCTTGACGATTTCCGGGCAATCCAGAAGGTCATGAAGATCAAGATCCCGGTCGCAACCAATGCGTCTTGGGCGGCGGACGATCAAAAAGCTAAGCCCAAGCCGAAGCCACAAGGCCGTCGGCGCGGCGGTGGCGGTGGTGGCCCGCGCGGCGGCAAACCCGGCGGAAAACCGGGTGGCGGCAAGCCGGGCGGTGGCCGTCCGGGCAAATCCGGTCGTCCCGGAGGCGGTCGCCCCCAGCGGCAAAGAAGCCGGGGCTAAAGCGTTTCTACTTAAACCTGAATCAGGGTTTGAGCAGAAACGCGGAGCAACGTCCAAGCGGAGCGGGCGTTTCGACTTTATGTGATAGATCAAGTTAAAGTCGAAACGCTTTAAATGACGAAAAGGCGGCCTTCATGGCCGCCTTATTCATATCAAGAGATTGAAATCGCGAAATTTCAACAGCGCTGCGATCAAGTCGCTTCGTGTTCCAGATGCAGCTTCATGTTGATCAGAACCTGCTGAAGCTCCAAGGTTTCGCGCAACAGACGTTTGGCCTCATTGATCGTAATAATGCCGTCCTCGATCGCATCGGAATACTCCGCCATGAGCATGGCGAAACGCTGAGACAGGGCCACCACGTCGGAATTCACACCGCCTTCTTTCGGGTGCTCGTTGCGAGTCGCGTCATAGGACAAGGCTATGCCTTTGAGTTCAGCCAGCGCGGAGGTGACATGCGGATAGCCCGCCGCCGCCTCAAGCTGAGCTACGGCATCCGCAGGAATAAAGCGATCCGAGTGCTCTTCCGCCGTGGAGTAATAACGGCCCAAAGTTGCCTTCGACTTGCCTGTCAGAGCACAAGCTGCCTCCAGCCCCACATCCTTGACCAAAGCCTCGGTGTGTTTTTTCAAATACGTTCCGGCTGCATCCATAACTTGTGCCCCCTACCCTCAACGTCCCCTCAGATGGGGAATTCGCCTAACCATTTCCCATTAAATTCCCGATTTTTACATGACATACAAGTGCGTACCTGCCGTCGCAGGGTATGAACGAGTATCCGGTGCATTTGTGCCGGAACGGGTGGAGGTCGTTTCAGGGAAGGAAGGCAGGTTTTCGTGTTCAGATTTCCGGCGCCCTCATCCCCTAGCCCTTCCGGGCTTTAGCCGGGGTCAGTTACCAAGTATTACCTTTTTTCCGACCTTCACCCGTGCACGTTTCCCACGTCATCAGGTTTTCCGAGATCAACAACACGGAACCTCTTGATCCCCCTGCCCGCGATCTGGCAGACCCGCCTCATGGCAAAACTTTACTTTCAATATTCGACCATGAATGCGGGGAAATCGACCCTGCTGCTTCAGGCCTCCTACAACTATCGCGAACGCGGGATGGACACCTACCTCATCACCGCGAAATTCGATGACCGTGCAGGAGATGGCCGGATCGGCAGCCGCATCGGTATAGGCTCCGAAGCCGATACGTTCGAGGAAGGGGAAGACCTTTTTGCCAAGATCGAGCGCCGACTGGCCGAGGGACCCGTGGCCTGTATCTTCATCGACGAGGCGCAATTTCTGACGAAAGAGCAAGTCTGGCAACTCGCCCGCGTCGTGGACGATCTGCGCGTTCCCGTCATGTGCTACGGTCTGCGCGTTGATTTTCAGGGCAATCTCTTCCCCGGTTCCGCCGCACTCTTGGCGCTGGCCGATGAAATGCGCGAGGTCCGCACGATTTGCCATTGCGGCAAGAAGGCGACGATGGTCGTGCGCATGTCGGAGAGCGGCATGGTTCTGACCGAAGGGGCGCAGGTCGAAATCGGCGGCAATGAGCGCTACGAATCCCTTTGTCGCAAGCATTGGCGCGAGGCGATGGGCGATGTGCCGCGCTCCGCTGAGGACACGTAACCCGGCGCAAATGCAAAGAAGGGGCCGCTGGCCCCCTCTTCCAAACAGCTTTCCAAACGGTTTTAGTGCAGCCGCCCGCCTTTCGGCACCGGAAGTCCCGGCTGGGCCAGCACAACCGCGCCGTTTTCATCCGGGAAACCCAGCACCAGCACTTCGGACATGAACCGACCGATCTGGCGCGGCGGGAAATTCACTACGGCCATCACCTGCTGGCCGACAAGGCTTTCGGGCGTGTAATGCACGGTGATCTGCGCCGAAGATTTCTTTTCCCCGATCTCCGGCCCGAAATCGATCCAGAGCTTGATCGCAGGCTTGCGGGCTTCCGGATAGGGCTCGGCGCGCAGGATGGTCCCGACGCGCACATCGACTTTGAGAAAGTCGTCGAAGGAAATTTCATCGCTCATCCGGCCAGTTCCTTGGAGCGATCCGCTGCGGCTTTGACCGCTTTCTTCAAGAGCGGCGGGAAACCCGTTTCTGCATCCATCAACACGTCCAGCGCCGCCGCCGTCGTGCCGTTCGGAGAGGTCACGTTCACGCGCAACTGCGCCGGGTCTTCCTCAGCATCTTCCGCCAGTTGCCCGGCACCGCCCACAGTAGCCTTGGCAAGCTGCATCGACAGTTCCGGCGACAGACCCTGCTCCACACCAGCAGCTGCCAGCGTCTCTATCAGGTGGAACACATAGGCCGGACCGGAGCCGGAGACCGCCGTGACGGCATCCATCTGGGTCTCGCTCTCAAGGCGCACCACCTGCCCGACCGCTTCGAGCAGGCTTTGCGCGAGATCGAGATCCGCAGGCATCGTTTTCGCATTGCCGATGATGGCGGTGATCCCACGTCCGACAGCGGCCGGCGTGTTCGGCATCGCCCGGATCACCGGTGTCTGATCCCCGAGAATGCGTTCGTAAGCCTCGATGGTGATCCCCGCCGCGACGGAGAGGAAGGTCGTAGAGCCATTGCCCAGCGCCTGCAGCTTCGGAAGCGCGTCGCCCATCATCTGCGGCTTCACGGCAACCAGCACGATGGCCGGATTTTCAGGCAGCTCAGCGTTGAGGTGAACCCCGGTGGATTGCAGCCAGTCGGACGGGCGCGGATCGAGCACGGTCACGGAACTCGGCGGCAGGCCACCATCAAGCCAGCCCTTGAGCATCGCCGAACCCATTTTGCCACAGCCCAAAAGCACCAGTCCACGCGCTTTGAGATCATCCATGATTGCACCTTTCCTTCGTCCAAAAGAAAACCCCCTGAGGGTCTCAGGGGGCACTCTATCAATCAACCGGGCGAGCGCAACGCGATGCAGCGGCATTCCCCGGTGCGTTTTCGCGCGGGCGCTTATGCGCGCCCGTAAGCCTCGCGGATCGCGACATCCATCGCTTCTTCCGGGGTCTGGTCGGACCATGCGACCAGCTGGAAAGCCGGGTAGAACCGTTCGGCCGCTCCGACAGCGGCACCGATCAGGCGATCCACCTGTTCAGGGCTGGCGATCTGGCCGCCCGAAAGGACGAGACCGTAGCGATAGACCATCAGGCGCTGCTCGTGCCAGTAGGTGAAGGCCCCGGTCCAGATTTTGTCGTTGGTGCGATTGAGGATCTCGAAGATTTGCGGCAGCTTCTCTTCGGGCGGCTCCATTTCAAAGGTGCAGATGAGGCGCAGCGTCTCATCAAAGTCAGACCACGCCAGAGTGATGGAATAGGTGCGCCATTGGCCCTCGACCGCCATGGCGATCTGGTCTTCGGCGACCCGGTCGAATTCCCAATCATTGTACTCGCACAAGTGCTCGCACAGGTCGATCGGGTGGATCTCGGTGGAAAAGCTCTGCTCAATAAGCGACATACACGGGCCTCTCTCGGTCTGCGTCCTGTGGCTGTGCGACATCCCCCTACGCGACATCACAGTTTGGCCCACAAAGACTTGGTGCCTGCTCTAAGGGTCGACGGGATTTCGCCTCCCCTTACTAGATATGGTGTGATGAAAGTGACAAATCTGTAAAGCGAAATATTTGTGTTATCCCCAGCATTCGCGGCTCATCCACAACTTGCTTAATTTTTCCCCAGCCCTGCAAACCTGCCTGTGGACAGAAAAAAGGCCCCCGAAACGGGAGCCTTTCTGCGGTCGCGATGGCCTGAAAAGGATCAGGCGTTTTTCTTGGCCTCAAGCGCATCAAGACGCTTTTTCAGCTCTTCGTTTTCCTCACGCGCCTTCTGCGCCATCATGCGCACGGCGTCGAATTCTTCGCGGGTGACGAAATCACGGTCGGCGAGCCAACGGTCCACAAGGCTTTTCAGAGCGGTGTCGGCCTCGTCCTTCGCACCCTGCGCCACACCCATGGCGTTGGTCATGAGTTGGGAAATATCGTCAAGGATTTTGTTGCGAGTCTGCATGGCGGTCTCCGTCCAGCGCATTCGTGAATATCTTGTGATCTATATGGGGCGGTTGGACGCAAATCACAAGGTTGACTTCCGCCCCGCTCTCGCGACAGTTGCGCCCATGTTGACACGTCTGCCCGCCGTTCTGAATTTCCCGGACCTTTCGCCAATCCTGTTCGAGATCAACCTCGGCCCGGTGCATTTCGCATTGCACTGGTACGCGCTGGCCTACATCGGCGGGTTTCTCGTTGGCTGGTTCCTGATCCTGCGCGCCCTCAAAGCGACGCGGCTTTGGGCCAATGACACGCCGCCGCTCAACAAGACTGAATTCGAAGACCTTCTGACATGGCTGATCCTTGGCGTGATCCTCGGCGGACGGCTGGGCTATGTGCTGTTCTACAAACCCGACTATTACCTCAGCCATCCGCTCGAAATCCCGATGGTCTGGCAAGGCGGCATGGCCTTCCACGGCGGCTTTCTCGGCGTCATCGTCGCAGCGCTTCTGTGGGGGCGCAAACATCACAAACCGCTCTTGTCTCTCGGCGATCTCCTCGCGATGGCGACGCCGCCGGGCCTTCTGCTCGGACGGATTGCGAATTTCGTGAATGCCGAGCTTTGGGGCAAGCCTTGGGACGGGCCTTGGGCGGTGATTTTTCCCGGTGCAGAGGCGCAGGCCTGCGCCAATGTCGGTCCGCTCTGTGCCCGCCATCCTTCGCAGCTCTATGAAGCCGGGATGGAAGGGCTAATCCTCGGCGCGCTGATCCTCAGTCTGGTTTGGGCCGCAGGCATGTTCAAACGCCCCGGTTTCATCATGGGTCTGTTCTTCTCGGGCTATGGCGTGTCGCGCTTTGTCGTCGAGTTCTTCCGGCAGGCGGATGCGCAGTTCATCACCCCTGAAACCCCGACCGGCGCGGTCTTCCTCGGGATGCACATGGGTCAACTTCTGTCCCTGCCGATGATCCTGATCGGGTTGTTCTTCATGCTCCGGGCCAAGCGGGCATGACCGCCCTGAAAGACAGCCTCATCCGCCGCATCACCCAGACCGGGCCGATCTCGCTCGCCGCCTATATGGCGGACTGTCTTTTGCATCCGGAACACGGCTATTACACCACCCGCGATCCCTTCGGCTCTGCGGGGGATTTCACCACCGCGCCAGAGATCAGCCAGATGTTTGGCGAGCTTCTGGGCCTCAGCCTTGCGCAAAGCTGGCTCGACCAGGGCGCACCATCGCCCTTTACACTGGCCGAGATCGGCCCCGGCCGCGGCACGCTTATGGCCGATATCCTCCGCGCGACACGCGGGGTTCCGGGGATGCATGCAGCGATGCGGGTGCATCTGGTGGAAGCCTCCCCAACCCTGCGCGCTGCGCAGAAGGACACGCTATCGGGCTATGAGATCACATGGTGCGATCAGATTTCTGATCTTCCGGATGCACCGCTTTGGCTGATTGCCAACGAGTTCTTCGACGCTCTGCCGATCCGGCAATTTACCCGCAAAGGCGACACCTGGGCCGAAACGCAAATCGGCCTCATGAACGGATCTCTCGCCCTCGGCCTCTCCGCCCCCGCGCCCTTGGCTGATCTCGCGCACCGTCTCGCGGACACCAAAGACGGGGAGATCGTCGAGATTTGTCCCGCCGCACCGTCGATCATGGAAGAGATCGCCCGCCGCGTTGCCAAAGGTGGCGCCGCAATCGTGGTCGATTATGGTGACTGGCGCTCGCTCGGCGATACGTTTCAGGCCTTGGAAGCGCATCAAAGCGTCGATCCGCTCGCCCGTCCCGGCCAGGCCGATCTGACCGCCCATGTGGACTTTGAAGCACTGGCGCAAGCTGCGACACAGGCCGGGGCGACAGCTTCACGGATGATCCCACAGGGCGAGCTTC
The DNA here is from genome assembly GCF_054788345.1 of Celeribacter sp. ULVN23_4. Taxonomy (NCBI): domain Bacteria; kingdom Pseudomonadati; phylum Pseudomonadota; class Alphaproteobacteria; order Rhodobacterales; family Roseobacteraceae; genus Celeribacter; species Celeribacter sp. ULVN23_4. The sequence goes on along the minus strand of NZ_JBTVYO010000003.1, from coordinate 62,505 downwards.
TCGCGCGCCTCGGCATCGCCAGCCGCGCAGAGGCCCTTGCGCACAAGCTGACCGGTGCAGACCTCGACACGCACATGGCCGCATTTGAGCGGTTGACCTCGCCGCAAGAAATGGGAACCCTTTTCAAAGCGATGGCTTTCGCACCCACCCCCGACTTACTGCCACCGGGATTTGACGCATGACACTCGACATCATCACCTCAGACGCGCTGGACGGGATCCAGCACGGTTTCTTCACCCGCAAAGGCGGCGCCTCATCCGGCGTCTTCGAGGGGTTGAACTGCGGGTTGAGCTCGTCGGATCAGGCCGACATCGTCAAAATCAACCGCACACGCGCCGCGCAGGCTCTGGGCGTTGGGCCGGAAGCGCTCTGCTCCGCCTATCAGGTTCATTCCGCCGATGTCGCCCGGATCGAAGGTCCGCAAAATGGCCCCGCCCCAAAGGTCGATGCTTTGGTCACCGATCAACCGGGGCTGGCCCTTGTGATCCTGACCGCCGATTGTCAGCCCGTGCTGTTCGCCGATCGCGAGGCAGGCGTCATCGGCGCAGCCCATGCCGGGTGGAAGGGCGCGATCTCTGGCGTGTTGGAGGAGACTGTTGAGGCGATGGTCGGTCTTGGCGCGACGCGCGAGAACATTTCCGCCGTCATCGGCCCGACGATTTCCCAGCGCGCCTACGAGGTCGGCCCCGAGTTTTTCGAAGATTTCCTTGCCGAAGATCAGGAGAACGCACGCTTCTTCGCCAGTGGCACAGGCGACCGATATCAGTTCGATCTTCCCGCGTTCGGATTGCATCGCTTACGGCAGGCAGGCGTTGGCCAGGCCGAATGGACCCGGCACTGCACCTACTCCGACCCGGAGCGTTTCTATTCCTATCGCCGCTCCGTGCACCGCAAGGAAGCGGACTACGGACGACTCATTTCCCTGATCCGCCTCTGAAGCGCCGTTCGAAAAAACAACCCTGACGCGATTAAGGCGGAAATAGGCCAGAAACCGCCCCATTTCCGCCAGAAACAATACAGAAAACGCACTCAAATTGTTTCTCAAAATCAGAAATTATATTTAATTTTCTTATAGTTAACAAAATACAAAGCCTTTCGAGGACCGGAGAAATCCTACGTCGCATTTTCTGACTCTTCTCGCGGCTCTCGCCCCATTTTCGCCGAAGCGACCCGGCATATTGTTCCCAAGATCGAAACAGACGCCGAGCTGGCGTTCACCACGAGAGGGGCAAACCATGAAAAACCGTCGTTGGATGAAATCGATGATCGCGGAAGCCAAAAAATCCGAGGTCGAAATGCCCTGGACCCGTGGCACCCGCCGCGCTGCTTTCATCGCAAAGAAAAGCGGCAAGCAAACCTGGCGCGCATCCGCATAAGCTGATTCGGACATTCGCGCAGTCCGGCGGCACAGCTGCCGACCGAAGAGAGCGTGATTGCCCCACAATGAAGAAACAAAGAAACGGCGGGCCAGAGCACTGGTTCCGCCGTTTGCTGTAATTAGATAAAATTTTTGACAAGCCAGCGACAAATCTGAAATTCTATCAGGACTGTTATCGGTGGGGGCCGACACAGTACGAGGTTTTCGATGTCGCAGCCCCTGTTCGGCCTTCAGTCCGGCACCTATCGCCAGATTTCCCCCAAAGACGACTCCATGCCAGGCCCCGATGCTCTCCAGCAACGGGCGAAGACCGCTTGGACAGCGCGCCGCGCCAAAGCCATGCAGAACCTCGCGCCCAAGCCCGTCCAAGTTCAGCGCCGCTACAACATTCAATGGCAGATGCCCGGTGGCGACATTTGTGCGGCACATCACATCGCGCCCGCCCTGCCCGTCTTTGAAACGGCCTTCAACGGCTTCGCCCGCGGCGCGCTCATCCCCACCGCCTGCGGCCCGGTGGCGATCGAAGATCTGATGCCCGGTGATGAGGTGATCACGGTTGATCATGGTGTTCAGACGGTGGAATGGATCGGCTCCATGACACTCGACACCCGTGGTCGCCGCTATCAGGATGCCCCCGCCGAACGCCTCTATCGGATCACGGCAGATACATTTGGACTGGGTCGCCCCTCCATCGACCTGATGCTCGGCGCAGGGGCGCAGTATCTCGTTCAAATCGATACGCTCGAATCCTATCTCGGCAGCAAACAGGCCATGGCGCCCATCGCCGGGATGGTCGATGGGGTTTCCGTGATTGAAGTGACCCCGATCTCAAGCGTGCGCAGCTATCATCTCGCTCTCTCACGCCACAGCCTTATTCGCGTCAACGGCCTCGAAATTGCGAGCTATCACCCCGGCCCTTCCGCACTCAGCGCGTTGCATGGCGACTTGCGGACCCGTTTTATGGCGCTGTTCCCGCATTTGGTCTCGATGGGTGATTTCGGCGCTCTGACGTATCCGCGTCTGACCATGAATGATCTGACGAACCTTCTCGCTCAGTGAGCTCGCTTTTTCTGACGCCGGGCACTCCCCCTGATCGGCATTCACGAAACGGCCCGCAAAAGCGGGCCGTTACTCATTCGAATGTAAAATTTTGGATCGGCTCAAGCACTCTGAGCGATGCGCGCTTCCAGAACGTCGAAAGGCACACCCGGCTCATCCTTGGCGCAGCGAATGACCAAGGAGGTTTTCACAGAGGCCACATTCTCAGTCGATAGGAGCTGCCCCGTCAGGAAGCTCTGAAACGTCGACAGATCCGGCGCGACGCATTTGAGGATGAAATCCACTTCACCGTTCAGCATGTGGCACTCGCGGACCAGCGGCCACTCGCGGCATTTCGCCTCGAATTTCGACAGATCGGCCTCGGCCTGGCTCAAAAGTCCGACCATGGCGAAGACTTCGACCTCGAAATTCAGCGCGCGGGCATCCACCACGGCGTGATAGCCCTTGATGTAACCGCTTTCCTCAAGCGTCCGAACCCGGCGCAAACAGGGAGGCGCGGAAATTCCGACGCGTCGGGCCAATTCCACGTTGGTCATACGCCCGTCCGCTTGCAGTTCAGCAAGAATTTTGCGGTCGATCTCGTCGAGTTTATGTGAGGGCATCTGTCTTCCGCCTTGGCCCAAAGGGCCCCAATTTCTATAGATGTGCGCAAAACCACGCGTGCGCGCAACATTCTTTCTCATTATAGCAAGAAAGTTTCAAGAGGATTTCACGCGACACAAGTGCAGGAAAAGGTCGGTTGCCCATTTTTTCACCGCGCCTGTGCAGCGCACAGGGTTTGATAAGCCGCAGCGCGGTGTCTATATCGGAGCCGACAACAAAGACAACACGCAAAAATGAGGTCCCGACATGGCCGAAACGAAACATACGAAAGTTCTGATCATCGGCTCCGGTCCCGCTGGCTATACGGCAGGCGTTTACGCCGCCCGCGCCATGCTCTCGCCGATCCTCGTTCAGGGGATGGAACCGGGCGGACAGCTGACCACCACGACCGAAGTCGAGAACTTCCCGGGCTTCACCGAAGTTCAGGGCCCGGACCTGATGGTCAAAATGGAAGAGCACGCACGCGAGATGGGAACGGAAATCATTTCCGATCTGATCGTCGAGCTCGACACCGACAGCCGTCCGTTCGTTGCCAAGGGTGACAGCGGCACGATCTATACCGCCGATGCCGTGATCCTCGCAACGGGCGCGCGCGCGAAATGGCTTGGCCTCGACACGGAAGAAGCGTTCAAGGGCTATGGCGTTTCCGCCTGTGCAACCTGTGACGGGTTCTTCTATCGCAACATGGAAATCGTCGTGATCGGCGGCGGCAACACCGCCGTGGAAGAGGCGCTGTTCCTCACCAACTTCGCCTCGAAAGTGACCCTGATTCACCGCCGCGACACCTTGCGGGCCGAAAAAATCCTGATCGATCGCCTGATGAAGAACGAAAAGATCGTGCCACTCTGGGACAACGAACTGGTCGAAGTTTATGGCGATGAAGCTCCAATGAAGGGCGTGAACGGCGTGAAGGCCCGCAACGTCAAAACCGGCGAGATCACCGACATCCCGGCCAAAGGCGTTTTCGTCGCCATCGGCCACGCCCCGGCCAACGAGCTGGTGAAAGACAAGCTCGAAATGCACAATGGCGGTTATGTCTCGGTGAAGCCGGGGTCCACGGAAACCTCCATCCCCGGCATCTTTGCCGCCGGCGACTTGACGGACCACAAATACCGTCAGGCAGTCACGTCGGCGGGTATGGGCTGCATGGCGGCTCTCGACGCCGAACACTGGCTCGCTGCGCAAGAGTGAGCCGCACTCTGACGACACTCTATCGTTTGGTCGCTCCGGGACAAACCCCGGAGCGACCAAACAACGCCGAACCAATTCACGGCCTCCAAAGACATTGATCGCATAACGGCGACATTGCCGGGACAAATGTTTTGCCCAGCCCTGAAAAATGAGACCTTTGGGCCTCTTTTCCCATTTCTTGGCCTGCATCTATTGATTTAAAGAGCCGCATGGGAGTATGGCCCCGACAGCCCGTGGCGACAGATCTGTGCGGGCTCATTTCGTTCGTCCGACCAGTGTAAGAAGGTCCATCACATGCCGCAAAACCTCGCCCCGATTCCCGAGCTCTACGTCTCCTACGACAGCGCTCAAAAGCTCAAAGTCGAAGCAGGAGATCTCGTTAGCTGGGATCTGACCCCGCGCCAGATTTGTGACCTCGAACTGTTGATGAACGGCGGGTTCAACCCGCTCAAAGGGTTCCTTTCTGAGAAAGATTACGACGGCGTTGTCGAGAATATGCGGCTCGCGGACGGCGCGCTCTGGCCGATGCCGATCACCCTCGACGTGTCCGAAGAGTTTGCCGCCAAGCTCGAAGAAGGTCAGGACATTGCGCTTCGTGACCAAGAGGGCGTGATCCTCGCCACCATGACCGTCACCGACAACTGGGTGCCGAACAAATCGAAAGAAGCCGAGAACGTGTTCGGCGCGGACGATTTGGCCCACCCGGCCGTGAACTACCTGCACAACACCGCGGGCAAAGTGTACCTCGGCGGCCCGGTCGTCGGCATTCAACAGCCGGTTCACTACGATTTCCGCGCCCGCCGCGACACGCCGAACGAGCTGCGCGCCTATTTCCGCAAGCTCGGCTGGCGTCGTGTGGTTGCGTTCCAAACCCGCAACCCGCTGCACCGTGCGCACCAGGAGCTGACCTTCCGCGCTGCGAAAGAGGCTCAGGCCAACCTTCTGATCCATCCGGTTGTCGGCATGACCAAACCGGGCGACGTGGACCACTTCACCCGCGTGCGCTGCTATGAGGCCGTGCTCGACAAATACCCGCAATCCACCACCACGATGAGCCTTCTGCCGCTCGCCATGCGCATGGCGGGCCCGCGCGAAGCTGTGTGGCACGGTCTGATCCGTAAGAACTACGGCTGTACCCACCTGATCGTCGGCCGTGACCACGCTGGTCCGGGCAAGAACTCCGCCGGTGAAGATTTCTACGGCCCCTATGACGCTCAGGAACTCTTCCAGAAACACGAAGAAGAAATGGGCATCGAAATGGTGCCGTTCAAACACATGGTTTATGTGCAGGAACGCGCCCAATACGAGCCGAACGATGAGATCGCCGATAAGGACAGCGTGACCATCCTGAACATCTCCGGCACCGAACTTCGTCGCCGTCTGGCCGAAGGTCTGGAAATCCCGGAATGGTTCTCCTTCCCCGAAGTCGTGAAAGAACTGCGCCGCACCAAGCCGCCGCGTTCGAAACAGGGCTTCACCGTGTTCTTCACCGGGTTCTCCGGCTCCGGCAAATCCACCATCGCCAACGCGCTTATGGTGAAACTGATGGAAATGGGCGGTCGTCCGGTAACGCTCCTCGATGGCGACATCGTGCGGAAAAACCTGTCCTCCGAGCTGGGCTTCTCGAAAGAGCACCGTGACCTCAACATCCGCCGCATCGGCTATGTGGCCTCCGAGATCACCAAGAACGGTGGCATCGCGATCTGTGCGCCGATCGCGCCCTACACCGCGACCCGCCGCGCCGTGCGTGAAGATGTCGAAGCTTTCGGCGCCTTTGTCGAAGTGCACGTCTCCACCTCCATCGAGGAATGCGAACGCCGCGACCGCAAAGGGCTCTACAAACTGGCCCGCGAAGGCAAGATCAAAGAGTTCACCGGCATCTCCGACCCGTACGAAGTGCCTGAGAACCCGGAACTCCGCGTCGAGACCGAAGGCCATGATGTGGACAACTGCGCGCATCAGGTCATCCTCAAGCTCGAGTCGATGGGCCTGATCGCCGCGCACTAAAGCGTTTCTGCTCAAACCCTGATTCAGGTTTAAGTAGAAACGCTTTAAGCCTCGACAATCCAGCAATGAAAAAGCCCCGGCCAATCGGTCGGGGCTTTCGCGTATTGAGAGGCGCGATATCAGTGGGAGGCTGCGACCAGAAACGCCGCATTATCAATGCAGTGCAGGACCGTTTCTCGCTCAATCTCGTGCAGATTAAACGGAAAACTCTTTAACCGCTGAAGGCGTCCGCGCACAGAAACTGCGTTAAAAGCCGATCCGCCTCTTCGAGGTCTTTACGGGCAAACACGTCAGCCTCCTGTACCTTTTCTCAAAATCGCAAAGAAAACGTCGGATCAAGACAGAGCCGCCCTTTGAAACATGACAATACGCGCTATGCTAGATCTCAGTCAGCGGACGATCACCGGCGCGAAATGCGCTCAACCATTCCAGTAACGCGGCTCCGCCAGATCGCGATCAAAACGCATCGCGGGATCATCGCCCCCCCAGAGCCCGTATTCGCGCCGGAAATATTCGATACAAGCCGTATCGGCCTCCGCCCGGCCATGCCCTTGATACACGAAATCAGCAAGTGCCTCTGCGCCCCGGTTATGGCTGAACCGCAGCGTATCCGTCGGGCGCCAGATGCCATGACCGTTCTTGGTGAAATGCCCGGAAAGCCAGGGGTCGTCGACCGTCCAGAGAATCTCGGGAATGTCATACATGTCTGGTGTAAAAAACGATGGGCGCGCCAGAACCCCACCGAATCCTTCGGCAACATCCATATAGCCGGGCGTTCCGACGAAGGCGCGTTTCTTGCGCAACCCCGTCTTGAGCCGCCAAAGTCGGTAGTGCCAGTCCTTGCGCTTGCGCATCGCACGCGGCTTCAAGCTACGCGGAAAATCATAACAGGGATTGGCCAGCCTTTCATTAAGGTTATAGCCCATGTTCGCGATCACATCGTTTGGATGGGCCTCTGCGGCGGTGCCGAGTTTGTAAAGCAGATCCGGCTCGTAGCGCTGATCGTCGTCACAAAAGAACAAGAGTACATCCTGTCCTGCATAGTCCTGCGCGGCAGGGAGGATTTTCGTTGCCGGCCCGTAGTCCTGCTCATGCAGATGGAGCGACACCCACTCCGGCAGAACGGGCAACTCCGTGGCTGGATCAAACGCGAAACGACGGTAGCTCTTCGGCAGTTCGAGACGGATCTCACGAATATTGACATTTTTCTGAGCTTTGAGAGACAGAAGTGTCGGCATGAGATCGCCGAACCGTGGCGGGATCGCGGTCAACGAAACAACGAAATCTTTCATGGAGGCCTTCCTGGGGAGCACAACTTTGCTCTTCGGTAGGCCAGCCCCCTAGGTTTTACAAGAGGGCCGTGCCCTGTCCTCAGTGGACATTCACCGGGGCGAAATCATGCTCGCGCGCCAGGGCGAAGGCAAGCTGCCTGTTCGCGACCAAAGCCAAACGGGTGCCTTCCGCGTTGTTCACGGAATAGATATGATCAAGCCCTTCGGCCTGCGCTTGAACGTCTTCGGGCAGATCGGCGACCGCGACCGGACGGACGTAAGCGATTTTTTCTGCGCCCCCATCAAAGGGCAGATGCGGATAGTGCGTGTTCATGGCTTATCCCTTCCTGATCTGAATGGTCTGAACAACTGTGTCGGGCATGGCGCGGGTCAGATCGATGTGCAAAAGCCCGTTTTCCATCGAGGCTCCGGTCACATCGACGCCATCGGCCAACACGAAGGAGCGTTGGAACTGCCGCCCGGCGATGCCACGATGCAGAAACACGCGGGTTTCTTCCAGGTCGGACTGACGCCCACGCACAACGAGCTGGCGGTCTTCGACGGTGATTGAGAGATCCGATTCCGAGAACCCCGCCACAGCCAGCGTGATCCGATAGGTATTCTCAGAGGATTGCTCAATATTATAAGGCGGATAGCCACCCGCGTCGGTTTTCGCCGTGCGCTCTACAAGGCGCTCCAACTGGTCAAAGCCCAGTAAAAACGGATGGGCGCCAAAGCTTACTTTCGTCATCTCCACGTCCTCTCTCAGAAGCGACTGTGTTCGTGTCACGGGCCCCGAATGCGGCAACCCTTCATAAGAAAATATGGGGAAGCGAGAGACTGGCTTCAAGCCCTCTCAGAGTGCTTTGAGTTTGGCGCCTTTGCGGCTAAACTATATCCAAGCGCAACGCGTCCGCAGCTTTCTGCTTCGGACTGAGGTGCAAAGGAAGAACCACAATGACAGAGACAACGCGATGAACGTGTCCAACCGTATGGATCATCTGGAGGTCCTTAAGGTCAAACTCGAGATGCTCAAACGCGAGCACCGCGATCTTGATGCCGCAATTGATGCGATGCAGGAGACCGGCCATCTGGACGCCCTGCGCCTGCAACGGATGAAAAAGCAAAAGCTCTCTCTCAAAGACCGGATCGCGGTGTTGGAAGACGAGATCACCCCGGACATCATTGCGTAACGTCACGCATCGGCTATAAGGCGGGAAAGCGACATTTTCTCGGGAGATAGCCATATGAGCGTCGAGGTCGGCATCATCATGGGCAGCCAGTCGGACTGGCCCACCATGAAGCGCGCAGCGGACATTTTGGATGAACTGGGGGTAAGCTACGAGGCGAAGATCGTCTCTGCCCACCGCACACCGGACCGACTTTGGAGCTATGGCAAGGAAGCCGCCGGACGTGGCCTCAAGGTGATCATCGCCGGCGCTGGCGGCGCGGCGCATTTGCCGGGCATGATGTCCTCCAAGACCCGCGTGCCGGTGATCGGCGTTCCCGTCCAGACCCGCGCCCTTTCCGGTGTCGACAGCCTCTATTCCATCGTTCAGATGCCGAAAGGTTTCCCGGTTGCCACCATGGCCATCGGCGAAGCGGGTGCGGCCAATGCGGGTCTGATGGCTGCTGGCATTCTCGCGATCCACGATCCCGCGCTGGCCGAGCGTCTCGACGCCTGGCGCGAAGCTCTTTCCGCCTCCATTCCCGATGAGCCTTCCGATGTCTGACGTGCAAACCCTCGCCCCGAACGCAACCATCGGCATCTTGGGCGGCGGTCAGTTGGGACGGATGCTCTCCGTCGCGGCCTCGCGCCTCGGGTTCAAAACCCACATCTTCGAGCCAAGCGCCACCCCGCCCGCCGGTCATGTGGCCGAAACCGTGACCACCGCCTCTTATGAAGACGAGAATGCCCTGCGCGCCTTTGCCGAGAGCGTCGATGTGGTGACCTACGAATTCGAGAACGTGCCGACCTCCGCGCTTGATCTCATCGAGTCCATCGTGCCGATCCGCCCGAACCGCAAAGCGCTGGCCGTCTCGCAGGACCGTCTTGTTGAGAAGAACTTCCTGCAGGAACTCGGCCTCAAAGTCGCACCGTTCGCCGCCGTGGACGACGATGTCGATCTGGCCGAAGCACTCGTGGAAATCGGTGCCCCCGCGATCCTGAAAACCCGCCGCTTCGGGTATGATGGCAAGGGACAGGCCCGGATCATGAAGCCGTCCGAGGCCGACCAGGCACTCAAGGACATGGCTGGCGCCCCTGCGATTCTCGAAGGGTTCGTGGACTTCACCCATGAGGTCTCCGTGATCGCGGCACGCGGTCAGGCCGGGGATATCTCCTGTTTCGATCCGGGCGAGAACGTCCATAAATCCGGCATTCTGCACACCACAACCGTCCCTGCCCGCCTCACCCCGGCGCTGCGCAGCGATGCCGTGCTGCTCGCCGCCAAAATCCTGAACGCGCTAGATTATGTCGGAGTGATGGGCGTGGAGCTTTTCGTCACCCCCGGCGGCCTGATCGTCAATGAGATCGCCCCCCGTGTTCACAATTCCGGCCACTGGACGCAAAACGGCTGTGTCATCGACCAGTTCGAACAGCACATCCGCGCCGTGGTGGGCTGGCCTCTGGGCGACGGCAAACGGCATTCCAATGTCGAAATGCTGAACCTGATCGGCGACGACGTGGATCGCATCCCCGAATTCGCCAAGGACGGCTCCGTCGCGATCCACCTTTACGGCAAGGCGGATGTGAAACCCGGCCGCAAAATGGGCCATGTGAACAAGATCACCGGCGCCGCGTAAACGCGCCGAAGATCACGTGAGGCGGCAGATCAGTCGCCTCACAGCACCTTGTCCGCCGAGAGCTTGACTCTTCGGCCCCAAGGTTCCCTTCTCACTGCATTAGAGAAGGACACTCCCATGACACATGCTTTTGACAAAAGCCTTGAGGACCGTCTGGTCCGCTATGCCGCGATTGACACCCAGAGCGACGAAGACGCGCCCGGCGCACCGAGTACAGCCATTCAATTCGATCTTTTGCGGATGTTGGAGCGCGAACTGACCGACATGGGGGCCTCTGACGTGGAGATCACGGATTACGGCGTCGTTCTCGCCACCATCCCCGGCACGGCCGAAGGCCCAACCGTCGGCTTTCTCGCCCATGTCGACACCGCACCGCAGTTCAATGCCACAGGCGTGAAGCCTCGTGTCGTGCGCGGCTATAACGGCGGCGACATCACCTATCCCGACAATCCCGATCTTGTGCTCTCGCCCGCAGAGTTCCCCTATCTCGCCGAGAAACAGGGCCATGACATCGTCACAGCTTCCGGCACCACGCTTCTGGGCGCGGATGACAAGGCAGGCATTGCGATCATCATGACCGCCGCCGAGCATTTGCTCACCCATCCGGAAATCCCCCACGGCCCGCTGCGCATTGCCTTTACCCCGGACGAGGAAATCGGACGCGGGGTCGCCAAAGAGCTGCCGAAAGACCTCGCCGTCGATTTTGCCTACACATTCGATGGGGCCGAAGTCGGTGAGGTTGTGTTCGAGACCTTCTCCGCAGATGCCGCCGATGTGACCGTCTCGGGCGTGTCGATCCACCCCGGCCACGCCAAGGACAAGATGGTCAATGCGATTCATCTGGCCTCGAAAATCATCCAGACCCTGCCCCATGTCACCATGACGCCGGAAACCACAGACGGGCGCGAGGGTTTCATCCACGCCACCGACATGGTGGGCGGCTCCTCAGAAATGAAAATCCGCTTCATCCTGCGCGATTTCGAGCGCGAGGACTTGGAGGCGAAAGGCAAGCTTTTGCGTGAAGTCTGCGAGGCCGTCGCCGCGACCGAACCGCGCGCGACCATCACCTGTGACATCCGTCCGCAATACCGCAACATGCGCTATTGGCTGGAAAATGACATGACCCCTGTCGACCTCGCCAATGCTGCCTGCAAAGAGCTCGGCATCGAGCCGATTTCCGTGCCGATCCGGGGCGGAACGGATGGGTCTCGATTGACGGAGATGGGGGTGCCGACGCCGAACCTGTTTACCGGGATGCAGAACATCCACGGGCCTCTGGAATGGATTTCGGTGCAGGATATGGCCGTCGCCACCAAGCTTTGCCTGACCTTGACCGAGCTGGCCGCGCAACAGGATTCGTAAGTGCGATCCGGGCCATGTGCCTTAGCGCGCCTTGGCCGGAGCCTCTTGCGTTCCGGTCAAGGCGACATCCAAACAGCAACGCTTCCGAACAAACGGCGACAACGTAAAACAGCAGACTTAAAGCATCAAAGCGTTCATTTCACGGGGGTTTTAACTGGTGCTGCTGGAGAGAATTGAACTCTATTATTGCGGGCCTTTAGCATTGATTTATAAAGGAATTTTTTGGATCAAACAAGACACTGTGTCACACCTTCCGGTCACAACCAACAGACACTTCCGCGATGCACTTCAAAAGTGCGCGGCAATTGAGCTCAGCAGAAATGATAAGTTTGCGATCTTCGCGGTCACTCCTGTGGCGCAGTTTCGTCAAGCGAATTCCAGCGACGAATATGCCCAACCAACTCATCCAGTCGTTGCTTCAAGTCGAGATGCCCCTCCAAGTCTTCCCGGCGAAATTCATCTACGACCGCATGTGCCAGCACAACTTTGGTCGACTTGCTACTCTTAACCTTCGGCATGTTTGGGATATCCTCGAAATCATGCTTAAGGACAAATGTTTCGCCAAATAGGCGCAGCCAAACCTGCAAAGGGACATAATTCTCGATTTCCTTCCCTGCGGTGACCCAAGACATGCCCCCCCGCTTTGCAACCTCATCTCGCATCCGCATTTTGGTCTCGTTCAACCGCATCTGAGGCATCCGATTACTTCCCTTTTTCCACTTTCGATCACTGTCCATAACCACCGCGAGGTTTCTGTTCAAAGTGACCATTGAGATGAGTGTTGATAGCTCGGAAGTCGGCATCGCCTCAAAATGCGACAGGATCTTCCCGCCGTAGTACATGAAGGTGTAGTGAGCACCTTCAACAAGCTCGCCATCAGAAATCAAGTCAAGCCAACGCCGTAAGTAGACGCGATCACTCGGCCCTTCGACCCAGATGACGCCGTTCGACTGCAAGATGTCTGACCCCCTAACATCCAAATCATCAAGAATGTTGGTATGACCATCGTAGTCCATCACGTTTCGGCAAGCCGACTTCGAGCCATTTCTGGTGACATGAATAATGCCAGCGTCTTCTCTCGAAGCAGCCCAATCGATGCAAACTGGAGAGTGCGTGGTAAGAACGAGGGAGAAGCCTAACTTCTTTCTTTCTGCCGCGAGGAAGTTGATCAGTCGACGGAGCAAAGCTGGGTGAAGGTTATTTTCAGGCTCTTCGACGGCAAGTATCAGAGACTTCCAGTTGATCTCCTGAACAAGAGGAACGAGCCGCAGATATGAAAGTATGATAAAGATTGACTGGAGGCTCGAACCTGACTCGGACAACCTCACATCTCCTTTGCCTTCCTCATGTAAGAAAATCTCCCAGAGCCCAGTGCTGTCATTCTCCTGACAAATAATGGAGTCGAAAGCACTATCACCCGCATAGATTTCGTTGAGGTCCCGTAGGAGGTCAATCTCAACGACTTCTCTCGGGCGAGCGTCGCTAATGATGAAATAACGAATTAGGTTTGTAATTCCCTTACCAGTAGGCTCTGGTGCCGGAGCACCTCGTCCTTCCGGTACCACGCTCCTTTCGGCAGCCACTCTCAGCAAGGAGCATTTCTGCAAAGACCAGTTCGAGCAGCCGGAAAAAGCTTCTTTCACCTTGCTGTCCAACTTCTGGAATTCTTCAGCAGAGTCCTTTACCCCAACAAGCGACACTTTGTCCTTGTCGAGGTACCTCCAAACTGCCACTTCGCCGACATAAGCTTGCGCAAATTTCCAGTTATTTCCGGGCACAATTCCGCCACTATGGGTTGGATGAAATTTGCCCCTGAGGATCGTATCGACCATTGGTGCTCTGATATCAATCGCAGCTTGGAACCCTGTGCGCTGCTGAGAAGCTGAGGCAAGTTTTCCTCGCGCCATATTTGTGCAAATATCAAGCAAGTCAACGACTGTAGATTTCCCACTATTGTTCTTTCCGATAACGACACTGATTGGTTCAAACCTGAAAAAACCGCTGCCACTTTCATCAAAGCACTTAATATTTACGCCTTGGATATCGAAGCCGTTCAATGGATGAGACATTTCTGGAAAACCTTTGGGGAGATGAAAGTAATTTGATTGTTCGAAAAGGATAATTTCTTAGTTCTCACAGATTGAAAAGGCTTATGTCGAAAGCACTTTTGACCCGAAAATTTTAACCCCCTTTTGGATAGGGGCGCGAAGGCGAATTCCCCCCATGCCTAGATCACGCGGGGAGGCGCTACAGGGGGCCACTTCATCTCAATCACGGCACGGGGTCTTTACCCAGAACGCAAGAGCCTCCTCCTTCAACGAACTGGGCGGTGAGCATCGGGTGTCCAAAAGGGCATACCCCTACGTACACCCCCAAAGGTGACCGCAGAGGTGTTCGTAAGGGTTGACTTTAATCAACGGACATGAAATCCAACGTACATAACCCTTGCCTACACCAGAGAGGCCACCATGTCCAAGACCATCCTCTATGCCCGCGTCTCGACCACCGACCAAACCCTTGACCATCAGAAGACCCAAGCGGAGGCAGCCGGGTTCAAGATTGATGATGTCGTTTCCGATCATGGGGTCTCTGGCGTCAGCACTCTCCTCAAAGACAGACCGGAAGGGAAAAGGCTCTTCGATATGCTCCGCAGCGGGGACACCCTCGTGGTGCGCTGGGTGGATCGCCTCGGGCGCAACTATCAGGACGTGACAGACACCATTCGGGAGTTCATGCGACAGGGTGTGGTGATCCGCACGGTGATCAATAACATGACCTTTGACGGAGCCACAAAGGACCCCATGCAGGAGGCCGTGAGAGACGCTCTGATCGCCTTTATGGCCGCTACGGCACAGGCACAAGCAGAAGCCACCAAGGAGGCCCAGAGGGCGGGCATAGAGGCCGCAAAGGCAGACAAGACCCGCTACCGTGGCAAAAAGCCCAGCTACAACCGCAAGGCCTTCGAAAAGGTGCAGAATATGACGGCGCAGAACGCGGGGACAACGGAGACGGCGAAGGCCACAGGTCTCACCCGACAGGCCGTGATCCGCATAAGGAAAGACCCCGCAGCAGCAGAGGCCGCATTGACCCGCTGGGGAATGTGAGGCCGTGCGTGTCGGCTATCTGTTTTGCCTTTCTCGAATTGAAGCGAGTAAGGCGACCATAGAAAGTTTAGACCTTACGATCTGCTCTCTAACTGTTCTTTAAGCCGGGCCAACTCAGGGGAAGCATCACCAAGGGTTGGTTTGGAGGCCTCGAACTCGCTCTTGATCTCTTCAAGCCGAGATTTGACAACGCGTCGAACTAAGTCATGAAATTCACGGTCGCTGCGCGATTGGTTAACATGGCTCTTAGTGGGGTGCAGGGCTTTACCATGCGAATTGACCGCACGTTTAACGAACCATGCCAACCTAGGTGTCCATTTCTCACCAATTGCAGTCTTAATCATCAGCTTGTTTAGGAGCGTGCTGATTTCCGAGGAAGTGTCTATCTCATTCTTTCTAGCCGCCTCGACGATCATTTTGATCCGGGCCACGTCTTTCAGGCTGCCGTATTTTTGGAAATCTAGATGCGGTTTATCGATGGAGGAAAGTTGCGGTGGGTGTTTCTTGTATATATCCTGCATCTTGATCGGGGGCTTGGAAGATCGCTTCTGTGCTCCTCGCTGCATCGACCGAATTTTTGCCTTGCTCAATTTCGTACCCTCAGAATTCTCTCATGTATTTCGCATTCCTTAAGGGGCTGAATGCAAATGATTTATTTCCCAATTACATCGCGAAGCCAACAGTTAAGTTCATGTCGCAATATGAACGGCGCGGCCTTCTTTGAGAATAAACTTACTCAGAACGGATTAGCCGATGAAAGCGATCCGACGGGAATTGGACCATCGCAACATTTTGAAGGTTGACCAGTTGGCTCCTGTCATGACCTTCCTCCTCAAGCATCACGAAGACCGACACGTTTGTCTTCGGTGCTTCGCAGGTGAGATCAAAGAGTTCCGCTGCTATATCTGCATCGAGAAAGCCGCTCAGTTTTTCACCATCATCGAAAACGACTACGACATCATTTGTCAGAGCCCAGACCCATTCTTGGCCACGTTCATCGACAATCCTTTTGCAAACTTCGAGCATTTCTCCTGAGGGAGGGTCACTCTCCATCTGCTCAAGTGCGCGATATACTTCTGGATTTTCAAAATCAGGCATTTCCTCAACAGCGTCAGAATACCACTCTAGATGTTTCACTTTTGTTGGATTGATCAGAAGTGTGCGGTTGTCCAGCGTCCAAGTTTGCATCCAGTGCCCTCCATTTCTATCGAAAGCAAAGCGATCTCGCCCCAGCTGGTTCTTGAGTGAACTCAGAGCGTCCTCGTCGATTGGGCAGAGAGAACTCCCGGAAAGGAAGTCGATCTTCAGTGTCCCATAGGGGGTACCTTGCTTGCCGATTGCAAAAGGGCTCTTCCGAATTTCTTCTGGCTCGACTTCAAACCCTAAAAGTTCTTCCGCTGAGCAGCCAAGCGCCAAGCAAAGGTCTCTAACTTGATCAACATTCAAGGGCGTTTTTCCGCTCTCCCAACGGGCGACGGTTTGCTGTGTCGTGTTCATCTTCAAAGCGACATCTTTCTGGGTCATGCCCAGTTTTTGGCGGATCATCTTCAGCTTCATAACGCACCTATTGTGTTTATCACTCATTGTGTGTGTTTTATGCATCTCTCACAAAAACACGTCAAGGGTGTTTTTAACACATATTGAGTGTTTATTGCGGTGGTGCGAAGATGGGCACGCGGTCGAGCGGAGGGACGCCTTCGAAACGATTGAAAGGGAGCGAGTGCCGCCCAGTACCTGAAGCGGACCTCATAGCCCGAAATAGCAACAACAAAGGAAATTCATGCAAGAGAATATGGAAGAGCGGAACGTGACTGACCGCCCAGCGCCACTGAATGATGTCCACAATGGCCCTTTCGGGGCTTCCTGCAAGGCCAATACGAGGACGGAAATGCTCTCTTTTTTCCTTGACAATCAGCACCTTGTCGCCCTGAGGAACGCGAAGCGAATAGGTTGCACTATTTAGAGTATAGGCGTGTCTGGCCTCCCTTCTCGACAACCAACACCACAACATTTCTCAAGGAAACGTCATGAACGATCTTATGAAAGCGGCTTTGGCCGAAGGATGCTACATTGCCTACACAGACGGTAGCTGCAAACCCAACCCCGGTCCCGGAGGCTGTGCCTATCGGCTCTATGCTCCTGATGGATCAGCCCCCAGCGAGTTCTCCCGCAAAAGCACGAACACCACCAACAACATCGCTGAGATGCAAGCAGTTATCGACGTCTTGAAGGCGACCCCCGAAGGTGCCTTTGTGACGATCTGCCTCGACAGCGACTATATCAAGAACAGCTTTGAGAATTATCTCCCCAAATGGTCTGTCAACGGCTGGAAGAAATCCAACGGCAAACCCGTAGAGAACCGCGAGAAGTGGGAGACCATCAAGACGCTTGCCGACAGTCGAGCGGTGACTTTCCACAAAGTCAAAGCTCATGCAGGAGACCCCGACAATGAACGCGTTGACCAACTGGCCGGAGAGGCCGCAGACAGAGCCGCGCAGAAACTGAGAAGAGCACTGAGGGAGGTGACCTGATGGAGTATTCTAACGAGACGCGGAGCGCAGCAATAGAGCGGCTCAAGGTGGAGAGGGAGGCAAACCCTCTCCCGCCCCCGAAGGTGCCCCGAAGCCTGCCCCTAGACGCGCTCCATGTAGAGCCTGCGGTGTTTCAACCCAGAGAGATCGGGCTAGATCAGGAGCGCGTCAAGGAGATCAGTGAGGGCCTGAACGGAGGTGCGCTGGATGAGCGGGTCCATATCTGGTGGAGCGGCAAGAGGTGGATCGTGATTGATGGTCATCACCGACACGCGGCCTACATGCTCTTGCGGGAGACCTCAGGGGAGACCCTGAAAGTCCCCGTGGAGGCACACCCTCAGTTCTCCCTAGGGGAAGCCATGGGCGCGGCGGCCAAGATCAACTCACGGGACCGCGTGAGGATCACCCGAGAGGAAAAAGGCAACAACGCGTGGCGCTTGGTCTGTCTCGGGGAAGGGTCGATTGCGGAGCAAGCCGAGTGGTCGGGTGCTTCAAAAGCCCAGATTTCGATTATGCGGAAAACCTTCGAAAGCCTTCGGGAAAGAAGGATCAAAGCCCCGACCATGATAGATCGTGGTTGGGATTGGTCGCGACAGATAGCCAAAGGAGATAGCCCTCGGGAATTCACCGAGGAGGTCCAAGAGGGCATGGCACAGGATTGGGCCAAGAAGATCGGAAATGCGCTGGGCGGGAAAGCTACGGAATGCCCGGGCGTCCTCGCAAGGGCCTTGCAGATCATATCCCCCACGCTCCCCGCGCGGCTCCTAGATAGCGAGGCCTTCTGGGATGCCCTTAATGAAACCGGACGGGAAATCCTTGCTGATGCCGATCAATACCGGAAGGACGAGGAGGTCACCTTTGAAGCTGAGGAAGAAGAAGATTTCTGATTGAGGATGATGGATGGCCTGATGACCATCCTGACCTTGTGGGTGACCCAAGAGGGAAGCCCACAGGTCACCTAAAGCTTTGAAGCTCTAATTAGGGAGGTGTCGAACCTAGAAAGATCGGCCCTTCCAGCCCATCAAAGATCGACCTGACGGGGGATTTTCTCAATCTCTCGGCGCATCGTCTCAACCTCAACATCGCCGTAGTTAAAGCTGGAACGACCATCACTGTGACCTTGGATCGCAAATAGGTATCTCTCCCCAATATCAGCGCGACCAGCCAAAGTCGTAAAGCGATGACGCCACCCGTGGTTCGGCTGGATGTTCGGGTCATCAATGCCGACAATATCGCGGACCCATTCCCGCACTTTATTTCCCGCATTCCGTGCCTTGCTTTTTCGCAATTTTGCATCTGGCGGGTCAGGAAAGAACAATGGACCATCCGCACAATCTTGAATGAACCGATCAAGTCCGATCTCCAAGAGATGCGGGTGAACAGGAACCACGCGATATTCGCCACTCTTTACGCTGCGACCATCCTCAATGGAAATATGGATAGCCAGACCCCCCGCTTTCTCCAAGAAGTCTTCCTTGTGCAATTGAGCGATCTCAGTCACCCGCGCTCCCGAGTATGCACAAAGCCACGGCACCCAACGGATCGCACTTTTGTTATATGGTGTCCGGCGTCCCAATGTTGCGGGATCGCACCTTGCCGCCTTCAATATCTGCGCAGCCTCAGCATCAGTGAAACCCTGCTCGCGTAGCTTCTTCTTTGGGGGGACCTTAACAGTGACCTCCGCAGCAGGGTTGGCAATCTTCTCACCACGCGAACGAGCCAAACGATATATAGCTGATAACGCGGTCAGATAGCCCCCTGACACCGTCTTTGCAGACAGCCGCTTTTCAAACTTGAGAAAATCGACCCAATTACCAACGTCTTTTGGGGTAACTCGCTCAGCGTCCCCGTGACCAATAAAGTCCTTGAATGACTGAACTTTGGCGCGGCGGTCTTCGATGGTCTCCTCAGTCTTCCCGTCCGCCCGGTGGTTCTTTTCCCAACGATCAAACAGGCTATCTATGGTGACCCCCGAAGAGACCTCTACGGGAACCGAGGGGGTTACAACCTGCGAAGCATCAGGTGCGCTCCACGCGGGAAATCTGTTGGCCTTCGGGTCAGGCGAGTAGTCACCCTCGGCGAAACGCTCAAAGGCCTCTATGGCCTGCAAGGCGGCGTCGTAGAAGGCTTCTCCTAGTCGGATGTAGCTGTCCTCATCGACAGCCAGACCTTCCTCGCTCAACAGATCGTCCATGACCCTGCGAAACCACTTACCCCGGCTTCCCCTCAGATGCCGGATACTGCCCAGCGCTTTGAGTGTCTCACGGGTCTCAGCGACTTCTGGGGGATCATCTTCGAAACGCTTCATGAGGTCTTGATAATGGACCCCCGCAAGCGCCGTGACTTGCTTGTTGGTCAATCGGACTGTGTTGCCCGCTTCCTCACTTCGCAACCTCGCGAAGGTGTTTAGGAGGGCGCTATATTCTTCGGCAAAGCGCTTCTTGGCCTCTGCAGCATCACCTGTCTCTAAGGATTTTCGGACCCTTTCGCCCTTCATGCCTTTATATTTTCGATAGGCAGCGAGCACATCCGCAGGGATACGGACGTCAAGATACCACTTGTTATTTCGAAGAACGGGATGGGGCATAGCAAAAGCCATGTGTCACACCTTTGTGTCACACATCAACCCCCGCAAAGGCCTGTTTTCTCTTAAGTTTTTGAGAAATAACGGGAAGTGATGGTGCTGCTGGAGAGAATTGAACTCTCGACCTCTCCCTTACCAAGGGAGTGCTCTACCTCTGAGCTACAGCAGCGCCGGGTGCGGTGGTGACCGTGTCACCGTCGCCGTGGGCGGCTAATTAGACGTGATCGCGGCGCGGTGCAAGCGCATTTTCGAGAAAAAATTCACCTCGGGCAAAGTTTCTTTTTCCGTCAGGCGATCCTGCGCTCTTCCCCCCGCCGTCTCAGGGCAAGAGGGCTCATAAACGCCTGTCGGCATCGCGTCGGACTTTTGTCGGACTTCTGTCGGCCCCAGAAGCGGGCGGCCTCGGGCGCCTCCCCCAGCCCGGCGCGCGACCCAGACATCGGTTTCGGCAAGGAAACGCCATCCATACTGGGTTCCAACACTGGACGGGCCGAACGGCTTTGGCTACATGGAACAGCATGGACAACAAGACCGATCCCAACCGGAAAAACGCCAAGCCCGTGCCGAAAAGCCGGGACGAGCGTCTTAAAGCGGCACTGAAGGCCAATCTTCAGCGGCGCAAGGCACAGGCGCGTGCGCGCAATGCTTCCGATGAGAGTGACGGCAAGGGCGAGTGAGGCGAGCGGATGG
Organism: Celeribacter sp. ULVN23_4; assembly: GCF_054788345.1. NCBI lineage: Bacteria > Pseudomonadati > Pseudomonadota > Alphaproteobacteria > Rhodobacterales > Roseobacteraceae > Celeribacter > Celeribacter sp. ULVN23_4. The sequence continues at coordinate 41,920 of NZ_JBTVYO010000003.1, read as the reverse complement.
ATTCGATTCTGGTGCGGGGCAATGGCCCCCTGAATGGCGATATTGAGATTGCGGGGGCGAAGAACGCCTGTCTCGCGCTCATGCCTGCGACGCTGCTCTCGGATGAGCCGCTGACGCTGACCAACGCGCCGCGCCTGTCGGACATCAAGACGATGACCGCGCTTCTGGCCTCTCTCGGCGCGGAAGTGACCGCGCTTCAGGATGGCAAAGTGCAGGCGATGTCCTGTCACGGCGAGATTAACCCGGTCGCGGATTATGACATCGTGCGCAAAATGCGCGCCTCTAATCTGGTGCTCGGCCCCCTGCTCGCCCGTCTCGGCCATGCCGTTGTGTCGCTTCCGGGCGGCTGCGCCATCGGGGCGCGTCCGATGGACCTGCACACCACGGCGCTCGAAGCGCTTGGCGCCGAGATCGAGTTGAAAGACGGTTATCTGCACGCCAAGGTCGCGGGCGGACGCCTCAAGGGCGCGGTGCACAAGATGCGCTTCCCGTCCGTGGGCGCGACGGAGAATTTTGTCATGGCGGCGTCCCTCGCCAAAGGCACCTCGGTTCTGGAAAACGCCGCACGGGAGCCGGAGATCGTCGATCTTTGCGACTGCCTCAACAAGATGGGCGCGCAGATTTCCGGCGCGGGCACCTCGCGGATCGAAATTCAGGGCGTTGACCGACTGCATGGCGCAACGCACCCGGTTGTGACCGACCGGATCGAGCTTGGCACTTTCATGCTGGCCCCGGCGATCTGCGGCGGCGAAGTCACATGTCTCGGCGGTAAGCTGTCTTTGGTCGAGAGCTTTGTCGAAAAGCTCGAACAGGCCGGGATTTCGGTGACGGAGAACGAACGCGGCCTGACGGTCAAACGCAATGGCGACCGCGTCAAAGCGGTCGATGTGACCACCGAGCCCTTCCCCGGCTTCCCGACCGACCTGCAGGCGCAGATGATGGCACTTCTCTGCACGGCAGAGGGCACTTCTGTTCTCGAAGAGACCATTTTCGAGAATCGTTTCATGCACGCCCCGGAACTGATCCGCATGGGCGCGAATATCGAAGTGCACGGCGGCCACGCCACGGTGCACGGCGTCGATAAGCTCAAGGGCGCGCCGGTGATGGCAACCGACTTGCGGGCCTCCGTCTCGCTCATCCTTGCGGGGCTGGCGGCCGAGGGTGAAACCGTGGTGTCGCGGGTCTATCACCTCGATCGCGGCTATGAATTCATCGAGAAGAAACTCTCGGGAATCGGCGCGCATATCGAAAGGATCAAAAGCTGATGGTGGAAGACGCACGGTTCGAAGACGGCGGCGAGCGTCCCTTGGCGCTCAAGGCGATGGACACGGAAGACCTGACGGTGATCTCCGCGCTGGTACAGGACGCGGTCGTGCCGATGGGCGAAATTTCTTACGACGCCACGAAGCGCCGCTTCGCCCTGCTTCTGAATCGCTTCCGCTGGGAAGATGTCGAAACCGCCGAGAAACGCGGCCGCCCGGTAGAGCGGGTGCAGGCTGTGCTGCTGTTCGATGATGTGATGGCGGCGCGCTCGACGGGGGTGCCTTCCGGCGACAAGGAAATGATCCTTTCCGTTCTCGCCCTGAGCTTCGCGCCCTCCGAGGACGGCATGGGGCAGGTCGAAATCACGCTCGCAGGCGACGGCACCATCGCACTTGACGTCGAAGCACTGGACGTGACGCTCAAGGACGTGACGCGGCCTTATGTGGCCCCGTCCAAACATATTCCGACACACGACGAGTAAGAGGCTCCGCGCCGGGCTTGCCCGCGCTTGTCCGCCGCTCTGCGGCGCTGTATGCCGAAAAGACCGCCGAGAAGATCAAAGAGACCGACATGCCCCATTTCCTGTCCACCACGGATTCCGATTTCGAGACCCGCTTTGCAGAGCTGCTCACCATGAAGCGTGAGGACAGCCCGGATGTGGATGACGCTGTGGCGGCCATCATCAAAGATGTGCGCGCGCGCGGCGATGCGGCGGTCTTGGAGCTGACCGCGAAATTCGACCGGATGGAATTGACGGCGGACAAGCTGCGGTTTTCCGACGAAGAGATCGATGCGCTTTGTGCCGAGGTCTCCGATGAGGACCGCGAGGCTCTGGAGCTCGCCGCCCAACGCATCCGCGCCTATCACGTCCGCCAGATGCCGGACGACCAGATGTGGACCGATCCGGACGGGGCGACGCTTGGCTGGCGCTGGACGCCGGTGTCGGCTGCGGGGCTTTATGTGCCGGGCGGTCTCGCCTCTTACCCGTCTTCTGTCCTGATGAACGCGATCCCGGCGAAAGTGGCGGGCGTCGAGCGTCTGGCGATCACCGTGCCGACCCCGGATGGAATTGCAAACCCGCTGGTGCTTCTGGCCGCGCGGATCGCGGGTGTCGATGAAATTTACCGCGTGGGCGGCGCGCAGGCGATTGCCGCGCTCGCTTACGGCACCGAAACCATTGCCCCGGTCGATAAGATCACCGGGCCGGGCAACGCCTTTGTCGCCGCAGCCAAGCGCCGGGTGTTCGGCAAGGTCGGCATCGACATGATTGCGGGCCCCTCGGAGATTCTGGTCATCGCAGACAAGCATAACGACCCGGACTGGATCGCAGTCGATCTGATGTCTCAGGCCGAGCATGACGAGAGCGCACAGTCGATCCTGATCACCGATGACGCGGCCTTTGGCGCGGCTGTGGCGAAGGCTGTTGAAAAACGGCTGGAGACGCTGGAGCGCCGGGCGATTGCGGGCAAGAGCTGGGAAGATTTCGGTGTGGTGATCACCGCGCGCGATCTCGATGAGGCGGCGAAGCTGTCGGACCGCTTTGCGCCGGAACACCTTGAGCTTTGCGTCGAAGACCCGGATGCGCTCTCTGCGAAAATCCACCACGCAGGCGCAATTTTCCTCGGGGCCTGGACGCCGGAAGCAATCGGCGATTATGTCGGCGGCCCGAACCACGTGCTGCCCACCGCCCGTTCGGCACGTTTTTCCTCTGGCCTGTCGGTCATGGACTTTGTCAAACGCACCACTTTGGCAAAAATGTCGCCGCAAGCGCTCAAGACTATTGGCCCGGCGGCAGAACGTCTGGCACAGTCCGAGAGCCTTGAGGCGCACGGACTGTCGGTTCGCGCCCGCCTCGACCGGCTGAACGAGGATTGATATGAGCAAGCTGATTTCCGTCACGATCGACGACAAGGGCCTCGCCCCGCCGACGCCTGAGATCGAGCAGGAGCGCAAGGTCGCGATTTTCGATCTGCTCGAAGACAATTCCTTCAACCTGCCCGCGCGGGACGATCGTGCGGTGGCGGAAGGGCCGTTCAAGCTTTTGCTGGCGATCCGCGAGCGTCGCCTCGTGTTCGATCTCAGTACGGAGAGCGGCGAGAAGGCGGCGGAGTTTCATCTCTCGCTCGGACCGTTTCGTCAGGTGGTGAAGGATTACTTCCAGATTTGCGAAAGCTATTTCGACGCTGTCAAAAAGATGCCCCCCTCCCAGATCGAGGCCATCGACATGGCCCGTCGCGGCATTCACAACGAAGGCGCGCGGGTGCTGCAGGAACGGCTTGAAGGCAAGGCCGTGGTCGATATCGACACAGCGCGGCGGCTGTTCACCCTGATCTGCGTGTTACACTGGGGGTAAGGACGTGACGGCAGATCTTCCCCATTCGATCCTGTTCTGCTGTGACCACAACGCGGTGCGCTCGCCGATGGCCGAAGGGCTGATGAAGAAATTCTACGGCAGCAAGGTCTATGTCCAATCTGCGGGCGTGCATTCCGATCTTGAGGTCGACGGGTTCGCTGTTGCGGTCTGTGACGAGCTGGGCATCGAGTTGCATCGCCATCAGTCGCGGTCCTTCGACGATCTGAAAGACTGGGGCGATGACATTTCCTCCTATGACCTGATCATCGCGCTCTCCCCCGCTTCGCAACGCCGCGCACTTGATCTCACGCGCTATTACCACCTCGACGTGGAATATTGGCCGATCATGGACCCGACGGGCATCGGCGAAACGCGGGACGCGAAGCTCGACGCCTATCGTCAGGCGCGCGATCAGATCATCACTCGGATGCAGGCACGGTTCGGCCCAGCTCATTCGTAACGCTCTCCTTCAAGCCTTTCAGGACATTCTCATGACCCAATCCCGTGCAGAAACGTTGGCCCTTCTGACCCGTTATTACGAAGCTTTTGCGGAGCATGACCACAAGGCGATGCTCGATTGCCTGACGGACGATGTCGAACACCGGATCAACCAAGGCCCGGTGGAACATGGCAAAGAGGCCTTTGCCGCTTTCATGATCAGCATGGACACGGCCTATGAAGAGACCCTCACCGATATGGTGCTCTTCGCCAATGACGCGGGCAGCCACGCCGCCGCCGAGTTCCGGGTGCTGGGCAAATACCTGAAAACCGCAGAGGGCTACCCGGAGGCGAAAGGCCAGCGCTACAACCTTCCGGCGGGCGCGTTCTTCGACATTCGCGACAGTAAGATCGCCCGCATCTCGGTCTATTATAATGCCGAGGATTGGGTCGCGCAGGTTTCGTGAGCCAACATGAGCCTGACGTTTCGAACCCTGAAAGGCCCTGAGGTCGAGGCCGCGCTGGACGATCTGGCGCGGTTGCGCATCACCGTTTTTCGCGAATGGCCTTATCTCTATGACGGTTCTCTCGACTATGAGCGCGACTATATGGCGAGCTACATCGGCAATGACCGCGCCGTTCTGGTCGCGGCTTTCGATGGCGAGCGGATCGTCGGTGCAGCCACCGGATCGCCATTGGCCGAACATGCCGAAGATTTCGCCTCCGCCTTCGCGAGTGTCGATCTGCCGCTGGAGAGCGTCTTCTACTGTGCCGAATCCGTGCTTTTGCCCGAGTATCGTGGTTTTGGCGCGGGACATGCGTTTTTCGACGCGCGCGAGGCCCATGCCCGGAGCCTTGGCCTCAGCTATTCGGCCTTTTGCTCCGTCATCCGGCCCGAAGACCATCCGCTGCGCCCGAAAGGCGCGCGCAGCCATGACCTGTTCTGGCGCAAACGCGGCTACACCCCGATGGAGGGCGTGATTGCCACGTTTGAGTGGAAAGATGTGGACGAGGCGCAAAGCGCGGACAAGCACCTGCAATTTTGGGGGAAACAGTTGTGAGACTGATCGCCGCGACATGGCAGCCGATTTGGCATGACACCCCGGACGTATGGCTCGCGCGCTATCGCGACGCGCTGTCGGAGCTTGCGGCGGATCGCGATACATTGGTGGTCTTCCCGGAATATGCGGCGCTTGAGGCGGCGTTTTACGGCGATGTGTCCCTTGATGCGGCGGGTTGGATGAACCGGGGCGCGGATCATTTCGAGGCCTATTGCGAAGGCATTCGCGCACTGGTTCGCGACACAGGTGCAACGCTTCTCGGCGGGTCAGGTTTTGCCCGCAAGGGCGATACCATCGTCAACCGCGCGCTGTTTTGCGGCCCGGAAGGCGAAGCCTGGCTGGAAAAACAAATGCCGACCCCTTACGAGCGCGCACTCGACATGGCAGGCGGGGACGCAATGCCGATCCTTGAAACCCGTTTTGGCAAGGTCGCGGCTGTGATCTGCTACGACAGCGAATTCCCCCTGATCTCGCGCCGCTTTGCCGAGGCTGGGGCCGAAATCCTTTTGGTCCCCTCCTGCACTGACACGGAACAGGGCGCGAGCCGGGTTGAGATCGGCTGCCGCGCGCGGGCGCTCGAAGGCCAGATGATTGTCGCCATGGCCCCGCTTGTCGGAGAGGTGCCGCAATGCGAGGTGATTGACGTGAATGTCGGTCAGGCGCGTGTGTTCTGTCCGCCTGACGGGAGCGCTCCGGAAGATGGCATTCTCGCGCGCGGACCGCGAAATGCGGCGGGCTTTGCCGTCCTGAACAGCTTGGGCGAGTCGCTCGCTGAGGCGCGCAAAGGCACGGAGGTGAGCGTTTTCTCCCATTGGCCAGAGAGTGAAACGCCGCAAAACCCGCCTCAGACCCGCATTTTCCGTTAAAACCAGCTTGAAAACGGGGCGGTAAAGGCGCATTTACTAGCGCGCCCGCAGACTGGCGGGAGAAATCAATTACGGAGTGACCATGGCCAAGGAAGAAATGCTCGAATTCCCCGGTGTCGTTAAGGAACTCCTGCCGAACGCGACATTCCTGGTCGAGCTGGAAAACGGCCATACGATCATCGCGCACACGGCAGGCAAAATGCGGAAAAACCGTATTCGTGTTCTGGCTGGCGACAAAGTGCAGGTCGAAATGACCCCTTACGATCTGACCAAAGGTCGGATCAATTATCGCTTCCGCTAATAAGGCGAAAGCATCTTTATGAAACTGATCCTCGGTTCAGGCAGCCCGCGCCGGAAAGAGCTTCTGGCGCAACTCGGACTTGTGCCCGACGAGATTCGGTCCCCCGACATCGATGAAGATCCGCATAAGGGCGAATTACCCCGCCCCTATTGCGCGCGGATCGCCCGTGAAAAGGTGCTGACTGTGCCGCGCGCGGGTGATGAGCTTGTGCTCTGCGCCGATACCACCGTCGCTTTGGGCCGCCGCATCATGGGCAAGCCTGTCGATGAAAAGGAATGCGCCGAGTTTCTTCTCGCCATGTCGGGACGTCGCCACAAGGTGATCACCGCCGTGGCCATCGCCCATGGCGATCGCGTGTGGGAAGCCGATGTGGTGACCACGGTGAAGATGAAGCGGCTCTCGGACATTGAGGTGAACAGCTATCTTGCCTCCGGTGACTGGCGCGGCAAGGCGGGCGGCTACGGCATCCAAGGCCCCGCCGGCGCGTTTATCCCGTGGATTCAAGGCAGCTATTCCGCCGTCATGGGGCTTCCCGTGGCGGAGACCGCCAATTTGTTGATGGCCGCGGGCTATCCTGTTTATGGAGATCGCACATGAAGGGCTCTGTGATTGCACTGGGCGAGGTTCAGGGCAAACGCGCCGCTGCGTGGATTGTCGATGGCCGTCTCGAAGACCTTTTGATCGACGCGGGCGAAGACGCGCCCCCTGCCCCCGGCTCGATCTTCCGCGCCAAGGGCGGTCGGAGCCTCAAAGGTATGGGCGGCGCGCTGCTCGACCTGCCGGATGGTGACAAGGCGTACCTGCGCGGCAACAAGGGTCTCAAACCCGGCGCGCCGATGCTGGTGCAAGTCAGCCATATCGCCGAAGAGGGCAAAGCGGTCCCCGTCACCACGCGCCTTCTGTTCAAGTCGAAATACGCCATCGTGACCCCCGATGCGCCCGGCCTGAACATTTCGCGGCAGATTGCCGAGGATGAGGAACTCATCCGGCTCCACGACCTTGCCGAAGAGGGCATGGACGGTGCCGACGAGAGCATGGGTCTGATCCTGCGCTCTGTCTGTGAAGGCGCGTCCTCCGAGGCCATCGCCGAAGACATCGCCGCCATGCGCGAATTGGCCGAGGCTGTTCTTGCCGACGAGGCGGGCGATCCCGAATTGCTCGTCGCAGGCGCAGACGCCTGGGAAGCCGCCTGGCGCGACTGGCCCGAAGCGGATGTGTTCGACGACAGCGAAGACGCCTTTGACAATCACGGTGTCCATGAGCTCATCGACGCGGCCCTCGACATTCGAGTGCCACTCAAGGGCGCGGGCTATGCCTTCATCGAGCCGACACGCGCCATGGTGACCGTGGATGTGAACACCGGCGGCGACTTCTCTCCGGCGGCGGGCCTCAAAGCCAATATCGCGGTCGCCCGTGACCTGCCCCGCCAGCTGCGCCTGCGTGGCCTTGCCGGTCAGATCACCGTCGAACTCGCCCCGATGGCCAAGAAAGATCGTCGCCAGTTCGAACAGAGCCTCAAGGCCGCCTTCAAATCCGAAGGCAACGATACGGTGCTCGCCGGCTGGACGCCGCTCGGCAATTTCGAAATCCAGAAGAAACGCACCCGCGTGCCGATCTCGGAGCTGGTCGCATGAGCTGCCCCATTTGCGGCGGTGAGAGCGTCAAAGCCTACCGCCCCTTCTGCTCGAAACGTTGTGCCGATATTGATCTGGCGAAATGGATGAACGGCTCCTACGCCGTTCCTTCCATGCGTGAAGAAGACCCCGAAGAGATCGCTGCGGCTCTGGAAGAGGCGCTCGAAGAACAGCTGCGGGACCAGTTTGGCGAGGCTTTGAAAAAACCTCACTGAAGAGGTGATTTTCCTCTGGACACTCCCGAAGCCGCCGACTAGAAACCCGCTACCCGAACGACAGAGACGTTCAACGACAAAGTCGTTCCCGGTGCCCGGGTAGCTCAGGGGTAGAGCAGTGGATTGAAAATCCTCGTGTCGGTGGTTCGATTCCGCCCCCGGGCACCATTTAAACACCTCAAGACATTGAACATTTTGTCGAGCGCACTTTGAAGTGCATTCGATCACAATGCTCCTAGGCTACACCTAGGCTACATTTTCGCGTCCATAGCGCAGGCGGTCGTAATTTACCCGCCCCTCATAAAACGCGGCTTCAGAAAATTTTTCGGCGTTCCCATGCGACGATCTGCTGCCTTCGCTGTATAACTAAGCACCATGAAATTCCCGAAAAGGATAATCAGCTTGCTTACGGCAGAACCACAATCCCACCAATTCTTGAACGTCGATGAAGTCGCGGAACGCTACAATACAAGCAAAGCGTCAATCTGGCGCTGGTGCAAGACCGTCCCGCACTTTCCCAAACCTCTGAAGATTGGACCCAACTGCACGCGCTGGAGAACCGCCGATCTTGAGAAATACGAGCAGCACCTTCACGACATCAGCATGACCGCCTTTCCGTCACCCTATGATGATTGAGACAATCCGTTCAGGAAAGGCTCAATTTCTCGACCGACGCCTCATCCCGCGTCAAGCAGATCCTGAAGTTTTCGAATGCGCTCAGGCGTAGGAAATGGATCACGTCCGGCAGAAATCACGCGGATGAATTCGATCCAAGCCTTTTCGTTCTCTGAAAGCTGCTCCCATTCACCAGTCGGGGACGTTGGTAGAGTAAAATATGATGTCGTCATTTCCCAAAAATTCCTCTCAGTGCTGTTCTCGATCGTGCAGTGATGCGCGGATCAGTGTCATCGGATGCATCTCGAATTTCGTCGATCCACTGCTTCTCGCGTTCCGTGACCGGCGTGCCGCAGACATCGATGATCGCCTTGGCCGCGGTCGCGCCGACCGATTGTTCGAGCGCCAGCCTCATCAGGTATGCCGGATCCACTTCAAGCGCCTTTGCCAACGCGGGAACACGGTCGATCGGGATTTTGTTGGTGCCCGCCTTCAGGTAGCTCAGCATGTTTGGGTTCGGAAAGCCCGCTTCATGCGCGATTTGCTTTTGAGTTTTGCGCCGACGAAGCGTGTTGATCCGGTCCGTCAAAAATTTTGCTGCGGGTGTGCTTGCATGAGGTTCAGCCATCTCTACTCCTGGTCATGGTCACTGTGTCACCTTGATACCAGTGCGCACCTGACGAAGCGGGTGGGATGTCGTGTTCGATCATCCGAAACGACCGAAGTCCTAGAAGAAATCACTCAGTATGATGGGGATGCATTCTGTGCCCGAGATGTTTCAGCGCCTCTACCCTCCACCCTTTAGTGCGCGTTTAGACAATATTGGAATTGGGCCAATATGGGGCTGTTTCTATTTGCCCGAATTCAATATTTCTGGTAAGACCGTATACAAATGACCCACCCCACAAACACATCAGATATGACGATTACACTCAAAGAAACAAAGGCTATCGGCTACATCCGCGTCTCCACTGAGAAACAGGGGGAAGAAGGCGAAGGTTTGGAGCGTCAAGCCGAGGCAATCCGGAACTGGTGCAGGAAGAAAGGCATGCAACTTCTCAGCATCCATCAGGACATCGCTTCTGCTGTAGATGCACATAGCTACGAGAAACGCTCCGGCCTGTCTGAAGCTCACAGGCAAGCCCTCAGAGAGAACGCCATCATGGTTGTCTATGAGCCGACACGCCTGTTTCGGAACATCGATGCCGCGCAAGAATTTCTGGAAAATCTTCCGGTCGGCGTCTTTTCTATCAGGAACAATCGCTACCTCGGAAAGCCGGGCCTGACATCTGCGATCCTCAGAGGAGCTGAAGCTGCCAAGAATATTGCAGCAGGAACCCAGCACGCACTTCAAGATTTGAAAGACAGCCAGAAGAAATCGCTCGGCTCGCCGAAAGGATTGGATAAATCTCGTGTCGCAGCGCTGAAATCTCGGAAACTCCGCGCCCAAGACGTCGTTGAAGCTGTGGCGGCCGTTTTGGAAAGAGACGCAGCTTACCAAGACCTAAGCAACAGAGCGTTGGCGGATCTACTGAATAGAGAAGGCATTCTGACCGGCTGGAACCGTCCCTGGACGCGAGATGCCGTTAAGAAGACACGAAAGAAAGCTGAGGAGCATATTCGCGAGCGCAATGCTCTTGAAGCCGAACTGGATGCTGAAGAAGCCGTGAAGCAGCCTCTCCCGGCTGAACCGGCATTGCCATCTGATGAAGCTCGTCCGGAACTTGAAGAAGTAGAACCGGATCAAGCAGAGTTGGAGAAGAACCCAAATTTCGGCATCTTCTGAGCAGGACACCCAATCGCACGTCTGGCATGCATCACCATGTCAGTGCGATCTTGATCTCCTCGGCGATCTGCTTTCGCAGCACAGAGGGCACGTCGCGGGCATCCGCGTAGCCTGACCAGTCGCGCACGACGCCATCAATCTCCTCGACGATCTCAGTGGCACGCTTATCTTTGATCCCCGCCTTTTTTGCAGCATTCAAGAAATGTTCCCTTCCCGGTCGCCGCCCTTCACCAGAGATTAGGAGCGTGTGCTCACCACCCGGTCCGAGGCTGAAACTCACATCATAGGCCGGTGCAAGACGCCATTCACCAGACATATCCATTAGGAAGGCATGGTTTTTAAGGTGATCATCGCGGTTCATGACACGCGCATTGAAGACCATCCGGCGAAACATCTGCTCGACCTCTCGGTAGTCACGCGTCATCAGCCGCACGACCTTCAGAAGCTCGATGTAATCCAGCTGCGCCGTTCTGAAATCGACATCCAACAGGGCCGCAACGGTCTGCATGTGCAGCCGCTCATTTCCCTGCCGGTCGAACCTATCCGTGATGAAATACGGCTCACCTCCAGAGGCGCGCAGAACAGCCACAGGAGTCATCTCGACACCTGCAGCGCGCGCGAGGTCGGAATAAGCCGCTTCAGCCTCCACGGCACCCTCTGAGTCGCTCTGTGCGCGTCTCTTCGCAAGAACATGCCGCCATCCTACTTCAAGAGGCTTCCGGTGGTCATGCAGGCGTGCATTCTTGCCATCGAGGATGGCGACGAACTTCGGCCTCGCCCCCTGTGACCCACCTGCGATCCCGCGCAGACGCTCCAGGTCCTTGGAGGCGACATCATTACCGATCTCCGGCACCAATCCATCGAACCAATCGAGGTCCAGGTCATCCTCGATGGGGTAGTCATCTTCCGGTCGATAACACAGTGCACCCATGCCATGCGTGCCGACCATCGCGAGACGATCCAAATCGGTGATCTCTGTGCGCGACAGACCTCGGGATGTCAGCGTGCGATCGATCAGGAGACGCCCCCATCCGTCCGGCAGACTATCACCGAAAAGACCTGGCAACTCACCGAAAGCGCGTGCCTTGGAACGCAGGAGGCCGGAGTAGGCTTTCACAAGCAGCGGGCTTAACTGTAGGCCTGATCGTGACAGATCTGGATCCCATTCCGCGACAGCTTCGCGGCGCGCGGCATCCCAGCCCAGCTGCGCGACCACGACCTCGTCTCTCGCATCACCGAAGTCCAGCGCAACATTGAGACGTGTCGTCATGACTTTTTACCTTTTGAGCTGGCGCGTTTGCGCGGCTGTTCGCGTTGCTCCAAATCATCGAGTGTTGCGATCTCTGGTTCTGGAAACAAGCCGAGAAACCCTTCCAGAGCGTCGAGTGCCTCTGCGAGCGCGAGCAGGCTGGCGAAGGATATCTCTCCGGTGCGCTCAAATCGCTTCAGCGTTCCCAGTGACACCCCAGACCTCTCAGAGAGCACCGCCTGCGTCATACCCATCGCCACCCGCCGCTGACGCATGGCGTCACGCACTGCCGTTTGAGTATCGATGGCCGTCGCCAAAATTGGAATCATCTTAACCCCCGTCAAGAGATAACATATTATCTTTTAATTCGATAAAATCAAACAAAGACTAAAATATTACCCTTTAAAAAGACCTGAGATATCCGTGCAAAAGTTGACAATGGGTTGCCAAAGGTTGCCATGAGGGGTGGTGATGTAAACCTTTGGGGCAAAAATGGAAACTTTACCGCTCGAAACGTAAACCTTTCGAAGAAAAGATCGACAACCAAGGCAACCTGTGAACACAGTAAAACACCTTGTTTTATTGGCTCGGACTGGACGAAGGTTGTCAAAAGTTGACAAAATCAGCCCTTTTCAGGCTTTTTCCCGCTGGTCTCTGCACCACCCCCAATCGAAATCCACACAATAGGAACGAAACCTCTGGCCTAGGAAGGATATGGTTTACTTGGCCCGAATGAGTTCACCAGGCTGGTTTCGAATTCGAAAACCGCATTTCGCTCACTGTCGAGCAACTGTCCTCACCTCCACGAGCAACGTAAAGGCTCTAAGAAAGTCGAGAAGACGAAATCGAAAGGGTGGAGCAGGTAGGAGCGACTGGCGATCATTCTTTGATCCATTCTCCGGCGCGCCTCTCCACCTTTACGCACGATCCGCAGATGATCTGTTGCATCGAGACGCCACTGACCGATACCTTGGCGGCGAAGATAGATTTCAAGCAAATCACCAAAGGCGCATTACGGCGCTCAAAACAGGCATTTGGAAGACATGACGGAAGAACAAAAGAAATCTCTGGAGCGCAAACTCTGGAGTATTGCGAACGAATTACGGGGCCGGATGGATGCGGATGAGTTTCGCGACTACATCCTCGGCTTCATCTTCTACAAATACCTTTCCGAGCGCCTGAACCTCTACGCCGACGACGCACTCAAGCACGACGGGCTCAAGTTCGCTGCGCTGGACGACACCAAAGACGCCGAAATTCTCGCTGCCGTCGAAGACGCCTGTCTCGAAGCTCTGGGCTACTTCCTCAAACCGTCCGAACTTTTCTCCGCGATCGCCACGAAAGGCGCGCAGCCTGGTCAGTTCATTCTCGAAGACCTCACACAGATTCTGAACAACATCCAGAAATCGACCATGGGCACCGAGTCCGAGGACGATTTCGACAACCTGTTCGAAGACCTCGACCTCACCTCCACGAAACTCGGCCGCACCGTCGAGGCGCGCAATACGCTCATTGGCAAGGTGCTCGGGCACCTCGACAGCATCGATTTCGAGATTTCGAATTCCAACTCCGATGTGCTCGGCGATGCCTATGAATATCTGATCGGCCAGTTCGCCTCTGGTGCGGGCAAGAAGGCCGGCGAATTCTACACGCCGCAGCAGGTCTCGACCATTCTCGCGCGCATTGTGACCACCGGCAAGGATCGTCTGCGGTCTGTCTATGATCCGACCTGCGGGTCCGGCTCTCTTCTGTTGCGCGTCTCTCGCGAGGTCTCGCATGTCGGCGACTTCTTCGGCCAGGAGATGAACCGCACGACTTACAACCTCGCGCGGATGAACATGATCCTGCACGGGGTCCACTATCGGAACTTCGACATCAAACAGGACGACACGCTCGAACATCCGCAGCACGACGGACAAAAGTTCGAAGCCATCGTCGCCAACCCACCGTTCTCAGCGAAATGGTCCGCGAACAAGCTGTTCGATTCGGATGATCGCTTCTCAGAATTCGGGAAACTCGCGCCGAGTTCCAAGGCCGACTTCGCTTTCGTTCAACACATGCTGCATCACCTCGATGAGGACGGCACCATGGCCGTGGTGCTTCCGCATGGTGTGCTGTTCCGTGGCGGCGCGGAGGGCGCGATCCGGCAGTTCATTGTCGAGAGCAAGAATTGGCTCGATGCGATCATCGGTCTTCCAGCCAACATCTTCTACGGCACCTCCATTCCGACCTGCATTTTGGTATTCAAGAAATGCCGTGAGGCCGATGACGTGCTGTTCATCGACGCCTCAACCTGTTTTGAGAAGGGCAAGAACCAGAACAACCTGCGCGACGAGGACGTGGACCGCATCGTCACCGCCTACCGCGCGCGGACCGAAGAAGAGCGGTTCTCGCACAAAGCCACGCGCACGGAGATCGCGGAGAACGATCACAATTTGAACATTCCGCGCTACGTCGACACGTTCGAGCCGGAGCCGGAGGTGGACCTTGCGGCGGTCACGGCGGAGTTGCAGCGGATCGAGGGCGAGATGGGCGCGGTGGATGCGACCATCCGGGCGTTTTGTGCCGAGCTTGGGCTGGAGACACCGGTATGAGCGGAGGAAAGGCTTTGGTGCCGGAACTGCGGTTTCCGGAATTTGTGGAGGCTTGGGAGGAGAAACAAATTGGTTTTTTCATTTCCTCTCTCGATGCAGGTGTAAGCGTTAACTCGGGTGACAGACCTGCGTTTAAAGACGAAAAATCGGTTTTGAAAACGAGCTGCGTGACACTGGGAACGTTTGACCTTTCAGAAAACAAAGTCGTCAATGAACCCTCTGAAATCTTCCGTTTGAAAGAACCTGTGAAGGCAGGAACTATAATTATTAGCCGAATGAATACGCCGCAGCTTGTTGGAGCGAACGCTTTCGTTACTGAAGACGCGCCAAATGTTTATCTGCCTGATCGGCTCTGGGCCGCAAAGATTTCTGAGGGCGGAGACCCTGCTTGGATTGGCTATGTTCTATCTCATCCGAAAATTCGGAGTGGCTTCACTGATCGAGCGACAGGAACCAGCGGTTCAATGAAGAACCTTTCGAAAGAAGCTGTTCTTTCGTTGCCAATTTTCGCCCCAGTCAAACCTGAACAACAAAAGATCGCCTCCTTTCTCGATGCGGTGTCGAAAAAGATCACACTCCTGACGGAGAAGCGGGACGGGCTTGTGGCGTATAAGCGCGGGGTGATGCAGCGGCTGTTCTCCGGCGCGCTGCGCTTCACCCGCCCCGACGGCTCTGCTTTTCCGGATTGGGAGGAGCGGAAATTGGGGGATGTGTTTGACTGGATAGGCACAAACAGCCTTTCTCGTGAACATCTCACCTTTGATGATGAGAGTGGAATACAGAATATTCACTACGGCGATATCCATACAAAATTCCGAGCTCTCTTTCGGCAATCGAAAGAAGCAGTGCCTTATATCTCCGTGTCCGCGCCCCTGCGAGAGATCAAAGAAGTGCAATATTTGAAAAAAGGCGACATCGTCATCGCCGATGCGTCAGAAGATTACGCTGATATTGGCAAGACTATCGAGGTTCTTGAGGTGGATGAGGCAAGCCTGATCGCGGGCCTTCACACCTACATTGCTCGTCCGAAAGACGGCGTATTCGTTTCAGGGTTCGCTGGATACATGTTGAGAAGTGCAGCGCTGAGAACACAGATCATGCGGATCGCACAGGGCATCTCTGTTTTAGGTGTCTCGAAGGGAAACTTAGAGAAGCTTGATTTGCTCGTTCCCCACCCCGACGAACAAACCAAAATCGCCGCAGCCCTCTCCGCGCTCGACGCTAAGATCGACTCGGTGAATGCCGAAATTTCCCAAATGGAGACCTTCAAGAAAGGCCTCCTGCAAAAGATGTTTGTTTAAGAGTTCAAAGGAAGTCCATGTCGATTCAGTCCGAAGCGCAGCTTGAGAAAGAACTGATCCAGCGGCTCACCGGGCTTGGCTGGGCGGAGGTGTCAGTGCCTGATGTCGCGACGCTCCACGCCAATCTCAAGGCGCAGTTGGAGGCGCATAACGGGCTGACCTTCTCCGATGAAGAGTTCAAGCGCATCCTGAACCATCTCGAAAAGGGCTCGGTGTTCGACAAGGCCAAGGCGCTGCGCGACCGCATGGTGCTTCACCGCGATGACGGGACCGTCACGCATATCGAATTTTTCAACAAAGTGGAGTGGTGCAAGAACCGCTATCAGGTGACGAGCCAGGTGACGGTCGAGGGGAGCTATAAGACCCGCTACGACGTGACGCTGCTCGTGAACGGGTTGCCGCTCATCCAGATCGAGTTGAAGCGCCGCGGGCTAGGCCTCAAGGAGGCGTTCAACCAGATCAACCGCTATCAGAGACACAGTTTCTGGGCGGGATCGGCGCTTTTTCAATATGTCCAGATTTTCGTGATCTCGAACGGCGAGAACACGAAATACTACGCCAACAACCGCAACCAGAGTTTCAAACAGACGTTCTACTGGGCGAAAGAGAACAACGACACGATCCAGCCGCTCGAGAAATTCGCGGATGCGTTTCTGGAGAAGTGTTTCGTCTCCAAGATGATCGCGAAATACATCGTGCTGCATGAGGGCGACAAGATCCCGATGATCCTGCGACCGTATCAGTATTACGCAGTGGAGGCGATTGTGGACCGTGTGCAGAAGGGCCGGAAGAACGGCTATATCTGGCACACGACCGGATCGGGGAAGACGCTGACCTCGTTCAAGGCGAGTCAGATCATTGTCGAGAACCCGAAGGTGGCGAAGGTGGTCTTTGTCGTGGACCGCGCCGATCTCGACTACCAGACGACGAAAGAGTTCAACGCCTTCTCCGAGGGGTCGGTGGACGGCACGGACAACACGACCAATCTGGTGAAGCAGCTCGCCGACCCGAAGGTGAAGTTGGTCGTGACGACGATCCAGAAGCTGAACACCGCGATCACGCGCGAGCGTCACGACGCGGCGATGGCTTTGATCAAGGACGAGCGCGTGGTGTTCGTGTTCGACGAGTGCCACCGCAGCCAGTTCGGGGAGACGCATAAGAACATCGTGAACGCGTTCTCAAAGGCACAGATGTTCGGGTTCACCGGCACGCCAATCCTCGCCGAGAATGCGGTAGGCAAGAAGACGACGACCGATCTGTTCGGCGAGTGCCTGCATAAATACGTCATCACGGACGCGATACGCGACGAGAACGTGCTCCGGTTCTCCGTCGAGTATTGGGGAAGACTGAAGAAGAAGGATGGGTCGCTTTTGACCGACGAGGAAGTCGGCGGGATCGATCTCAAAGAATTCTTCGAGAGCGATCAACGTGTCGAGGGCGTCGTCGATTGGGTGATCGAGAACCATAAGGCCAAGACGCATGATCGGGACTTTTCCGCAATTATGTGCTGTAGCTCGGTCGATGCGCTGACGAAGACGTATGAGGCGTTCGCGAAACGCAAGGCCGAGGGTGCGCATGATCTCAGAGTGGCGACGATTTTCACGTTTCAGGCCAATGAAGATGATCAGGACGCGGATGGTCTGATCGGTGAGCCGGACGTGACGGGCGGCCCCGTGAATGCGCAAACAATGCACAGCAGAGACAAGCTGGCAGGCTTCGTCGACGACTACAACGCGATGTTTGGCACCAATCACTCGGTGAAGGACGGAAAGACCTTCTACGCCTACTACAAGGCCGTGGCGAAACGCATGAAATGGCGAGACAAGAAGGACTTCGTGCCTGAGAAGGGCATCGACATCCTGCTCGTCGTCAACATGTTCCTGACGGGGTTCGATGCGAAGACCTGCAACACGCTCTACGTCGACAAGAACCTCAAATACCACGGATTGATCCAGGCATTCTCGCGGACCAATCGCATCCTCGGACAGAAGAAGTCGCAGGGGAATATCGTCTGCTTCCGGAACCTGAAAACGAAGGTAGACGAGGCGATCGCCCTGTTCTCGAACAAGGACGCGAAAGACAAGATCCTGATCGAGCCCTACGAAGTCTATGTGGACCGCTTTAACGAAGCTGTGAGAGCGCTCCTGGACGTCGCCGAGACGCCTGGTGCAGTTGACCGACTGGAAAACGAAGAAGACACTCTGGCGTTCGTTCAGGCGTTCAGGGAGCTCATGCGCATCCGCAACGTCCTCACGACGTTCGCCGAATTCAGCGATGATGATCTCTCGATGGAGGAGCAGAGGTTCGAGAAATACAAAAGCAAATATCTCGACATCTATGATCAGGTGAAATCAGACCGCGACGGCCAACCAAAAGCCTCGATCATCGACGAGGTCGATTTTGAACTCGAGCTGATCCGGCGCGACAACATCAACGTGGCCTATATCCTCGCACTACTCGCTTCCATCGGAGACGAAGAGGACGATGAGGCCGGGCGAGCCACGGCGGATGCTAAGAAGAAAGCCGTGCTTGATCTTCTCGGCTCGGAAGCGCGCCTTCGCAGTAAACGAGAATTGATCGAAGAGTTCATCGCCTCGTATCTGACAACGCGCCGTGGCGGCGACGAGACGCGCGAGGCGTTCAACGAATTCTGGGACGAGAAACGCGAACAGGCTTTCAAAGACCTTTGTGCGGAAGAAGGCCTCGATCCGGACGGGTTCGCGAAACTGATGCAATCCTACCAGTTCACCCAGAAAGAGCCTCTCGCCGACGATGTTCTGCCGGTGCTCAAAGAACCCGTTGGCATTCTACAGCGGAAGTCCGTGATCTCACGCATTGTGGAACGGCTGAAGGGATTCATCGAGACGTTTGATGAGAACATGGGGGACGTGGAGGGCTGAGAGGCATTCCTTGAACATGCCTATTCAGCGAGACACTGACAATGATATGTAATCACATCACAAATTTGCGCGGGTGGGGAATTTTGTCAGAAAGTAAACAGGTTTTTTTTGCGCAAAACGACGTCCAATATTGCGCCCTACATGGCGCAGATCATGTCGGAAAGTGTTGACGAAACCGCACCATATATGCGGAGAGCCTAATCTGATCCACTTCCAGAAAAGAATATCGCTTGCGACCAGAAAGAACGCTAGGTCGCACTGCAATTTCGACGCAACGCGGGCGAGGATACTGGGTTGAGACAGGCCAATGGAAAGACAGAGAGTGAATACTCTTCGAAAAGCTGAAAAAGTTATTTAACGCACATCGTGTGCGAACCTCCCCCCGCCGGTCCCCTAAGTTAGGGGAAAGTTCAGGACTACCCCGGCCTCCTGTAGACAAGGTCTAAAACACAACATAAGAAACAGCGGAAATGCGGCACCAGTCATTGACCGTTAGCCTTAAGTAGCAGCGTTCTTGCTATTCATTGGATAACAACTTACTTTGTGCTATCTATACAGCCGATGAATCACGAGAGAAACAATGTCGTTCCATATGCCCACATGCCCTAAATGCGGTCGTTTCCACGGCTCTATTCCGCATGAACTGGCGAATGCGGTATGTTTCTCGTCGTTGATCGCTGCGAACACTGACTTCCGGAAAGAAGACAAACCAGTGACACGCAAGCGCATGTCTGCTCGCGAAGCTATGGCACGCACCAAGGCTCGGTATAAAGAGACCCTTGAATACTTGAAGTAATGCTTCGGTTTGAGCCTCTGCCAGCCCCAGAGGATACCACTTTCCTTACGCAAGAAGACGTGGATTATTTCCATGAGGAAATTCTCGAACCCGAACAACTTCGCGGATACAAATGCCTAGATGATCTTCTGGGAGCAATTGGTAGGCCACAAAATGCGCTCTACTATGAAGAAGGCTGTGACCTAGTTAGGGTCGCAGCTTATTATTGGCACGGAATATCAACCAGCCACGGTTACATTGACGGCAATAAGCGCACTGGTTTCGCGTGCGCAAACAACTTCCTTTTAATGAATGGTGTGAGCTTTGAAGCTCCAGATAATTCCCTCGGACCACTCATTGAGAGACTTTTTGTAGAAGACCGATTTAAACTCGAAACCCTCGAAGACATTTTACGCCGCCACTGCCATTGGCTCTAACGTCCGGCCCATTAGCAGACCTTCCCGGCACTCTTTACTATTGTGCCCACACATCTGCCGGAACTATGAATTAGAAAAAGATCATATAGGGAACATTCAGAATGGACATTGAGACGATAAAGCAGGCAATTGAGTTCGCAGGCACATCGGGAACCGCTGTGAAGAACCTTGGATCGGGCATTGAATCAATCAAGAGTGCCTTCAGCTCAAAGAGCAAAGAGATACCTTCGGAGGTCAAAGACCTACTGGTAACACTATCTTCAAACGTAGCGGACGCCAAACTTGCGAATGCGGACCTGAAATTAAAGCTTGCCGATCTTCAAACAGAGCTTGAAAAGCGCGTCTCGTTCGAAAGAAGGAAGGCTCGCTATAAGCTAATACAGACCCCAGCAGGAAATCTGTTGTATCAACTGCAAACTGATATGGCAGAAGGAGAGCCGCTTCACTATGCCTGTCCAATATGCATGGAGAAAGATCAAATTTCGATCCTACAGGGTGACTCATCCGGGGTTAGATGCATTCCCTGTGATCACTGGTATGAAATATCTTCTTCATCAAGTTCCAGCTACATAGAAGACCACGACTATAATGTGTTTCCTTGACAGCTAAGTCACTTTATCGAAATCACTTCTCAGATCACCCGCCGTTAGCACCTTCTCAGGCGGCATTCCTTTTCTGAGGCGCGTCTTGATCGTCGCGGCGTTGATACCTGTGCGCCGTGACCATTCTTTCACGGTCAAGGTCTCGCCGTTGTGGGAGATCCTCAGTGCTGGCAAGCCGCGCTGCCAAGTCTTCTTTGTTGCTTGCCGCGCCTGTCTGTTTGCCGCACCCACGCTCACCGATAGCGCTTCTGCCAAAGGCCAGCCACTATTGAAGCGGCTGTAAATAGTCATTGCCTTTATGCCGGTGCGTTCGGACCATTCCGTAAGCGTCAGGGTTTCGCCGTTGTGCGTGTATGTGGCGGGCGTTCGCTTTGGCTTTTGTTCACGTTCGCGGCTGCGGGCCGCAATCTTGGCTTTCCGCTTTGCCACACCGCCCAAAAGCTCTTCTGCGGGCGGTGCCTCTCCGATCCGTTTGCGCATGTGCTCGACAACCTCAGCAATATCAAGACCGGCACCATCACAGACGATTTGCAAGTCTTCGCTTTTGGTCGTCAGGAACGTGCGCGCCTCTTCGATCATGCGTAGCTTCGTTTGTCGTGAGGAAGCACTTTCGCCACCAATTCCGATTGTCGCGTCTTCCACCGCAAGCAAGAGCACAGCGGTCCATAGATCGCGCTCAGACATTGGCGCGTTCTTCCCGTTGCTTCTGCCGGTCGTGGCACGGCTTACACAGCGCTTGCCAGTTGGTCTTATCCCAGAACAGCCGGTCGTCGCCCTTGTGCGGAATGATGTGATCCACCACGGTCGCGGGCGCGCCACACCGGACGCATACGGGGTAGTATTTCAGGAACTCAACGCTCCCGCACTGGTCCGCCTGAATTCGAGATAGAAGCTCTCATGCCGCCCCCAACACTAGACAAGGCCAGTTCCAAAGATCAGACTTGGCACGTTGAATAGGTTCATCAGACGGAAGAAATCTCATGACCTCCTACGAATTTGTTGTCCCGGCAGCCATACTCCTCGTAGCCTATATCGGTTGGCTCGACGTGAAACGAATGGAGCGCGACCTAGAGAAAAACCTGAAGAAGAAGGCCGAAGTTTCAAAACCCCAATCAAGGAACATCTGACACAGTCTCAGCGCCCGCCTCGATCAGCTCGAAAGCTTCGGCCAGACGCGACAGCGCTTCTTCTTGCGGATCTCTTGAATTTGTCATGATCTTCGTGACGTGAAGATAGTGAGAAGCGGCGCCACCAAGGTTCTCAGCCTGCAGAGGCTCTTTGTGAGCAAGAATGCGTTCGACCTCTGAAAGCGGGACATGGAGCTCTTTCATTAACGTCGCTGCAGTCCGTCTCAGGTCATGCCTATTCCAATCGCTCGTTCCTGTCTCTTTGTAAATCGCTGTCTGAATACGCGTCCAGTTCCCGAGTTCACCGCCCACACTGTTTGGAAAGACCAGCTCCTCAGGTTTCCCCTGATCCCAACCTGGCAGCGAACGCAAGATATCAATGGCTGCGCCCGACAGTGGAAGATCTTGGCCTCGCGCACCTCCTTTTGTCGATTTCACGCTGGGCTTTCTCCAAACACTGTTTTTCCGATCCAGATCACGCCAACGCATGGCAACGACCTCCTCGCGACGCGCAGCAGTGTAGAGCATGAAGCGCAAAGCGATCGGGCGAAAATCTTTGACAGCGTCGATCTTCATTCCTCCGATTTGTGGCGCGGGATATTTCAGGAGAGGTAGAATTTTTTCCAACTCGACTTGGGTCAGAACGCGCTTCCGCATTCCGGTGATCGACGGATCAGTCGTGGCGGGGTCATGCACAGCATCAAGGCTCGCAACCTCCAGCTTGGGAACTCGACCAGCCCCAAGCTTTGCATATGATTTCCGCCCTGCAGCCCAATCAAGCACAGGCGCAAGATAGGCGCGTGCTTTCGAGGCTTGTCCGTTTGCAGTTTTTTTCTCTTCGGTCTGACGAGCCGGTTTGTAATTGTTCACGCACTTTGCGAAAGCTTCCACTTTGATTGTCAAAATGGACTTATCAAGCAGCGCCTCAAAGACGCGTTCAACAACGCGCCCAGCCTGTGTCTTTTCGGTTTTAGGGCCCGCGGGAGACCAGACCTTCTTTTTTGCGCCGAAGGTAGCTTCGTATTCGCGAAGCAATTCTCTAAGCGTTGGTGCGTCTTTCGCACCTTGCACTGCAGCGCGCTTACGTCGTTTCTCTGCAGTAACGTCCACGCCCGCCTTCAACTCAAGACGCCTTCGCGCCGCCTCCTCTCGCGCCTGCTTGAGTGACATCTCTGGATATTGTCCGAGGGTAACGGTTTTCAGTTCGTTGCTGGCGTCTCGTGCTTGGAGAGCGAAAGAGATTTTGCCCTTTGCTGAGATTCTCGCGCGGAGGCCGGTCATCGCGGCATCGCTGATTGTCTGGGACTTTCCAGTGGGTTTCAGTTTTCGAAGGTAGGCATCAGTAAGGGCAGTCTTGGTCATTCGCTTTTCTAGGCTACATATAGGCTACATTTTGAGTGATATTCATTGAAATCCACTGCGACGCAGTGCAACGCCATGTAACGATAGAATTTCAACAAATATCTGTTTATAAATAGTTTTTATAAGAATACGCTCAGACATAAAAGAGCAAATCAACAATACGATACAGAGATTGAAAATCCTCGTGTCGGTGGTTCGATTCCGCCCCCGGGCACCATTTATCAAAACAAGATATTGGTTCTCTTCTGTTTTCCTCCGAAAACGGTGCTCCGTAGACCATAGCGGCGAGCAACGCGTCAACTCAGTTTCTGAATTGTGCGCGCAGCCCCGTCTGTGGCCACGCCTTCCAATATGTCCGTCTCTGCGGCGTTCTCATGCTCTCCTGCACTTGGCGCTATCTCATTGAGACTTCAGGTCGATATAGACTCCGTTGGTCCAGCCAAAGCCATCCTGCAATTCGTATTCGCCGCCGCCACTGCGGGCGAGCGGGTCGATCACGTTGTATTTCTCGACAAACTTGCCCGACTGATGGAACACGGCGTCACAGGTCGCCAGCCAGCGCGTGCGCAGCGTCTCGGCCAGATCGTTGAACCCATAGCGTTTCAGCCCCTGCACCGCGATCCATTGCAACGGCGCCCAGCCATTGGGACTGTCCCATTGCTGGCCGCTCTCAATATCCGTCGTTAAAAGCCCTCCAGCGCGCAGGAGGAGGCGTTCCGCCCAATCCGCAGCGCGTTTTACCTGCTCTTGCGTCGCAGCGCCCGCCCAGAGCGGGAACAGCCCGGCAGCGCTCGTGACCGGGATCAAGGTGCCCTCGCCCGAGAGCAAGTCGAAGAAATAGCCCCGCTCCATGTCGAAGAAGCGATGCGAGATCGCCTGTCTCCGGGCATCGGCCGCAGCCGCATAGGTCTGTGAGCGCTCAGCCGCACTGGTTCGCGTCGCATCAGCCAGAATCTCTTCCATCCGCAACATGAGACAATTGAGATCGACCGGCCAAATCCGCGTCGTGCGGATCGTCCCGAGGTCTTGCGGATCTTCGAGCCAGCGTGAGGAGAAATCCCAGCCGCTTTCACAGGCTGCGCGCAGATCGCGGAAAAAGCCCGGATGGGTCTCTGCATGCGCCTGCCACTCCAGATCAGTGCCGTACATCTCGATCCGCGGGCTATCGCTGGCGTCCCAATAACGCGCGAGGCCCTGATGATTGCGTGGCGTCTCCATGAAGAAACGATACTCGGCCTCCATCGTTGGCAGATAGGTCGCGAAGGTGCCGGGCAAGTCTCCGATGGCACGACCGTAATCAGCCACCATCGAGGAAAAGAAAGGCGGCTGCGAGCGGGTCAGGAAATAGGACCGAAAACCGTTCGGGATAAAACCGATCTGATCGATCACATAGGCGAAATTGTCGAGCATATCCCGGACCAGCGCCGTGCGGCCCGTGCGGAGCAAGCCGAGCTGCGTGAAATAGCTGTCCCAGTAATAGGCCTCCTGAAAGCGTCCACCCGCGATCACATAGGAATGCGGCAGCGGGAAGCGCGAGGACCGTTCATCGAGCAGGTCGGCTGGGCGTGTCAGATGTGGCCAAACGGCCTCCAGATGCTCAAGCGGCCCATGATCGGGGTTCGTGCGATAACCCTCCCCCTCCGGCTGCACGGGACGGAACCAGCGGGCATAGAAGGCCCGCAAATCGAACTCCCCCGCCGCTTTCTCAGCCGCATAGGCGGAACGAATGTCTTCGGCCGGCGCCAACAGAATGGAATCTGAGATGGCCTTCTCATCGCCCCAGAGGCCAGAGCTGTGCAGATCGACGAACACGTCTTTCAGGCTCTGCTCAAGATATTCCATGCCCTTGCCTCCATGATTTGCGCATTCAGGCCGATCCTATTGTCTTTGAGGAACCGCGAAAATGGGGAACGACACAGAACGCGCCACAGACTACGCCAGACAGCAGAGTATGGACGCCACAAGAAAGAGCAAGGGCCAGGCCACAGCCCGCACCATTCAGTTGAATGTTTCAGACGGCATCAGCCAAATCGCTTAACGCGTTGGGCATCCCTCAGACCTGCACGATTTGACACTCATGTTGCGCACACCGTCGCACGATCTCCTCCGGGAAATCCGCGCCCGTGACGACCAGATCATAGTCCCATAGCACGCCGCTTCGACACGCCAAATCAAGATCAAGCTTCTCTGTATCAACGACCAGAATCGTCTTATTCGCACAGCCTGATATCGCCTTGCGCGCTGTGATTTCGTCAGAATTATAATCCATCACGCCACCTGTAGACGCGATCCCCCCACAGCTGAAAATCGCGTAGTCCACACGGTATTGCGCGAAAAACTCAAACGCGGCGAGGCCGATCAAATCCAGATCGCGCATCCTCACGCTGCCGCCCGCCATTTCAACCACGGCCCCCGGCGCGTTTTGCAGGGCGCACACCGCATGAATGCTGTTGGTCGCGACGAAGAGATTTTCGTGCGACGACAGAAGGCGCGCACAGTGCTCGACCGTCGTTCCCGTGCCCAGCGCCACACGCGCCCCGTTGGGGATCAGGTTCTTGACCGCCAATGCGATCCGCTGCTTTTCCTGACGTGAGATGCTTTCGCGCGGCAGATAGCCAATGTTTTCGCTTAGCTGACGCAACCGCGCGGAACCGTTGCGCCGCTGCACCAAGCTCGCCTCATCCAGATCACGCAGATCGGTTCGAATGGTCTGAACGGAGACAGACAGACAATCGGCCAGCTCCGCCGCTGAGAGCGCGCCGTTTTCCAGCAGAAGTGAAATGATGCGGTCTCTCCGCTCTGTCATATCCAGCCGCTTCATAGCTTTCCTTCGAAAACAATCCTTAATTTCGACAAGGGTACGAACAGAGACGCTTTCGCGCAATGTAATTAAAAAAGTTAATAAATTGTCGCAAAACCGTTACCCCAGAAGGAAATAAGGCCCCTGTGAATAGCTTTCGAACGAAAGATACCCTTCAGGCCAAATCCTCAGGAGAGCCCCCATGAAGACCTTCCTCACCACGTCCCTCTCTGCGTCCGCTTTTGCCCTCATGGCCAGCACGGCTATGGCAGACACCATCACGCTTTACACCTCCCAACCCAACGCCGATGCGCAACAGACCGTTGACGCTTTCATGGCGGCCAACCCCGGCACTGAGGTTGAATGGGTGCGTGACGGGACGACCAAACTGATGGCGCGCCTGCGTGCCGAGATCGAAGCGGGCAACCCGCAGCCTGACGTGCTGTTGATCGCCGACACCGTGACGCTCGAAGGCATGGCGCAGGAAGGCCTGCTGACCGCCTATCACTCGCCGGAAGCCGAAAACTACGACGCCGCGCTCTACTCGCCGGAAGGCTACTATTACTCCACCAAGCTGATCACCACCGGGATCGTCTACAACACCGGCGTTGAAACGGCTCCGACCGCGTGGAAAGACCTTGAGGATGCCGCGATCAAAGGTCAGATCGCCATGCCCTCCCCGCTCTACTCCGGTGCCGCGCTGATCCATCTCGCGACCTTGACGGGTGACGCAGACCTCGGCTGGGACTATTACGGCAAACTCGCCGTCAACGAGGCGCGCGCTCAGGGCGGCAATGGCGGCACGTTCAAAGCCGTGGCCTCTGGCGAAAAGCCCTATGGCATGGTTGTGGATTTCCTAGCCATCCGTGCCAAGGCAGAAGGCTCCCCGGTCGAGTTCGTCTTCCCAGAGGAAGGTGTCTCCTACGTGACCGAGCCGGTTGCGATCCTCTCCACTGCGAAGAACCTCGAAGGCGCTGAGAAGTTCGTCGATTTCGTCCTGAGCCAAGAGGGGCAAGACCTTGTTCTCGACATGGGCTACATCCCGGCGCGTGACGGCATGGGCGTTCCCGCTGGTTTCCCGGCCCGCGAAGACATCAAGCTGATGTCCTTTGATCCGGCCGAGGCGCTCGCAAACGCCGAGACCAACAAAGCCAAATTCACCGAACTGTTCGGCGCGGAATAATGCATATCGCCCTGAAAAAAGGAGGCAGCCGGTCCGAGGCCCGGCTGCTTTCCGCCATTCTGGTTCTCGCGATCTGCCTGACGCTTGCGCCCGTTCTGCGCCTGTTTGTCGAGGGGATCACGGATCAGGGCGCGCCCTCCCTGTCTCTGGCGCAGACGGTTCTGTCCCAGCCCTCGACGCTCAGCGCCCTCAAACACTCGCTCATCACCGCCGGTCTCGGCACGCTGGTGTCTCTCGTGCTCGGCTCCGCCTTTGCCTTTCTCGTGGCGCTCACCGATCTGCGCGCGAAAGCGGCTTTGGTGTTTTGTCTGATGATCCCGATGATGATCCCGCCGCAGATCACGGCGCTGTCGTGGACACAGATCATGGGGCCCTCTTCCGTTCTGCTCAAAACGCTCGGCCTCGCCCCCCCTCTCGGCGCACCGCAGCCGCTCTATTCCGTGGAAGGCATCATCCTGCTTCTCGGCATTCAGCACATGTCGATCATCTTCCTGACGCTCCGCGCGGGCCTGCGCGCCATTCCGCAGGAGGTCGTCGAGGCCGCCCGGATCAGTGGCGCACGCGGATTGCGCACATGGTGGCAGGTGATCATGCCCCTGACCTTGCCGAGCCTTGCCGCAGGCACCGCCATCACCTTTGTAACGGCCTTGGGCAATTTCGGCATCCCCGCGATGCTCGGCATTCCGGCAGGCTATGTGACACTTCCGACGTTGGTCTATCAAAAGCTCGCGGGGATGGGCACGACCGTGCTGGCCGAAGTCTCTGTTCTCGCCATGCTGATCGGTGCCGTCGCCATCCTCGGCATTCTGGTCCAGCGGTTTTTCCAAAGCCGCCAAAAAGTCTATCTCGTCGGCTCCACCTCCCGCCCGCTCGCCATTCCCTTGGGCGCGGCGCGTTTGCCGATGGAAATTCTGCTCTGGGGCGTGGTCTTCATCATCCTCGTCCTGCCCATGTTCGGCCTACTGGCCACCTCTCTCGTTCCAGCCTACGGCGTACCTTTGCGCTTTGACACGGTCACGCTCGCCTCATGGACCGAGGTTCTGTTCCGCCAACCCGTCACCGCCCGCGCCTTTCTCAATTCGTTCGGCCTCGCCACAGGGGCGGCGGTGGTCCTGATGCTGATCTGCCTGCCACTCGCGTGGCTGATGGAACGGCACCCGACCCGGCTGTCGCGACTGTTCGACAGTCTGCTCGACCTGCCCTACGCACTTCCCGGCGTCGTCTTGTCGATCGCCATGATCCTTTTGCTGATCAAACTGCCCTTCACCGACGCCACGCTTTACGGCACGATCTGGATCATCTTCCTCGCCTATCTCGCGCGCTTCTTCGCAGTGATGTTCCGCCCTGTGCAGGCGAGCCTCAAACAGCTTGATCCGGCGATGGCAGAAGCCGCGCAATCGGTGGGTGCAGGTCTGTTCCAACGTCTGCGCGATGTGATCCTGCCGCTCTCCGCCCCTGCGGCGGCGGCGGGTGCGATCCTCGTCTTTCTCACCGCATTCAACGAACTCACCGTGTCCGCCCTCCTGTGGTCCTCCGGCACCGAAACCTTGGGCGTGGTGATCTTCAACCTCGATGACAGCGGCGAAACCGCAATGGCCAGTGCGCTCGCCATGACCATCGTCTTCGTGGTCATGGCACTCATGAGCCTAATCCAGCTTTTCTCACGCCGTTTCCCGAAAGGAGTTGTCCCATGGCAGACATAGAAATCACCTCTTTGGGCAAGACCTTCACGGGCGCGCCCGCACTTGAGGACATCACGACCCGATTTGAAGACGGCGAGTTCATCGCCCTGCTGGGACCGTCGGGCTGTGGCAAGACCACACTGTTGCGGCTTCTGGCCGGGTTCGACATGCCCACAAGCGGCACCATCCGCATCGGCGCGCGCGACATGGCGACGGCCACCACGATGGTCCCGCCGGAAGACCGCAACATCGGTTTCGTGTTTCAAAGCTATGCGCTCTGGCCGCATATGTCGGTGCGCCGCAATGTCTCCTACCCGTTGGAAATCCGCAGATTGACCAAACCCGAGATTGCGGCTCAGACCGAGGCCGCCCTCGCCGCCACCGGGCTGACCGACTACGCCGACCGCATGCCTTCGGACCTCTCCGGCGGGCAGAGGCAAAGGGTCGCCCTTGCACGTTGTCTCGTGTCGGAGCCGGACGCCGTTTTGCTCGATGAACCGCTCGCCAATCTCGATGTCGCGCTACGCGCCTCGATGCAGGCGGTGTTCACCGATTTTCACAAACGCACCGGCGCAACGATGGTTTATGTCACCCATGATCAGGCCGAAGCCATGGCCATGGCCGACCGGATCGCCGTGATGGATCAGGGCCGTATCCAGCAATTCGACACGCCGCAAAATCTCTATGAACGTCCAAAGAACCGCTTCGTGGCGGAGTTTGTCGGGCGCGGCACCGTCGTGCCGGTGAAATCGGTTGAGCAGAGCAACAGCCAGCTGACCGCGCATGTTCTGGGCACGAGGATCGCAGTTGCAAGCGATGCCGCGGCCTCGATCAGCCCCCGAATTAGTCATGTCTGCCTGCGCCCCGAAAACCTGACCATTTCCGAGACAGGCGATCTGCGCGCCAAGGTGGCGCGTGTGACCTATCTGGGCGGGAAATACCTGCTGGAAACCGTCTCCGCCTGCGGCACGCGTTTGCTGGCTGAAACCCGCGCAAAATTCGAGGTCGGCGCACAGCTCGGCCTGACCATCACCACCCCATGGGCCTTCTCCGAGGACTAAATGCAAAGCGTAAGACTTCTATCCGGCATCGGGGACAAAGGCCCTGCGTGCATGCAACTGACCATCGACGACCGCATCTGGCTTTTGGATTGCGGTTTCGGCCCTGAGGCCAATGCCCACTTCAATCCCGACTGGCTCAAGGGGGCCGAGGCGGTCTTCATCACCCATGATCACATCGACCATATCGGCGGGGCCTCTCATGCGGTGGAGGCGGGACTGCCAATCTATGCCACCGCCCAAACCGCCAAGTCGCTGCCCCCCGCCGCCAAAGTGCATCTAATCCCGGAACAGGGCGAAACCGTCATCCAAGGGGTGAAACTCACCACCGGGCGCAACGGGCATGCTATGGGCGGCGTTTGGATGCATTTCGATCTGGGAGACGGGCTGTTCTATTCCGGCGACTGGTCGGAAGAATCCGATTGGTTCCCGCTTGACCTGCCGCCCTCTGCGGCGACCGCTATTCTGGATTGCTCCTATCACCTCGACGATGTGCCGCAATCCGAGCGTTTCGCCGCCCTGGATCGCCTGCTCGACGAATTGCACGGTCAGGTGCTTTTGCCCGTGCCCCCATCGGGGCGCGCGGGAGAGATGGCGCTGCATCTGATCCGACGATACGGGCTCGAAAGCGTCATGCTCGACCCGGAATGTCAGGCCGCTCTGCGCGTGGCCCTTGCCAGTCACACATTGAGCCCAGAGGTGCAGGAAATCGCCCCGCTCCTAAACCGCAATCCGATGGATATGGCGCGGTTTCTGATCTGCGACACGCCCAATGCCGATGGCGGTGCCGCTTGGGGCTATGTCAGGGCATGGAATGAGAGCGGACGTCTTGGTCGCGACGCACATGTGGTCTTCACCGGCCATATGACCGCCCACGCGCGCGGCATCTGCGCCGTGCCCGGCGGGTATTTCCAGCGCTGGAACGTACACCCGCCGCTGCGCGATCAGATCAAGATGCTGAAACGTCTGGGGGCCCGACGCTTTGCCCCCGCCTTTTGCGCTCAGCCGGAAGATTACCTGATCGAAAACTTGGGCGTCGAGATTTTCCTTCACGATCCGGTGCGGCTATGAGGCCTTTTCCCACGAGAAGCTTTTGCTTGATCCGACATGGCGAAACCACGGCCAACGCCGATGGCATCATTGCCGGGCGTACGGATGTGGCTCTGACGGAGCTTGGCCGCCAACAGGCCCGCGCCCTCACCCGACGCACTTGGCCCGAGCAGATTGCGCTTTACGCCAGCCCGATGCAGCGGGCGCGTGAAACCTGCGAACTGGCCTTTCCCGGCCAGCCTTACGCGGTGCAAGAGGGCTTGCGCGAACGCAACTGGGGCGTTTTCGAGGGCCGCCCTTTGAGCGAGCAACCTGACCGGGATGCAACCCCAGAGGATGGCGAAAGCTGGCCGGACATGATTGCCCGTGTGGAACAGGCGATCATGGACATTTGCGCGGCCTGCGGAGAGACCCTTCCCGTTCTGATCTGCCATTCCGGCGTGATCCGTGCGGCGCGTGTGCTCTGGGCCACCGGGCATACGGGCACCCGCCCCCCAA
Organism: Celeribacter sp. ULVN23_4; assembly: GCF_054788345.1. NCBI lineage: Bacteria > Pseudomonadati > Pseudomonadota > Alphaproteobacteria > Rhodobacterales > Roseobacteraceae > Celeribacter > Celeribacter sp. ULVN23_4. The sequence continues at coordinate 10,770 of NZ_JBTVYO010000003.1, read as the reverse complement.
ATGCCGTGCCTCTCCTGTTCGAGAGGTCCGGAGAAATTTTCAAGGAGACAGTTCTATGACCCAGCCCAACAAACCCTGCGTGGTTTTCGATGTTGACGGGACACTTGCGGAATTCGATGCCGGAAAGCTCGGGCATCTTGTGCACGGGATCGAAAAACAATGGGACGCGTTTCACCTCGCCATGGCCGATGCTCCGCTCATCGCGCCCGTTGCGAAACTTCTGCGGCGGTTGAAAGAAAGCGGTGAGACCATAGTGATCTGCTCAGGGCGCCCGAGCGGCTGGGCCGAACACACGATGGCATGGTTACGCAAGCATGATCTGCCTTTCGATGGCATCTACCTGCGCGCCGAGGATCAGGACCAAGCCAGCGACCCCGAGGTCAAACGTCGCGCCCTAGCCGAGATGAAAGCGGATGGGCTTGCCCCATGGCTCATTATCGACGACCGCAGCTCCGTTGTGGATGCATGGCGCGCAGAAGGGCTTGTCTGTCTGCAATGCGCGCCCGGTGATTTTTGAGCGTGACGCCCGAGGCCCAGCCTCGCCTCCATATGGATGCCCTCCGCGCGTTGCAGACCGTTTGATCATCACGCCTTTCAGGCATGGCACAGCACTGAACTATAATCATTCCTCCCGGAAGGCGCGCTGCATGGAGTCCGCGATGGGCTTGGTCAGGTATTGAAAAAACGTGCGTTCCTCTGTCTTGATCAGGATTTCCGCAGGCATCCCCGGCGTCGGGCGATAGCTGTGAACGCGCGCAAGCTCTTCGGGCGGCAACATGACGCGCACGATATAGACTTCGCGCAAAAGCCCCGTGCTTTTATCTGGCACGGCATCGGCGGAGACATAGCCCACGCGGCCCGAGAGCATCGGCGTTGTCCGCTGGTTCAGCGCCACAAGGCGCACGGTCGCGACCGATCCGGGCAAGACACGATCGATCTCTGCTGAGGGCACCATGGTTTCGATCATCAGGGGCGCTTGCTCGGGCAGGATTTCGAGGATCGGTTTGCCACCTTCGATCACACCGCCGGTGGTGTGATAGTAGAGCCGAACAACCGTGCCGGACACAGGCGCAAGTATCGTTGTCCGGCTCAACACGTCGCGGGCATGCAGCGCCTGTTCGCGGACACTGTCCAGCTCGGCCTCCACATCCTGCAATTCGTCAAGTGCGGCTTGGCGATAGGCTTGTTGAGTTTGCATGCGCTGGCGGGCGTATTTTTCGATCAGCGCCTCGCTTTCACCGATTTCCGCGACAATCCTCTCGGTCTGGCCACGCCCCTCGATCAGAGCGCGGGTCAGGGCATTGATTTCACCCTGACGCAAGAGTTTGCGATCAAGAAGCGTCTGTTTGACCTCAAAATCGGTTTCGAGGATGGCAATCTGCGCGCCCAGCGCGCTGTGTTGTGCCTGATGGCCTGTGATGCGCCGGTTGAGGGCAAGAATATTCGCCTCGATCAGTTTCAGGTCATTGTCGAGCTTCGCCAAAGACACGTCGAAATTGCGCCGCTGGGTTTCCAGAATTTCCGTGATTTTCGGATTGCTTTCCCGCTCCAGCAAATCCGCCGGAAACCGGATCGCGCGCGCGCCCTCATATTCCGCGATCAACCGTGCCTGAATGGCTTCAAGCCGATCATGACGCAGGGACAGCTCGGTCAGCCGGGTCTCCGCCGCCGTCCGGTCGAGATCGACGAGAGGCGTTCCAGCGGCGACCTGATCGCCTTCTTCGACATGCAGGGATTTGATGATCCCACCTTCGTAATGTTGAACGATCTTGTTTTGGCCCATCGCCATGAAACTGCCGGGAGCGATGACGGCGGCGGCGAGCGGGGCAAACATAGCCCAACCTCCGAACCCCCCAAAGAACGCCAGCAAAAGCAGAATGCCGAACAGGCCGATCCGACCGGTTTTGCGGGGCACCTCTTCATACCATTCCACGGCGCTGAACTGATTGGCCTCATAGCGGGTGATATTGCTCATGGCTCAGGCTCCTTGTAGTCCAGAAGTTGGTCCGGCACGTTGCGGTCCGGGCTGCTGGGTTGGCGGCTGCATTTGCTGTGGACGATTGCTATGACGGCGCGTTTCCAATTCGCGCAGCACCTGAGCACGGGCACCAAAGAGGCTCACGCCGCCCTGCGCCATCAGCATGATCTTGTCGACCTCAGCCAACAGGGAGGGCTTTTGAGTGATGACCACCACGGTGATCCCGGCGCGTTTGGCGTGGCGCATCGCTTGCGCGAGGGCCAGATCGCCCGCCGTATCGAGATTGGAGTTGGGCTCATCGAGGACCAGAAGACGAGGATTGCCAAAGAACGCACGCGCGAGGGCGATACGTTGTTTTTGCCCACCCGACAGCGGCGTGCCATCGGAGGCCACCACGGTTTCATAGCCTTGCGGAAAACTCGCGATCATGTCGTGTACATCGGCGAGCACAGCCGCTTCGTGGATTTGCGCATCCGTCGCATCGGGCCGCATCCGGGCGATATTGTCTTTGATTGTGCCGGGGAAAAGTTGCACATCCTGCGGCAGGTAGCCGATGTTTTCGCCAAGCTGGCGCTGATCCCAGTTGCGAAGATCCATCAGATCGAGGCGCACACAGCCCGAGGTCGGCAGGATCGATCCGACGAGCATCTTGCCCAAGGTGGTTTTCCCGGCTCCGGAGTTGCCGATCACGGCCAGACTCTCACCGGGGTTGAGGGCAAAGGAAATGCCATTGAGCACGACATTCTTTGTCCCGCGCGGCACGAACAAAAGGCGTTCCACATCCAACCGTCCTTCCGGATGGGGAAGGATCAGCCGTTCATGGTTGAGCGGCGAAGCGCGCAGCAGCCCTTCGATCCGACCATAGGCGGCACGGGACAACAGGAAATGGCTCCAGCCTTCGATTGCACCTTCCACGGGGGCAAGGGCCCGCCCGGCGATGATCGATGCGGCGATCACCATCCCGCCGGTGATTTCGCCGTGCAGGGACAGATATGCGCCCCAGCCAAGAATGGCGATCTGGGTCATGAGACGGAAGGCACGGGAGAAGGCCGCTGTGAGGATGTTTCGATCCTGCGCACGCACCTGAGATTTCAAAGAATTGGCCGTGTCCCTGCCCCAGATCGACACCGCTTCCGGGATCATCGCCAGCGCGTTGATGATCTGGCTGTTGCGGGACATGCTGTCGAGGTGAAGGTTGGCCCTGCTCTGCGCCAAATTGGCTTCGGCAAAGGGTTTCGCCGTGATCTTCTGATTGATCAGGGCGATCACCGTCAGGACCAACCCTGTGAGAACGACGATATGGCCGAGATGCGGATGCACCATGTAAATCGCCAGAACGAAAATCGGCGCAAAGGGGACATCGAGAAAGGACAGCAGCGTACCGGAGACGAGGAAGGAACGGATCTGCTGCAGGTCTCCCAAGGTCTGATATTCGCGCCCATTGCTATGAAGCGCGGCGCGGGCGGCAGCGGAGAGGATTGGAGATCCGAGACGGGCTGCAACCTCGACCGCCGTGCGCATGAGGATAAAACGTCGCACCGCGTCGAGCATGGCCTGAAGCAAAATGGCCCCGGCGACGACAATGGTCAGCATGATCAGCGTGTCGATGGAGCGGCTCGTGAACACGCGGTCGGAAATCTGGAACAGGTAGATAGGGATAGAGAGCACCAGAATATTGGTGGCCAAAGTGAACATCCCGACCAGCATGAGATTGCGGCGAACGGCAACCTTCCCCTGTTTCAAGGCACCTGAGAAATCGGTCGGACCGAGGCGTTTGTGAAACTGTGCACCACTGCCACCACCACCGGTTCCGTTGCCGCCTTGGGCGGAAAGGTGCGGAGCATCCCGGTGTCCGGGAGATGCTCCGCGCGGCGCCGGATGGGGGTCAGAGGGGGACGCGTCCTCCGGCTGCCGCAGCTTCGCGTTTTCCGGTCCAGTCTTCGGGGCAGTTTTGGCCGGTTCATCCGCGCGAAGGTCTTTGTCCAAAGAAAGAGGGGGAAGCTTTTCTGAGGCATCTGGACGCCCGTGTGATGATTGCGCGGTGTTGGCCGTCTCAGACGCCTTTGCTGAGCCATCATCAGCCCGCGGTTTGAAATCCTCTGGTGTATCTTTCATGTGCCCCTCCTTGAAAATGTAAAAATGCTACGGGGAGACCAAGCCGCGCTCGGCCTCATCTACCCCGCGCCCAGCGCGTCAGGTGATGTGCATGACATCCGCCTGCGCACCATCCTGGCTCATGGCGGCGATCACGGGCCCCTCTGCCCCGTCGCCCTGACCATCGGCGTTCATCATGTCGTCGCTCAGGAATGCGACGGCTTCGGATGCCAGCTCACTCGTGTCCATCGGCATAAGAGGATCGTCCTCACTGACGAATTCCGCCTGATAGATCAGCGCATCGGAATAGCTTTCCCCGCCGACATGTATGGTGCTGTCCATTCCGCCTTCGTTGACAATGGCGAGGTTGCCCTGAGCGTTCTGGCCCGTGGTAACGCAGACATCGTCGCCCATCTGGGACAACATGCCTTCAGCGATCAGGGCGATCTGGTCGGCATCGCCCAGCACATTGGTCTGTTCAATACAGTGCATGTTGATCACGTCGCCTTCGACATACAGCACCCGAAGGACCCCGACACCGAGCAGGGCCGGATCGTTCAGAAGGTCCGAAGACGCGTCTTCTTCGCCCTTCGAAAAGTCCTTCAAATCCTTGGCATAAGAGCCTTCCAGCGCGATGGATGTATCAAGGCCCGTTTCGGAAATATGCGCCTCGTTCCACATCAGGTTGCTGCCACCGATCAGCTCGCCGCCGAACCCGTCGCCAACATGAATTTGATCGCCGTCCAGCATCACGTTGGTCTGGGAGATCATCGTCAGATCGATGACATTCCCACCGACGACAATGACGTCATAGTAGAATCCGAGCGTCATCAGATCGGCGACGTTCACAACCGTGTTGTCGCCCATCTGGAGATAGGTTTCCGCAGCGGTGATCTCCATCGTCACCTGATCGAAGTCGCTCACCAGATTGATTTGCTGGATATGACTGGTGTTGATCAGATTGCCGCTGAAGGTCACCACCTCGATATAGGCGGCGGGGCTAAGTTCGGCCTCCGTTCCGTCGCTCTCCGCCTCTTCCGCCCCCGGCTCAGGTGTTGTGATCTCACGGCTGATTTCCGCGATAGAGATTGCTTCGGTGCCTGCCCATGGTGTGGCGGCGATGTCTTCCTCCGTTGAGGATGTCAAGAAAGCAGGCAGAGCTGACGCGCCTGCCGTCATGTCATCGGCCCCAAAATCCACATCGTGCCAGACGTGAACCTGCGAAATCACATCGAGTTCAAGATAATCGCCCGCCACCAGCCAAACAGGGGCATCCAACCAGTTGAACTGGATGATGGCCTCATTGATCATCAGGTTTTGACCAAGAGTGATCTCATGCAGCGGGCCATCTGGTTCCGCATTTGCGGCATCCTCAGCACTTGCGAAGTGCCCGCTGTCCGACGTGGGACCATCCTCGCTCGTCACGCCGAGGTCTTCTGCTTCCTCATCCTCTTCGGCTTGCAATGCAGGCGGCAGGCTGTCCTGAAATGTCGCGACGTCCTCGACTTCCTCGCCGTTCACGACAAGCGTCATCGCGGCCGCGCCAAAGAGCAGTGAGATTTGCACCCCATCTGCGCAGGGCGTTGCGCCAGAGCCTTCAAGCGTTTGGACCCAACCTGAGATCTCAAAGGCCGTGTCGCTCATAGCGGTTTCATTTTCCGGGAACACCAAATCTGGCGCGATTTGGAGCGCTTCCGCGATCTGCGTCAGCTGCGCCATCATCGGCGCGTAATCCTCAGCCGTGGCAAAAGCGATCTCGTAATCCACATTTGAGAAGATGTCGTTGTCCTCAAGGACGTTCATCTGGACATGAACCCCTGCCTGAGCAGAGGGCGGCGGGACGTAAAAGCTCGGCTCGAATGTCATGTTCAAATAAGGTTTGGGCACAGAGAGTATATCTGTCGGATGCCCATAAATATGGACGCCAATCGGTGCCGCGTAGTGCTGAGCAGGCCCCGTAAGCCACGGGAAAACCTCCTGCACCTGCTGCGGCAAAGAATACTTCAGGCTTGGCTCATAGCCGCCCGACGCGTCGGGGCTTGAGACATTGATCGTGATTTTGAGCAGATCAGCAGGGTCGCTCGTATCCTGTTGGGCGGCGCGCATTTCTTCATAGGCTTGGCGCAGCCGCGAGGCCTCTTCGAACTGGTGCAACATCCCGATGAAATGGGCGATGATTTCCGTTGAACTGTCCAGGGGCATGGCGTCCCCTCCGCTGATGTGAGGTTGGGAAAAGTCGATCTGCGCGGCCTTTCTCAGAAGACCGCGCAGACCAGCTACAGAGGCGTTCGATCAGGAGAGATCGTCGTCGCCGATCATGGTCGTCGAGTTCAGGTTGCCACCAACAACCGTGGTATCCACGCTGTTGCTCATGACATTGGCACCGAGAACGACGGTCTGGTTGAAGGCAGAGGTATCGACCAGAGCGCTGGCGGATGCATAGGATTCGCCCGTGACATAGCCGTCATCGCCATTGTTCGATCCCCAGTTGCCACCGACATAGCCATCGCCGGTCGTGGCTGCGCCAGCTGCACCGCCAGTGATTCCGTCAACAGTTGCCATGCCGCTGGAGGCCTCGCCGCCATAGGCAAAACCGCCCGTAGCGCTTGCGTTGCCGCCGCTGCCACCGTCACCGGCAATTGCGCCAGACATTGCTGCGCCCATGCCCATTGCCGCAGCGAGCGAACCGCTATCGCCGCCTTCCGCGTCACCGGCATTGCCCGCGTTGCCGCCTTGGGCCGAGCCAACACCGAGGCCAGCGGCCACAAGACCAAGCCCGATCCCGGCACCAAGTGCGCCAGCATCACCGGCGTCGCCGGCATCACCACCGGTTCCACCGTCACCACCTGCGCTGCCGGACAGGCCCAGCCCGCCAAGACCAACGCCGAGGGATCCTGCGTCGCCGCCGTCATCGCCTTCGGACTTGCCGCCTTCGACATCGTCATTCGCACCGCCGGTGGCGCCCGCAGGGCCGGTCAGGCTCGCGCCGACTGCAAAGCCGCCGAGGGAGCTGGCGTCTCCGCCACCTTCACCTTCGTTGGAAATACCTTCCTCGGCCTTGGCTTCGCCCCCGGACGCATCACCATTCTGATTGAACTCGCCATCATTGCTGATGCTGGCGTTTTCAAGCGTGTCGGAGTCATCGAGAATGTTCTGCTGAGCAGAGATATTCGCGGTGTCGGTTCCTGCACCATTGAGCGAGCCGCTCAGGATGCCGTTCAAGTCGACGTCGTGGCCGGTATCGTAGACATAGTCATAGTTGAGATTGCCATCGGCCATGATGATGTTGTCGATGCTGGAGTTGTCCAGATTGAAATCGGCAAAATCATCGTCAGACGGCATTTCATCAATCCCGATGCCGACCTCAACACCGACGCTGACTGTGGACGTGTTACTTACAAGCACCTCTGCGTCACTGCTGCTTTCCGACCCAGCACCGGCACCCGCGCCGGCAAGGCCAACACCGACACCCAAGGCACCTGCGCCAGCTCCGGCTCCCGCACCAGAGGTACTTTCGGAATCCGAGCCGGTTTCACTGTAGTTAAAGTTGCCGTTCAGATTGCCGTTGCCATTGCCGTTCAGATTGCCATTACCATTGAGGTTCAAGGATTCAGAACTTTGCTCCTGACCCTGGCTCTGGAATTCGCCCTGAATCTGACCTTGGCCCTGACCTTGGCCCTGATCTTGATCCTGTTCCTGATCTTGCATCTGGAAGTCGAGGGGCATCATCATGAAGTTATTCTTGGGACCGGGCATAATAGCCTCCCTTTCGGAATTGCGAGATTTCCGGGCCACTCATTTTCTATCACGTGGCCATATCGAATCTCTGGTTCACTGATTCGACATTTTGAACATCCAAAACGCCGCGGGTCCGCAGCGTGCGGCCCTCTGTTCGGTAGTTTTCAGCTGTCTTTCTTCCCACCCCATGGGCTGTCGCGTGCCCTCTAAATCAGGCCAGTGTGCGCACCCTTTTATTCTGGGTCGTCGATATGTCCGGAACCGCTTTGCGGGGGCTCAGTGATCCGTCCTCATCGAAGACGCCTAAACCTTGCCCTCTTCGATAGCATCCGAGTAGCCGGACATTGGAGCAGGTCTAAAACCTCATCGTTCGGGGAGCGCTTTCCGTTTGAGACTTAAGGATTTGTTAAGGAATGGCCGATCAATCTTTCTGGCCGTTCTGTGTGCAGACTCAAAGCGTCACCCTAATCATTCGATTTAGCGATCTGCTACATCTGATCCTTTAGATTGGACTGAGATTAAGCTCGAAGGGTGAAAATTCTGACCAATTTCACAAAGCGCTTTGAACGCAGAAACTCAAAACGAGCCAGTATGTCCTATTGGAGTGAACGGCGTTTTGAAATGCGTAGAAAAGGGACGTTTTGAGAAAAATCAGGATCAAAAACCGCAAAACATGTTAGCATATGACCCGTGAGTATATCCAAATGACGCTGCGCGAGTGGGATGGCTGCGGGGTCTTTGGGAGTGTTGTGTGTAGAACCAGCTCTTGGGTGTTTTCTGGCGCATTTGTCAAAACACTTGGTGCCACAAGAACGTCACAGGGTGCGGCGCTGTCATCGCCCATGTGGTTCAGTGGCACGCTAAAGTGTGATGATGGCGCAGGGGAGTTGGAACAAGTGGGGGGGAAGGCTTTGTAGTCCAAAGCCGACCTAAAAGTGATCGAAATGAAAACTACTGTTGCTTCGGCGCGGCGCGATGGCGTTTTGGCTTTTGTCGGATCTCAACGCGGATTTTGCGATGCATTTTTACGTGTCATTCAATCTGAGATTCCCAGTGTAGAACCTGTGCGTTATGTGGAGGTTGAGCAAATGCTGGAAGCGGCGCAGGACATCTCGCGTCGGATTTGGCTTGTGGTGCTGCATGAACAATGTTTCGCGGAAGCCAGCGATCCATGTGAGCTCATTCGAAAGGTTCAGGAAGACGTGAAGCGCGCCGGACAGCCGAAACCATCGGTGGCTGTCAGTTATACCGGGGATTCTGTCGCCGGGATTTCCTCAACAGAAGGCCTGAACCTTTTGCGTGAGCTGCAAGGACTGAGAGGATTTGCCGGATTTCTACCGATGTCGCGCCCAATGGAGGTCTGGCTAGATATTCTGCGTCTTCAAATCAACAAAGGTCACTATTTCCCAGTGGAGTTGCTCATGAAGCTGCTGGAGGAAGACACTGGAGTGCTTCCCCCACGCGATGCCCTGCAGAAATCCACCAAACCAAAAGCGGGCTGCGATGCCCTGACGCGACGTGAAACTCAGGTGCTCGAAATGATTTCCTGTGGCCTTCAAAACAAACAGGTCGCGGAACGGTTGGAGCTTTCCGAACATACGGTGAAACTGCACGTCCACAATGTGATCACCAAGCTCAAAGTTCGAAATCGGACAGAAGCTGCGGCCCGGTTCGCCGACATGCGGGGGTGAAGGGACGAAAACCGCATACAAGGCAAGGGGAGGACGCCTGTCATGGAAGGTCACTCAGACCCGGACAGCCCGGAGCAAATCTTGCAACCCATTTTCCTTAAAGTGGGGCAGCTGAACTATACGTGGACAAACACTGAGAGTCTTTTGATCCATCTGATCGCCGGATTGGCCGGCACCTCGAAAGATGTCGCCACAGTAATCTTTCTCACGCTGAACACGACACGGGCCCGGATTGATCTTGTCGAGCGTTTGGTCAAGATCGGTCCCCTGAAAGATAGGCAGGGGCAGGTCATCATCGACACGATGCGAGCACTTGCGAGAGAAGGCGGCGTGCGCAACCGTTTGAACCATTGCATCTATTCCTTTGATCCAGAGTCAGGTGAATTCAGCACCATCCTGATGCGGATTCAGGATCGGAAAACAGAAATTCGAATGGGGAAAGAGCAGAAGCTAAATGCAGACGAAATGGCACGACTTGATCGCACCATTTCGCGCCTCCAGGAACTTAATCGCGAGATCTGGCAGATTGTGAAGGAGAACGACTTTCCGATTTAGAGTCGGGCCCCAATTGGCCCACCAGAGGATGGCGGCCGACGGGAAGACATCTGTCCGCTTGTCGCAACGTGTTGCAATACGACGGAAATCCTTAATACGGCAGAACATCCGCTCCCCCACATTGCGCCCGCGATAGCCCTCCTTGTCGTAGGAACGCGGCTGCTTGCGGGTGGGGTTTGGCAGGATGACGGGATCGCATCCGCACTCAGTCAGCCAGTCACGCAGCCGCCGCGCCTCGTCGGTCGGGGCATGAACCTTGGTCGTCCACCCGACGCCCCCCGCGCCGCCCAGTTGGCAAATGCGGTTGGATCGACGCCCATTCCTCGTCGCTGACCCAATAAAGGTTCCTGGCCATGACAATCTCCCGCCTGCTTCCGGCAGCAGTGAAACAGATTAAAAATCCAAGGGAAACCGGTAATGGAGTACGATCCCTAGAGCCCCCACAATTCCAAACGTTACACACTTTTTCAGGTCCGGCATTAATTTTAGGTTAGTTTAGGGTCTCAGAACCCGCGCCGATAATTGCCTCAACAATTCGAGGAACAACGCGTCTTGCCCCGAAATTCGAGAGGTGGTCGTCATCAAAATACAGCGGACCAGCATCTATTATATTATCACAACGTCCGGTGCCCTCATGGCAAAATAGATCATTGAGCCGCCTCGGTTTTACCGGGGACTGTTGATTTCGTATTTCAAGCTGCGATTTTGTCCGCT